>JBDTVC010000141.1:0-12896 GCA_040007475.1 Burkholderiales bacterium
GCGTCAACTGGTTCCGCAAGGGCGCCGACGGCAAGTTCGTCTGGCCCGGCTACGGGGAAAACATGCGCGTGCTGCAGTGGATGATCGGGCGCATCGAAGGCCACGCCCAAGGCAGCGAGAACGCGTTCGGCACGACGCCGCGTTACGGCGACCTGAACTGGAACGGCCTGAACTTCAGCACCGAGCAGTTCGATCAGGTCACGAGCCTGGACGCCGGCGCATGGCGCGCCGAGCTGGGCCTGCACGCCGAGCTGTTCCAGCAGCTCGCGCATCACCTGCCGGCCGAGATGGGCGCGACCAAGGCGACCATCGAGAAGAAGCTGGCCGCCTGAGGGATGGAGCACCGGTGCCGGAATATCGGCACCCTCTGCTGAGCGGGTCTTCAGCGCAGCACACCGAAGGGCCGGCGAATCGCCGGCCCTTCGCCTTTCAGACCTCGCCGAGGCCTTCGTGGCGCGCCGCGGCGGCGTAGAGGTCGGCCGCGAAGCCCGGGTCGGTCTTTGCGTACGAGTACGCCAGGTCGCGAACCTTCTGTGCCTCGAGGGCAGCCGACTCGACCGGCGACGCTTTGCGACGCGGTGCGCTGGTCAACCAGAAGGCCAGGCCGGACAGCGTGGCCAGCAGGTGTTGAACGAAACGGCTGCGTTGCACGTCGGCGTGCAGGACAGTGGTGGTCATGGTGTGTTCCTTGGTTGAACGGAAGAAGGGTTGGAGGCAGCTCAGCCCAGCGGCCCTTGGCGAGCTGCGGCGCGCAGTTCCTTGGCCAGATCCGGCTGCAGGGCCTGGCACTGGTCCGCGAAGTCGAGCAAGTGGCGCTGCGCCCGAGCCCGGCCGGACTCTTCGAGAGCACGCCAGACGGTAGTGCCCGCACGCGAGAGCCAAGAGAGCGCCCCGGCGGCGGAGTGCATCGGCAGTGACGAGACAGCGGTATTCATGAACTAATCCTTTCAACGGCGAGGCCGCTTGGAGAGGCGATGGACCGTACATTAGGGTAAACCCCGATAATTCACCAATCAATCTTGTGAATCGTGGGTATCACGCCTGTGTATGGCCATGCAAACCGCCCTGAACTTCCGCACGCTCGACCTGAACCTGCTCCGCGTCTTCGACGTGGTGATGGCCGAGCGCAACCTCACGCGCGCCGCCGAGCGCCTGTCGATCACCCAGCCCGCGGTCAGCAATGCGTTGAAGCGCCTGAAGGAATCCGTAGGTGAGGACTTGCTCACTCGCGCGCCGAACGGCGTCAAACCGACCCCCCGGGCCGAGGCACTGTGGCCCGACGTGCGCAACGCGTTGGGTCACCTGCAGGCGGCTCTGTCGCCCGACACCTTCGAACCCCAGACCGACGCGGCAACCTTCCGGATCGCGATGGCTGACGCCACCGCGGCGATGTTCATGCCGCCGCTGGTGTCGCACATCGAACACAGCCGGGCGCTGGCCGACGTTCGCGTGCTGCCATTGACCACCCGCGACCCGAGCGGCCTGCTGGAACGTGCCGACGCCGATCTCGTCGTCGGCTACTTCCCGGAGACCGTCGCCGGGCTGCTGGGCCAGGGCGACGATTCGCCGCTGCGCCACGCCCCGTTGCAGGACAGCGAATACGTCTGCGTGATGCGCGAAGGTCACCCGCTGGCCGACGCCCCGCTGACGCTGGACGCGTTCTGCGCCGCGCAGCACCTGCTCGTCAGCTTCTCGGGCCGCGCCCACGGCCTCGTCGACCAGGCGCTGACCGCGTTGAACCGCGAACGCCGCGTCGTGCTGACGGTGAACCAGTACTTCACCGCCGGCCGCGTGGTGGCGAACAGCAACCTGCTGACGGTGCTGCCCGCGTTCTTCGTCGACTCCACCGGGTACCGGGAGCAGGTCGTCACGCGGCCGCTGCCCTTCGGCCTGGCGGGGCTGCAGATCTCGATGCTGTGGCACCAGCGGAACGACCGCGTCAGCAGCCAGCAATGGCTGCGCGAGCGCCTGCTCGAAGCCGCCGCCCAGCGAGCGGGTTGACGCGGCGCGCGTCTTCTTGCATGCTGCGCGAAGTGGTCTAGACCACTTCGTGACTTCAGCCTGAAAGCGACGCGCCCGATGAACTCCACCACCGACCTCCAGACCCTCGCCGACGCTGCGCGGCGCGGCGCGCGCTCCGCCCCCGGCCGTGTCGTGCGAGCGCCCCACGGCAGCACGCTGCACTGCAAGTCGTGGCTGACGGAGGCCGCGTTCCGCATGCTGCAGAACAACCTCGATCCCGATGTGGCCGAGCGGCCCGAAGAGCTCGTCGTCTACGGAGGCATCGGCCGGGCTGCGCGCGACTGGGCGTGCTTCGACAAGATCCTCGACTGCCTGCGCGTACTCGAAGACGACGAATCGCTGCTGATCCAGTCGGGCAAGCCGGTCGGCGTGTTCAAGACGCATGCCGACGCGCCGCGCGTGCTGCTGGCCAACTCGAACCTGGTGCCGAAGTGGGCCACGTGGGAGCACTTCCACGAGCTCGACCGCAAGGGCCTGTTCATGTACGGGCAGATGACGGCCGGTTCGTGGATCTACATCGGCACGCAAGGCATCGTGCAGGGCACCTTCGAGACCTTCGCCGAGGCCGGGCGCCAGCACTTCGGTGGCGACATGGTCGGCCGCTGGATCCTCACCGCCGGCCTCGGCGGCATGGGCGGCGCGCAGCCGCTCGCGGCCACCTTCGCGGGCGCGGTGTCGCTGAACATCGAATGCCAGCAGGCGAGCATCGACTTCCGCCTGCGCACGCGCTACCTCGACAAGCAGGCACGCGACCTGGACGACGCGCTCGCGCTGGTGCGCCACCACACCGAACGGCGCGAAGCCATCTCGATCGGCCTGCTTGGCAACGCTGCCGAGCTGCTGCCCGAACTGGTCAAACGCGCCAGGGCGGGCGGCATGAAGCCCGACCTCGTCACCGACCAGACCTCGGCCCACGACCTGATCAACGGCTACCTGCCTGCCGGCTGGACGCTCGCGCAATGGCGCGAAGCGCAGAACGACTCCAGCCAGCACGCCGCGCTGAGGAAGGCAGCGGCGCAGTCGTGCGCCGTGCACGTGCAGGCGATGCTGGATTTCCACGCAATGGGCATTGCCACCGTCGATTACGGCAACAACATCCGCCAGGTCGCGCTCGATGAAGGGGTGACGAACGCGTTCGACTTCCCCGGCTTCGTGCCCGCGTACATCCGCCCGCTGTTCTGCGAAGGCAAGGGCCCGTTCCGCTGGGTTGCGCTGTCTGGCGACCCGGCGGACATCCGCAAGACCGACCGCAAGATCAAGGAGCTCTTCCCGCACAACGCCCACGTGCACCGATGGCTCGACATGGCCGGCGAACGCATCGCGTTCCAGGGCCTGCCATCGCGCATCTGCTGGCTCGCGCTCGGCGAGCGCCACCTCGCGGGCCTGGCCTTCAACGAGATGGTGCGCAGCGGCGAGCTGAAGGCGCCAATCGTGATCGGCCGCGACCACCTCGACACCGGCTCGGTCGCGAGCCCGAACCGCGAGACCGAATCGATGCGCGACGGCACTGACGCCGTCTCCGACTGGCCGCTGCTGAACGCGCTGCTCAACACCGCCGGCGGCGCGACCTGGGTCTCGCTGCACCACGGCGGCGGTGTCGGCATGGGCTACTCGCAACACGCCGGCATGGTGATCGTCGCCGACGGCACCGACGCCGCGGCGAAGCGGCTCGCGCGCGTGCTCGTCAACGACAGCGGCTCCGGCGTGATGCGCCACGCCGATGCGGGCTACGAGCTGGCGGTCAAGACAGCGCGCGAGCAGCACCTGAACCTGCCGATGCTGGCTCGGTGAGCGCCGAGCGCTTCGACCTGCGCCACATCGCGCCGCAACCGTGGAAGAACGGTGCGGGGCTGACCCGCGAGATCGCGTTCGGTGGCGCGAATGCGGTTGACTTCGACTGGCGCCTCAGCGTTGCCGAGGTCGATCGTGATGCGCCGTTCTCGGCGTTCCCTGGCATCGACCGCTGCATCACCTTGCTGACAGGCGTGGGCATGCGGCTGCGCGCGCACGACGGCAGCGTCGATCACGCGCTGACAACGCCGCTCGCGCCGTTCCGTTTTGCGGGCGACGTCGCGCTGGACGCGGCGCTCGTCGGCGGTGCGTGCACCGACTTCAACGTGATGACGCGTCGCGGCCGGTTCCGCAGCGAGGTTGCCGTCCATCTCGAAGCCGCCACGCTCGCGCCCGGTGACGTCACGCTGCTGCTGTGCGCGAGCGGCCAATGGCTCGCTGGCACCGAGGCGATCGGCCCGCTGCAGGGCCTGCTGTGGCGCACCCCGGTCGGCGCACTCGAGGTTCGCCCCACCGTCGCCCGCGCCGCGCTGCTACACGTGCGCCTGTGTCACGATCGCACGCCATGAGCCCCGTCCTCTTCGCTCCGCATGCACTGCTGCCCACCGGCTGGGCGCGCGACGTGCTGCTGGCCTGGGACGATGTCGGCGCACTCACCCGCGTCGAGCCCGGTAAGAACGCCGCCACCGACATGCCGGTCGCCGCCGGCCCGCTGATCCCCGGCCTGCCCAACCTGCACTCGCATGCGTTCCAGCGCGCGTTCGCCGGGCTGTCGGAACACCGCGGCGCCACCGAAGACAGCTTCTGGACCTGGCGCGACCTGATGTACCGCTTCGCCCGATCCGTCTCGCCGGACCAGCTCGAAGACATCGCCACGCATCTGTACATCGAGATGCTGCAGGCCGGCTACACGTCGGTCTGCGAGTTCCACTACCTGCACCACGATCCGGCGGGCCAGCGCTACGCGAACCCGGCCGAGATGTCGCTGCGCCTGCTCAGCGCCGCGCGGCGGGCCGGCATCGGCATCACGCTGCTGCCGGTGCTGTACCAGGACGCCGGCTTCGGCGGCCAGCCCGCGCGCCCCGATCAACGCCGGTTCACGAACAGCGTCGACGCGTTGCTCGACATCGTCGCGGGCATCCGCGCCGCGGGCGCAAGGGTCGGCATCGCGCCGCACTCGTTGCGCGCCGTCGGCCCACCGGCGTTGCGCGACGTAGTCGCGGGCGTCGACGAGGCCACGCCGATCCACATCCACATCGCCGAGCAGCAGCAGGAGGTGCAGGAGTGCCTCGCCTGGTGCGGCCAGCGGCCGGTCGAGTGGCTGCTGTCGCATGCGGAGGTCGACGCCCGCTGGTGCCTGGTTCACGCCACGCACCTGACGCCCGCGGAGCGCGACGCGCTCGTCGCGAGCCGTGCCGTCGCGGGCCTGTGCCCGACCACCGAAGCCAACCTCGGCGACGGCCTGTTCGATGCCGCGGCGTACCTGGCGGCCGGCGGCGCGTGGGGCGTCGGCTCCGACAGCCACGCCAGCGTCAACACGGCCGAGGAGTTGCGCCTGCTCGAGTACGGCCAACGCCTCACGCAGCTGCGCCGCAACGTGCTGGCGCCGCGCGCCGATGCAGCGGTTGCCGACGCGCTCTGGCTCGGTGCCGTGCGCGGCGGCGCCATGGCGAGCGGCCGTGCCGTCGCCGGCATCGCCGTCGGCCAGAAGGCCGACTTCGTCGCGCTCGACACGCGCCACGCGCTGGCGGGTCTCACGCCCGCACAAGCCCTGGCCGGCCACCTGTTCGCGAATCACGGCCCCCGGGCCGTGCGCGACGTGTGGGTCGCCGGCGTCCGCCATGTTCGGGATGGCGAGCACGTGCACGCCGGCCTAGCCTGCGAGCAATTCGTCGCGGCGCGCAGCGCGCTGCTCAAGGGAATCTGACGCATGACCGCACCGGCCATCGACCTGCTGATCCGCAATGTGCGCATCGTCACCTGCACCGACGACGACTGCCATGTGACGCCACCCGCCTTTGTCGCCGTCGCCGGCGGCCTGATCGCGGGCATGGGCCCGACCCATGCGCTCGACCCGAGCGTGCCGGTGCGGCGCGAGCTCGACGGCGGCGGCGCGCTGGTCACGCCCGGGCTGATCGACTGCCACACCCACCTCGTGCACGCCGGCGACCGCGCACGCGAGTTCGAGATGCGACTGCAGGGCGCGAGCTACGAGGCGATCGCCCGCGCCGGTGGCGGCATCCTGTCGACCGTGCGGCAAACGCGCGAAGCCAACCCCGGTGACCTGCTCGCGCAATCGGCGCGGCGGCTGAAGAGCCTGATGCAGCACGGCGTGACCACCGTCGAGATCAAGTCGGGCTACGGCCTGTCGCAGAAGGCCGAGCTGAAGTCGCTGCAGGTGGCGCGCTCGCTCGGCGAGCACTACGCCATCGATGTGCGCACCACGCTGCTGGCCGCGCACGCGCTGCCGCCCGAGTTCGCCGGCCGCGCCGATGCGTATGTCGACGAGATCGTCGAGCACATCCTGCCCGAGGCCGCGCGGCTGAAACTCGCCGACGCGGTCGACGCCTTCTGCGAGACGATCGGCTTCACGCCAGCGCAGACACGGCGCGTCTTCGAGGCGGCGCGCGCGCACGGCCTGCCCGTCAAGCTCCACGCCGAGCAGCTGTCGAACCTCGGCGGCGCGGCACTCGCCGCCGAGTTCGGCGCGCTGTCCGCCGATCACCTCGAGCACATCGATGAGGCCGGCGTGCTCGCGATGGCGCGCGCGGGCACCGTGGCGGTGATGCTGCCCGGCGCGTACTACTTTCTGCGCGACACGCAGGCGCCGCCGATCGCGCTGTTCCGTCTGCACGGCGTGCCGATGGCGGTGGCCACCGACTGCAACCCCGGCACCAGCCCTGGCACGCACCTGCCGCTGATGATGAACATGGCCTGCACGCTGTTCCGCATGACGCCCTCGGAGGCGCTGCTTGGCGTCACCCGCGTTGCGGCGCAGGCGCTCGGGCTGCAACACGACCGCGGCACGATCGAGCTCGGCAAGCGAGCGGACCTGTGCCTGTGGGATGTGGATCAACCCGCGGAGCTGTCGTATGCGATCGGGTCAAGCCCCTTGCGAGCGCGCGTGCATCACGGCATCGAGCATCCGCTTCAGTAGCGGCTGCACCTGCGCGGCGCGGTCCGGCCGGTAGCCGAACGGCGCCTCTTCGTCCATGTAGGTGCACTGGCACATCTCGAGCTGCAGCGCGTGGATGCCGTCCTGCGGCCGGCCGTACTGGCGCGTGATGTGGCCGCCCTTGAAGCGACCGTTGCTGATGTGCGTGTAGGTCGACTGGGCGTTCATGGCCCTCTCGACCGCCGCTTGCAGCGCCGGTGCGCAGGCTCGGCCTTCGGCGGTGCCGAGGTTCAGGTCGGGCAGCCTGCCGTCGAAGAAGCGCGGCAGCACCGAGGCGATCGAATGCGCCTCCCACAGCACCACCGACCCGTGCAGATCGCGCAGCCGCGCGAGTTCGGCGGCGAGCGCCTCGTGGTACGGCCGCCAGTAGCGCGCGACACGCTCCTGTGCCTCGGCCGCATCCGGCGCCTGGCCCGGGCGGTACAGCGGTTCGCGGCGAAAGGTGTCGATGGGCAGCAGACCCGTCACGTCCTGGCCGGGGTACAGGCTCGTGTCTTCCGGCGGGCGGTTCAGGTCGATCACGTGGCGGGCGTAGCGCGCCGCGATCGTGCTCGCGCCCATCTCGCGCACGAACGCATAGAGCTGCGGCAGGTGCCAGTCCACATCGGCGCGCTGCAGCGCCTCGGGCGTCATGCGCGCGGCGATGGCGTCGGGGATCTCGGTGCCGGCGTGCGGGAACGAGACCAGCAGCGGCACGGTGCCTGGGGTGAACGCGAACATGGGCAGAAGTGGTCTAGACAGGTTGGGGTCAAAGTGTAGACTGCGCGGCACGCGGCTTGCATCAGGTCGCCCACTCATCCCACCTGGAGATTCGATGATGTTTGTTCGCCGCCTGATCACCCTCGCCGCCGCCCTTGCCGCTGCCACGCCGGCTCTTGCGCAGGACGCCAAAGTGGCCATCGCGATCTCCGGCTGGACCGGTTTCGCGCCGCTGACGCTGGCCAACGAAGCGGGCCTGTTCAAGAAGCATGGCCTCGATGTCTCGATCAAGAAGATCCCGCAGAAAGACCGCCACCTCGCGATCGCCTCCGGCGACGTGCAGTGCGCCGCCACCACGGTCGAGACCTGGGTCGGCTGGAACGCCAACGGCGTGACCACGACGCAGATCTTCCAGCTCGACAAGAGCTACGGCGCCGACGGCATGGTCGTGAAGCCCGGCATCATGAAGATCGCCGACCTGAAGGGTAAGACCGTCGCCGCGTCGGCCCCGGGCACCGCCCCGTACTTCGGCCTGGCGTGGATGCTGAAGAAGAACGGCCTGTCGATCAAGGACGTGAAGGTGCTGACGCTGGAGCCGCAGCCGGTCGCCAACGCGATCATCGCCGGCACCACCGACTTCGACGCCGGCATGACCTACGAGCCCTACCTGAGCGCGGTGCGCGCCAAGCCCGAGGCCGGCAAGATCATCGCGACCACGCTCGACTACCCGATGGTGATGGACACCTTCGGCTGCACGCCCAAGTTCCTGAAGGAGAACCCCAAGGTCGCGAAGGCGCTGGCCGACGGCTACTTCGACGCGCTCGACATGATCAAGAAGGATCCGAAGAAGTCCTTCGAGATCATGGGCGCCGACGTGAAGCAGAGCGGCGAGGCCTTCGAGAAGTCGCAGGCCTACCTGCGCTGGCAGGACCGCGCGGCGAACCAGAAGTTCTTCGCCGGCGAGCACGCCCAGTTCAGCAAGGAAGCGGCCGAACTGCTGCTGGAGATCGGCAGCATCAAGGCGATCCCCGACCTGAGCGGGCTGGCCGACACCAGCTTCATCAAGTAGGCGCTTGAAGCCTCTCATCGAGGTCAGCCCCGGGCGGCGCAACGCCCTGGGCATCCTCTTCTTCGTGCTGTTCTTCGCCGTGTGGGCCGTGGCCACGCTCGGCGGCTTCGTGCCGAAGACGTTTCTCGCAGACCCGATCGCGATGCTCAAGTCCGGCTGGGTGCTTCTCACCGAGCAAGGGTTCGCGAAGGACATCGGCTTCACGATCTGGCGCGTGCTCGGCGGCTTCCTCGTGGCGGCGCTGCTCGCGGTGCCGCTGGGCGTGGCGATGGGTGCGTACAAGCCGGTCGAGGCCTTCTTCGAGCCGTTCGTCTCGTTCGCGCGCTACCTGCCTGCTTCCGCGTTCATTCCGCTGCTGATCCTGTGGGCCGGCATCGGCGAGGCGCAGAAGCTGTCGCTGATCTTCATCGGCTCGTTCTTCCAGCTCGTGCTGATGATCGCGATGCAGGTCGGCGGCACCCGGCGCGATCTGGTCGAGGCGGCGTACACGCTCGGCGCGAGCGACATCGGCATCGTCAAGCGCGTGCTGATCCCGGCCGCCGCGCCGCAGATCGCCGAAACGCTGCGCCTCGTGCTCGGCTGGGCCTGGACCTACGTGATCGTCGCGGAGCTGATCGGCGCGAGCAACGGCATCGGCCACATGATCACCGACAGCCAGGCGCTGCTCGCGACCGACCAGATCATCTTCGGCATCATCACGATCGGTGTGATCGGGCTGATCTCGGATCTGGCATTCAAGCGTGCGAACCGCGCGATGTTCAAGTGGGCGGCGCTTTGAGTCGCCTCGGCATCCAGGGTGTCGGCCGCACGTTCCCCGGCGTCAATGGCGGCACGCCGACACTCGCGCTGCAACCGACCACGCTCGAAGTCGCCGACAACGACTTCATCACCATCCTCGGCCCTTCCGGCTGCGGCAAGTCCACACTGCTGCGCATCGTCGCGGGCCTGGACACGCCGACACTCGGCCAGGTGCTGCTCGACGGCCAGGCCGTCACCGGCCCCGGCGCCGACCGGGGCATGGTGTTCCAGAGCTACACGCTGTTCCCGTGGCTCACGGTGCGCGAGAACATCTGCTTCGGCCTGCGCGAGAAGGGCATGCCGCTCGCCGAACAGCAGGAGATCGCCGCGCGTTTCATCGCCGAGGTCGGGCTGAGCGGCTTCGAGTCGCACTACCCGAAGCAGCTCTCCGGCGGCATGCAGCAGCGCGTCGCGCTTGCGCGCGCACTCGCCAACGACCCGAAGATCCTGCTGCTCGACGAACCCTTCGGCGCGCTCGACAACCAGACCCGCGCGCTGATGCAGGAGCTGCTGCTGTCGATCTGGGAGCTGCACAAGAAGACCGTGCTGTTCGTGACCCACGACATCGACGAAGCGATCTTCATGGCCAACCGCTGCGCCGTGTTCAGCGCGCGCCCCGGGCGCATCAAGAACGAACTCGCGATCGACCTGCCGTACCCGCGCCACTACACGGTGAAGACGACGCCGCGCTTTTCGGAGCTGAAGGCGATCGTCACCGAAGACATCCGCGTCGAGAGCCTCAAGGCGGTGTTGATGGAGCACTGAGGCACAGTCAGCCCGGGGCGGGCACGCCTTGCTCGACCAGCGCGGTGGCGGCTTCGATGTCCGGCGCCATCAGGCGATCCACACTCAGCCGCGCCACCTTTGCACGCAAGCGGGTGTGCAAGGCCTCGATCGCATCCGACGACTTCAGCGGCCGGTGAAACTCCAGCGCCTGCGCCGCACACAACCACTCGATGCCGACCACGCCGGCCGTGTTGTCGAGCATCGTGTGCAAACGCCGTGCCGCGAAGGTCGCCATCGAGACGTGGTCTTCCTGGTTCGCCGAGGTCGGCAGCGAGTCGACACTCGCCGGGTGCGCGAGCGACTTGTTCTCGGACGCGAGCGCGGCCGAGGTCACCTGCGCGATCATGAAACCCGAATTGAGCCCACCGTGTTCGACCAGGAACGCCGGCAGGCCCGAGAGCACCGGGTCCATCAGCATCGCAGTGCGGCGTTCGGCCAGCGCGCCGATCTCGGCGATGGCCAGCGCCAGGTTGTCGGCCGCGAACGCCACCGGCTCGGCGTGGAAGTTGCCGCCCGAGAGCGCCTGCAACGTGTCGGCGAACACGAGCGGGTTGTCCGACACGCCGTTGGCTTCGATCAGCAGAACCTTCCAGGCGTGGTCGATCTGGTCGAGGCAGGCGCCCATCACCTGCGGCTGGCAGCGCAGGCAGTACGGGTCTTGCACGCGGTCGCAATCGAGGTGCGACGCGCGCAGCGCGCTGCCCGCGAGCCAGTCGCGGTAGCGTGCCGCGACGAGGCGCTGGCCGGGCTGGCCGCGCGCGGCGTGGATGCGGTCGTCGAAGGGTGTGTCCGACCCCTTCGCCGCATCGACCGTCATGGCGCCGATCGCCACCGCCATGTCGAACACGCGGCGCACGCGCTGCACCGCGTGGATCGCGAGCGCGGTCGAACACTGCGTGCCGTTCAGCAGCGCGAGGCCTTCCTTGGGGCCGAGTTGCAGCGGCACGAGCCCTGCCTTCGCCAGGGCCTGAACGGCGGGCACGCGCACACCATCAACGAACGCCTCGCCCTCGCCAATCAGCACGCCGGCCAGGTGCGCCAGCGGCGCGAGGTCGCCGCTCGCGCCGACCGAGCCCTTCTCGGGCACAACCGGCAGCACGTCGGCATTGAGCAGCGCCAGCAATGCGGTGATGACCTCTGGCCGCACACCCGACAAACCGTGCGCGAGACTCGCCGCCTTCAACAGCAGCATCAACCGCACGACTGGTGCCGTGAGCGGCTGGCCGACCCCGGCGCTGTGCGACAGCACCAGGTTGCGCTGCAACTGTGCGAGGTCGTCGTCTTTGATTCGCGTCTGCGCGAGCTTGCCGAAGCCGGTGTTGATGCCGTAGACCGCCGCGTGTTGCGCGACGAGGTCGCGCACCGCCTGCACGCTGGCCGCGATGCGCGCGTTCGCCTCGGGCGCGATGGCCCAGCGCGCGCCACCCGCGGCGGCGGCTTGGAGCATCGCCGCATCGAGCTGGCCGGGGGTGATCGTATGCGTCGTGGTCGTCATGGCGGGCCCCGAAGTGGTCTAGACAACTTTAGCATGCAGGTCGTTAGAATGAAGCGATGACGGCTCCCGCACGCACGCTCCCCTACGCGACCATCAAGGCCGCGCTGCGCGAGCGCATCGCCCAGGGCGGCTGGCAACCCGGCGTGCGCCTGCCCTCGGAGCGCGAGCTGGTGCAGACCTTCGGCTGCGCACGCATGACGGTGCATCGCGCGCTGCGCGAGCTCGAGGAAGAAGGCCTGATCGAGCGCCGCCAGGGCTCCGGCTCCTATGTGGCCGAGCTGCACCCCATCTCCAACCTGCTGCAGGTGCGCGACATCCACGACGAGATCCGCGAGCGTGGGCACGTGCACACCACCCGCGTGTGCCTGGTCGCCCGCGAGAAGGCCGACGCGCGCACCGCGGCAGCGATGCGGCTGCCGCGGGGTGCCGCGATCGTCCATGTGCAGCTCGTGCACCTGGAGAGTGGTGTGCCGATCCAGCTCGAGGACCGGCACGTGAACCCGGCCCTGGCGCCCGACCTGATGACGCGCGACTTCACGCAAGTGACGCCCTCGTTCGTGCTGTTCGAGCACGCGCCGCTGACCGAAGCCGAGCAGGTCATCGAAGCCGTGCTCGCCACGCCGGAGCAGGCGACGCTGCTGGAGGTCGCCGAGGGCAGTGCGCTGCTGATGGTCTCGCGCCGCACGGTGTCGCAGGGTGCCGTCGCCTCGGTCGCGCGGCTCTTTCACCCCGGCGCCCGCTACCGGTTGATCGGGCGCTTCTCGGTTTAAATGGAGCCCCCGGCTGCAGAGTACTGCAGCCACCCCCCAAGGGGATCCGGGCCGGCTTGGGAGCGGCCCGGCGCTCGGCCCGGCCTCTTCGGCCACGCATCACAATGTCACACCTTCGCGCCGAGATACTCGCCATGCAGCCCAAAGAAACCCCCCCGTCCAACGCCGCCCGCGCGCACGACCTCACCGACGCGGAGTTCGCCGAACTCGACGACCTGCTGCTCGAAACACCCGAACCGCTGGAGCCGCTCGACGCGGTGATGCTCGACGGCTACCTCTGCGGCGTGATCG
>JBDTVC010000142.1:0-12688 GCA_040007475.1 Burkholderiales bacterium
AAGCCGGCGCGCGCCAGGCCACGGCGCAGCGGCACGCAGTTGCGCATGTCGTCCCACACCAGCCCATTTCGGTAGTTGCCGATCATCGCGAGGATCGGGCCCTGGTCGATGCCGAGGTAGTCGGTCGCAATCCAGCCGAAGCCGGGCGCGACGTGACCGTCGCTGAGCTTGACCTCGCCATCGGTGAAGCTGCGGTTGAACGAATCGAAGAAGCCGTACTGCGAGTAGATGAACTCGCCGTAGCGGGCGTGCATCTCCTGTGTGGCCGGGATCACGATCTCCGGGGCGAACGGCAGCGACGAGAGGGCGGCCGTCGGCGCGATCGTGCCGTCGTCGACCGTGTGCTGGCGCCCGGCGCCGCGCGCGGAGTAGTCGAGAAAGTAGCGCGTGCGCCCCTTGCGGTCTCGCGAGCGCATCGTGCCCGGGCCGTCGCAGGCGGTGAAGCCCCAGACGTTGGCGCCGTACTCGAACCAGTCCTTCGGGTTGGCGATGGCATAGGCGCGCTGTGCGTAGACGGCGCGGCGGCTGTTCTCGAAGTAGTCGAGGTTGCGCTGGCGCATCGTCGCGTCCTGGATACCGCGGAAGTCGATCCACATGTGCGAGTACTGATGACCGAACAGCGGCGCGAAGCTCAGGTGCTCGTAGCCCATGAAGCGGCCCCACGCACCGCGGTAGCTCTCGCTCCACGCGCTCCACGCGCCTTCGTCGACCGGGTGCGTGGGCGAGCCGAGCGCCAGCAGCACGACCAGCATCGCCTCGTTGTAGCCCTGCCAGTCGTGCGGGATGAAGTTCTTCTCGGGGCTCCAGCCCATGCTGACGAACTGGCCGCGCACCTGCGCCCACTTCCAGTCGATGCGCCAGTAGATCGCATCGACGGCATCGCGGATCTCGACCTCGTCCGGATGCGTGGAGTCGAAGTACGCCTGCGCGTGCAGCATGCCGCCCATCAGCAGCGCGGTGTCCACCGTCGACAGCTCGCTGCGGCCGGCGCGCAGGCCGGTCTTCATGTCGAGGAAGTGATAGAAGAAGCCCTTGTAGCCGCTCACGCCGCGCGGCTGCACCCCCTGCGGCGCGGTGCGGAAGAAGCGCACCGTGGTGAGCGCGCGGGCACGCGCCTGCTCGCGCGTGACGAAGCCGCGGTCGGCGCCGATCACATAGGCGGTGAGGGCCATGCCGATCGCCGCGATGCTCGCCGGCGCCGGGGTGGGGTAGCGGTCCGGCACCATGCCGTTGGCGGCGTTGCCGGTGAGCCAGAAGAAGTCGAAGGTGCGGCGTTCGATGTCGTCGAACAGCGCGGGCAGCACGGGCTTGGAGGCGCCCGGCGGTTCCGCGGCAGCGGCCAATTGGGAGGCCGCGTCCGCGTCGCCGGTGTCGTACACGGGGCTGCGCAGGAAACCGGACTGATAGAAGGACTCGCAGCCGCCGAGAAGCGCGGCGCCACCGAGGAGCAGGGTACGGCGTGTGAGTGGGGGCATGTGCGGAAGGCTGTTCGAGGGCTTCGTGCGATCGGCGATCAACTCGAACAGTGTGACCTCGGAAGCCGAGCCTGTCGTCAGAAGGCGTAACGCATCGAAGGCTTCAGGGCCCGCTTGGGGCTGGCGACGTCGTGGCTCAGTCGCTGTCGAGCGCGGCGCCGTTCGTGGCGATCACGCTGGCGTAGAAGTGCGCGCTGTCCTTCAGCGTGCGTTCCTGCGTCTGGAAGTTCACATGAACCAGCCCGAAACGCTTCGAATAGCCGAGCGACCACTCGAGGTTGTCCATCAGCGACCACGCGAAGTAGCCGCGCAGGTCGACGCCCTGCGCGATCGCATCGTGGATCGCGCGCAGGTGGCTGCGGTAGTAGGCCAGGCGCAGCGGGTCATGCACCGCGGCCAGACCGTCGCGGCCGGTGGTCGCCTTCGGGGGGTCGTAGAACGCGGCGCCGTTTTCGGTCACGTACTGCGGGATGTCGCCGTAGCGCTGCTTCACCCACGTCAGGATCTCGGTCAGGCCTTTCGGGTAGACCTCCCAGCCGGTCTCGGTGTAGGTCGACTGAGGTTGCGGCACGACGGCCGTCTTGACCGGCCACGCGCTCTCCTCGTGGCGGATCATGTCGCGCATGTAGTAGTTGACGCCGACGAAGTCGATCTTCTGGCCGATCAGCACGTAGTCCTCGGCCGGCCACTGTGGCCAGGCCTCGCCGAAGATCTCGGTCATCTCGTCGGGGTACTTGCCGAGAAAGACCGGGTCGAGGTACTGGCGGTTCATGTAGGCATCGGCGCGTCGCGTCGCGGCCACGTCCTCGGGCTTGCTCGTGGCCGGGTGCTTGGGCGCGAGGTTCACGACCAGGCCGACCTCGTGTTGACCGATCGCGCGGTAGGCCTGCACCGCCTTGCCGTGCGCACGCATCAGCTGGTGCGAGGCGATCGGCGCCTCGAAGCGGTTCTTGTGGCCCGGAGCGAGTGCGCCGTGCAGGTAGCCGCCGTCGCTCACGACCCAGGGTTCGTTGAGCGTCGCCCACTTCTTGACGCGACCATCGAGCCGCTTGAACATGACGGTCGCGTAGTCGGCGAACCAGTCGGCGACGTCCGGGTTGAGCCAGCCGCCGCGGTCGTCGAGCGCGGCGGGCAGATCCCAGTGGTAGAGCGTGGCCATTGGCTCGATACCGTTCTCGAGCAGCGTGTCGACCAGGCGCTCATAGAAGCCCAGGCCCCCTTCGTTCACCCGCCCGCGCCCTTCGGGCAGCACGCGTGCCCAGGCGATGCTGAAGCGGTAGGCGGTGAGGCCCAGGCGCTTCATCATCTGGACGTCGTCCTTCATCCGCTTGTAGTGATCACAGGCGACGTCGCCGGTGTCGCCGTCCTTCACCAGGCCCGGCGTGCGCACGAAGCGGTGCCAGATGCTCGGCCCCGCGCCATCGGCGAGCGGCGAGCCCTCGATCTGATAGGCCGAGGTCGCCGCGCCCCACAAGAAGGACTCCGGGAATTTGGTCGTCTTCACTGCGCGCGCTCCGAGGACTGTTTCGATGGGTGCCGACCTTATCACCGCGCCTCCGGCGCTCGGTCAGCGTGCCGCGACCGGTGCCATCGCGAGCAGCCGCTCGACGCGCTCCTCGGTCGACGGGTGGGTCGAGAACATGCCGCGCAACCCGCCGGCCGACAGCGGATTCATGATCATCATCTGCGCCGTTTCGGGGTGGCGCTCGGCCGTTTCAAGCGGGATCCCCTGAGCGGCCCGATGGATCTTCTGGAGCGCGCTGGCGAGCGCCCGCGGATCGCCTGAAATCTCGGCGCCGCCGCGATCGGCCTCGAATTCGCGCGCGCGGCTGATCGCCATCTGGATCAGGCTGGCGGCGATCGGCGCGAGGATCATCACGAGGATGCCGACGACCGGGTTCGTCGAGCGGCCCTCGCTGTCACGCCCGCCGAAGAACATGGCGAAGTTCGCCAGCATCGAGATCGCACCCGCCATCGTGGCGCTGATCGTGCTGATCAGGATGTCGCGGTGGCGCACATGCGCCAGCTCGTGCGCCATCACACCGCGCAACTCCCGGTCGGTCAGCACGCGCAGGATGCCGGTGGTCGCGGCGACCGCTGCGTGATCGGGGTTGCGGCCGGTGGCGAAGGCGTTCGGTGCGTCTTCATCGATCAGGTAAACCTTGGGCATCGGCAACTGCGCGTTGCGCGCGAGCTCCTGGATCATCCGGTAGAACTGC
The DNA here is from genome assembly GCA_040007475.1 of Burkholderiales bacterium. Lineage (GTDB taxonomy): Bacteria > Pseudomonadota > Gammaproteobacteria > Burkholderiales > Burkholderiaceae_C > LMDS01. Next base: position 3,695 of record JBDTVC010000142.1, read on the forward strand.
GGCGCCGAGGTCTCATCGACCTGCCGGGCGTTGTACATCTTCAGGACCAGCGCGTCGGAGAACCAATAGCTGAAGAAGTTCATGCCGAGCGCGACGATCAGCGCCAGCATCATCCCCTGGCGGCCGCCCAGTACCGAGCCGATCGTCATGAACAGCGCGGTGATCGCAGCCATCAGCACGGCGGTCTTCAGCAGGTTGAACATCGAGGTGTCTCCGAGTTTGAACAGAATCCCTCAGATGCGGCCGGCGCCGCGCAGTTCAACGAACGTGTGGGGCGAAGGTCATCCCTTGCTCGATCGGGCGACCCTGCAGGAACGCGGCGGCGCCAAGGCGTTTGCCGCCGGCGCGCTGCAACTCGATGAGACGCAGCGCGCCCTCGCCGCACGCCACGGTGATGCCCTGGTCGTCGACGCCGAGCACGGTCCCGGGCGCACCCTCGCCGGCCGCGACGGTGCCGCGCCAGCACTTGATCACGTCACCATCGAGGGTGGCCGTGGCACCCGGGAAGGGGTCAAACGCGCGCAAGCGGCGCTCGATCGCGACAGCCTCGTCGCGCCAGTCGATCGCGGCCTCGGCCTTTTCGATCTTGTGTGCGTAGGTCACGCCCTCGATGGGCTGCGGTGTCGGCGCGAGGGCCCCGAAGGCCGCCATTTCGAGCGCCTCGACGATCGCACGGCCGCCGAGAGCGGCGAGTCTGTCGTGCAGACTCGACGTTGTCTCGCCGGCGCCGATCTCAATCGTCTCCACGAGTAACATTTCCCCGGTGTCCAGGCCGGCGTCCATCTGCATGATCGTGATGCCGGTGTGCGAATCGCCGGCCTCGATCGCCCGATGGATCGGCGCCGCGCCGCGCCAACGTGGCAACAGCGAGGCATGGATGTTCAGGCAGCCCAGGCGCGGCAGGTCGAGCACCCACTGCGGCAGGATCAGGCCATAAGCCGCCACGACCAGCACGTCGGGCCGGGCGGTCTCGAGGGCCGCGCGTGCCGCCTGCGCATCGTCGGGGGACTTGCCGTCCAGCCGCAGGCTTCGCGGCTGCGCCAGCGGCATTTGGTGCGCCAGCGCGAACGCTTTCACCGGCGACGCCTGCAGCTTCATGCCCCGCCCGGCGGGGCGGTCCGGCTGAGTGAGGACCAGACCGATGCGAAAGCCCGCATGCCTCAGCGCCGCCAGCGCCACTTGCGCGAACTCGGGTGTCCCGGCAAAGGCGATGTTCACCCGCGCTCGTCCTCGCGGTTCTTCTTCAGCATCTTGGTCTTGATGCGGTCGCGCTTGAGCTGGCTCAGGTATTCGACGAAGACCTTGCCGACCAGGTGATCCATTTCGTGCTGGACACAGATCGACAGCAGTCCCTCGGCCTCGAATTCCTGCGGATTGCCGTTCCGGTCGAGCGAGCGCACCGTGACCTTGGCGTGCCGCGACACCTTGTCATAGATCGCCGGCACCGAGAGGCAGCCCTCGTCGGCCAGCGTCATCTCCTCACTGCGGGCGACGATCTCCGGGTTGATCAGCACGCGTGGGTCGTCGCGTTCGTCCGAGGTGTCCATCACGATCACCCGCTCATGCACGTCGACCTGTGTGGCGGCCAGGCCGACACCGTCGGCGGCGTACATGCTTTCCAGCATGCCGTCGACCAGATTCCGGATGCGAGCGTCCACTTCCAGGACGCGTTTGGCGACCGTGTGCAGGCGCGGGTCAGGGTAGCGAAGGATCTGGAGCTTGGCCATGGGTGAGACTTGAAACGCGCGGCCCGGCAGCCGCCACGGAGAATGTGGGCACAGCGCAACGTTGTCGGTTCGTGACACGCCTCACACACTGGGCGTCGCCGGGTCACTTTCGTTGCGATATCAAGGGTTTAGGGGCAGAATCTGTGAAACTGATTGAGGATTTTCGCCGAACTGCGGCCGCCCCGGCGCGTTTGGCTCAGCAACCCCACCGCGCGGCCGAAAACCCCGTGTGTCCTCCGAAAGATTTTCACATGACGCGTCGTGAACGATCCGCTTCTTATATGCGCCGGGCCGTCGGCGCTGTGTCCTCAGGCATGGTCTTGCTCGGCGTGGCCGGGTGGGCTGGGCCGCTGCAGGCGGCAGACTTCCCGGTGACGTCACAGCAGCGCGGCACGGCACAAAAGGTCGCCCAGGACGGCGTGCCACTCTCGGAACTGGTGTCGAACGCACCTGACTCCTACACCGTGAAGACCCACGACACGCTGTGGGCGATCTCCAGGATGTTCCTGAAGAGCCCGTGGCGCTGGCCCGAGCTCTGGGGCATGAACATGGAGCAGATCCGCAACCCGCACCTGATCTACCCCGGGCAGGTTCTCTACCTGGACAAGACCGGCGGCCGCGCGCGTCTGCGCATGGGCCAGCAACTCGGGCCCGACGGCACGACCAAGCTGTCGCCGCGCGTACGCACCTCCGGGCTGGGCGATGGCGCGCTGGCGTCGATCCCGTTCAATCTCATCGAGCCGTTCCTGACCGAGGCGGTGATCTTCCAGACCAACGAGCTCGAGCAATCGCCGCGCATCGTCGCGACGCAAGCCGGGCGCGTGCTGGTGTCGCGCGGCGATCTCGCCTACGTGCGTGGCGAGGTGGTCGGCAACGACTACCGCATCTTCCGCGAACCGAAGCCGCTGCTGGATCCGACCACGCGCGAGGTCCTGGGTTACGAGGCCACCTATGTCGGCTCGGCCGAATACACCCGCCAGGGCGAGACGCGCGTCGACGCCAACGGCAAGTCCGAGATCGTCCCGGCGACGTTCACCGTCACGAGCATCAAGCAGGAGGCCGGTGTGGGCGACCGCCTGGCGCTGGTTCCGTCGCGCGAGTTCACCAACTACACGCCGCACGCTCCGGCTGGCGCGATGGACGGGCAGATCGTGTCGATCTACGGCGATGGGTTGAACGCCGGCCAGAACCAGATCGTTGCCCTGAACCGCGGTTCCGCGCAGGGCATGGAGCGGGGCCATGTGCTGGCGCTGCTGAGCAAGGGCGAGCGCGTCGTGGATCGCACCGATGCGAGCCGCCCGACCATCAAGCTGCCCGACGAACGACACGGATTGCTGTTCGTCTTCCGTGTGTTCGATCGCATGTCGTACGCGCTGATCCTGTCCGTCAAGGACCCGGTGACCGCTGGCGACCGCTTCACGCAGCCCTGAACCTGAGCCGGGGCAGCCCGGCCGCGCGCCGTGATTGACAGCCGCGAACTGAGCGCTTGGCTGCGCCTGACCGAAACGCCCCAGCTCGGGCGAGAGTCAGCGCGCAAGTTGCTCGCCGCATTCGGCTCGCCCCAGGCCGCCATCGCGGCAACCAACGCCGCTCGCGGGGCGGTCGTCCCGCGCATCCAGGCGGAGTCGCTGGTGGAATTGCCCGACGCGTTCGACACGCTGTTGGCCACCACGCTCGCCTGGCTGGACGCCGACGCCCCCGAGCCGCGCGACGTGATCGCGCTCGGTGACGACCGCTACCCGCGCGCGCTGCTGGACACCGCCGACCCGCCGCTGCTGCTGTATGCACAGGGCCGTTTCGACTTGCTGCAATCCGAGGCCATCGCGATCGTCGGCAGCCGCAGCCCGACCCCGCAAGGCGCGGACAACGCGCGCGCCTTCGCCAGCCAGCTGAGCCACAGCGGCATGACGATCGTGTCCGGCCTGGCACTCGGCGTCGACACGGCCGCGCATGCGGGCGGGCTGGACGGCGTGGCCAGCACGATCGCAGTCGTCGGCACCGGGCTCGACCGCGTCTACCCGAAGCGCAACCTCGGCCTGGCGCACCGTATCGCTGCCAAGGGCTTGATCGTGAGCGAGTACTCGCTCGGCATGCCGCCGCTGGCGCCCAATTTTCCACGCCGGAATCGCATCATCGCGGGGCTGGCGCGCGGCACGCTCGTGGTCGAGGCAGCGCTGCAATCCGGATCGCTGATCACGGCGCGCATGGCGAACGAAGCCGGGCGTGACGTGTTCGCGATCCCCGGTTCGATCCATTCCCCGCAATCGCGCGGCTGCCATGCCCTGATCAAGCAAGGGGCGAAACTGGTCGAGACGGCGCAGGACATCCTGGAAGAACTGCGCTGGCCCGGCATCGGAGCGGCCACAGCCGATACCCCGCAGGCGGTCGACCCGCTTCTCGACGCACTCGGGTTCGACCCGGTCACGCTGGATGCGCTGGTGGCTCGCACGGGCTCGTCGGCTGCCGAACTCAGTGTGCGCCTGCTCGACCTCGAGCTGAGCGGTCAGGTCTCACGCTTGCCAGGTCAATTGTTCCAGCGCACAGCCCGTGGCTGAGGGCGCTGCGGTATAGTGAACTCATGTTCGATGTGCTCGTGTACCTGTACGAAAACTACTGGCGGCCCGATGCCTGTCCCGACCACGACCAGCTGACCCGCAAGCTGTCGTCCGTCGGCTTTGAATCGGACGAGATCCAGGAGGCGCTCACTTGGCTTGACGGCGTGGCCGCAGCCGCGGAGTCGTACGTCGGTGCACAAGGCGAGCACAGCCTGCGGGTTTATTCACCGGCCGAGCAGGAGCACCTCGGTGAACCTTCGATCGGGTTCATCAGCTTTCTCGAATCTGCCGGCGTCCTGCCGCCGCCCATGCGCGAGATGGTCATCGACCGCGCCAGTGCGATCCCCGGTGGCCCGATCGACCTGGAAGACCTGAAGATCATCGTGCTGATGGTGTTCTGGAGCCTGGGCGAGGAACCCGACGCCCTGATCCTCGACGAGCTGTTCGTCGACGAAGAAGACCGTCTGATCCACTAGCCCTGCGGGGCCGGGCTGTCAGTTCAGCAGGCGGCTCGGATCGCCATCGAGCTTGGCCATGGCGCTGCGTGTCGCGCGCACCGTGAGCGACTCCTCCTGTGCGGGCACGAGCAGGCCCGCCTGCAGGAAGGCCGCGAGCCGGTTCTGCTGGAACAGCACACCGCGCCCTTGCGGCGACACGAACAGCGACAACTGCCTGCGCATGCCCTGCCACGCCAGTTGGACCGCCTCGTTGCGATTGCGGTAGTCGAGCATGTACCAGCTGCCCACCTGCAGCTCGCGCGCCCAGGCCAGCATTGCCGGTGTCGGCATCGAGCCGCCCTCGGCGACGACTTCGAGCTCGGAACTCTCGTGGCCCGACAGATCGAGCACCATGGACTCGTCGATCTCGAGGTCAGCGCTGTCGGGCAGCAATTCTTCCAGGGTCTCGAGCCTCGCCATCAGCTCCTCGAGCCGCTCGTGCGGAATGGCCGCGGTCTTGGCCGTGAACGCCGCGGCCAGCGAATTGTTGAGACGCTGGATGTGCTCGTCCTGCTTCTCCGCCGGAACCCCGGCGTTGGCCATGCCGTCGCGCAAGGTCTTGAGCAGCGGCGGCAAGCGGCGGATGACCTCGGCGCGCTCCTCGCGCGACACCTTGGCGCCGGCAGACCAGATCAGGTCGGCGGCGGCGCGCTTCATGTCCCTGGTCGCGTCGCTCTGGTTGCCGGCCTTCACGGCCGTCATCGCGAGCACATCGGCCCAGACGTGGAACAGGAACTCGCGCACGCCTTCCTGCACCGGCACCTCGTTGAGCATCTTGCGCAGCTCGATGGTGTACTGGATCGCCAGCGTCTCGCGCTGTTCGACCTGCTGCGCCAGCGACACGCCCTTGCGCGACGCCTCGTTCTCGTTCTTGAAGTAGTGCTCGAGGAACTTCTCGAACTCGACGAGCACGGTCTGGAACACGCGCCGGCCGGTGTCGGGATACGCCTCGACAACCTGCACGACGCGTTTGATCTCCTTCTCGAGGATGTCGCCGACCGCGCGGCTGTTCGCGTCGAAACCCATCACGCACGCGCCCATCCGGTCGATCAAGCGGCGCGCCGGGTGGTCGATCGTCGCGAAGAAATCGGGCTCCCCGACCGCCACACGCAGCACAGGCATCTGCAACCGCGCAAACCAGACGCGCACCGCCGTCGGGATGCGCTCTTCCGTGAGGATGCTCTGGAACAGCAGCGCGACGATCTCGATCGTCGCGCGTTCGACCGGCGTCGCCGCGGCCTGCTTGAGGGCCTGCCGGCGCTGATTCAGCTCTTCGAGAAGCGCCGGCGTGCTGACGTGCCCACCAGCAACCGTGCCCCGGTCGGCACCGGCCTCGAAGCGGCGCGCGACCCCCTGCTGGGCCTCGTTGATGGCCGTCTTCAGGCGCGGCGAGGTCGACGCCACCGGGCGGTCGTGTTCGGTCGCGCCGAAACCCGGCAGCTGGCGACCGATCAGCCTGTTGAGTCGCCCGAGCACCGCTTCGGCGTGGTCGACGCCGCGTGCCAGCCCGGCAGCGCGCGTCATCATCCGCGTCTCTTCGCCGACCTCACCGCGCGCGCCCGTGCCCAGGCCGCTGCGCGAACTGGAGAACCCCGAACCCGCAGCCGTGTTGCCGGTGTAGCCCGTGGTCGTCGCGGCATTGCGCGAGCGCCGGATGAACGGCCGCAGATCGACATTGGGCAGCACGTGCCGTTCCAGAAGGAAACGGTTGGTCTCGTGGTAGCCCTCTTCGGCGAAGTGCGCGAACTCCTCGTGCAACACGCCCTGCAACTGCCGCCAGGTGTCGAGGCTGAGGCCGGCAGCGCGCCACGAGGCCGAAATGATGCGCGCGAAGACATGCGGGCGCAGCGCATCGTTGGTGTCGAGCTCGTCGCGCCCTTCGAGAAGCGTCATGCGCGAGCGCAGATCGGTGAACTCCCACGAGGCGCGGTCCATCATCGCCAGCGCCAGTCGGGAGCTGATGATCTCCTGCTCGATCGTGTCGTCGTCCACCAGGCTGAGCTTGGCGTTGCGGCTCGACGGCAAGGGCAGATCGCCAGGGTGAGTCGCCGAGACCATGCCGCTGACGCGCGCACCGCGCAGCATCGAGGTCATGCCTTGCAGCCAGAGGCCAGCAGACCTCTGCAGATCGGGAACGATCTCGCGCCGCTTGATCGCCACGCTCGGCTCGGCGACCTGGCTGACCAGCAGACGGGCGCCGGTATCGACCGCCTGAACCACCGCGGGCAGGCCCGTCAACAGCCCTTCGACATAGGACCTGCGAGCCTGCTGGGCCAATGCCGTCGGGTTGGCGGGGGTCGACATGGGCGTGACGTGGATCCTGAACAGCGCGGGGGATTGACCCGCAGACTCTACACCACCGCCCCGGCGTTCGGGTCGTCCGGATCGAGCTCCTTGGCCGGTCCGGCCTTGATCAGGTCCTCGCGCTTGACGCCCAGCCACATCGCGATCGCGGCGGCAACGAACACCGACGAATAGATGCCGAACAGGATACCGATCGTCAGCGCTAGCGCGAAGCCGTGCAGCGTCGGTCCGCCGAAGATCAACATCGACAGCACCATCATCTGCGTGCTGCCGTGCGTGATGATCGTGCGGCTCATCGTGCTGGTGATCGCGTGGTCGATCACCTCATGCGTGTTCATCTTGCGGTAGCGCCGGAACGCCTCGCGGATCCGGTCGAAGATGACGACCGACTCGTTGACCGAGTAGCCCAATACCGCCAGCACCGCCGCGAGCACCGTGAGGTTGAACTCCCACTGAAAGAACGCGAAGAAGCCGAGGATGATGATCACGTCGTGCAGGTTGGCGATGATGGCCGCGACCGCGAACTTCCATTCGAAACGGATCGCGAGGTAGACCATGATGCCGATCACCACGGCCGCCAGCGCATAGGCGCCATTGATCGCCAGCTCGCTGCCGACCTGCGGGCCGACGAACTCGACGCTCTGCTGGGTCAACGGCTCCTGCGCACCGGCCGAGCACACCGGCCGCGTCGTCACCTCGCCCTTCGGGCTCGTGACCTCACGTGTGCTGACCGTGCCGCTCTCGACCTTGCACAGACTGTCGAACACGTTCGCGACGACCTCGGTCTGCTTCACGCCCTTGGCCACCGGCAAGCGGATGATCACGTCGCGCGAGCTGCCGAAGTTCTGCACCTGCACTTCGCCGACGTTCAGCTTCTCGACCGTGGCGCGGATCTTCTCCACATCGGCCGTCTGCGCATAGCTCACCTGCATGTTGATGCCGCCGGTGAACTCGATCGAGAAGTGCAGCCCGCGCGTGGCGAGGAAGAACACCGCGGCCAGGAAGGTGACGGCCGAGATGATGTTGAACACCAGCGCGTGCCGCATGAACGGGATGTCACGCCTGAATCGGAAGAACTCCATGTCTTGTCCTCGTGTTCTTCTTGTGGGTGCTCAGGTCTCCACCGCAGGCACGTCGGCCTGCGGCTTCCAGACCTGGCCGATGGCCACACCCTTGAGCTTCTTCTGCCGGCCGTACCAGAGGTTCACCAGCCCGCGCGAGAACACCACCGACGAGAACATCGACGTGATGATCCCCAGGCAGTGCACGACGGCGAAACCGCGGATCGGCCCCGAACCGAACGCCAGCAGCGCCAGGCCGGCGATCAGCGTGGTGACGTTCGAATCCAGAATCGTCGCGAACGCGCGCTCGTAGCCGGTGTGGATCGCCACTTGCGGCGAAGCACCGCCGCGCAGCTCTTCGCGCACACGTTCGTTGATCAGCACGTTGGCGTCGATCGCCATGCCCAGCGTGAGCGCGATCGCGGCGATGCCCGGCAGCGACAGTGTGGCCTGCAGCATCGACAGCACCGCCAGCAGCAGCAGCAGGTTGAAGCCGAGCGCGAGCGTGGAGATCACACCGAACAGCAGGTAGTAGCAGCACATGAACAGCGCGATCGCGGCAAAGCCGTACATCACGCTGTCGAAGCCCTTCACGATGTTCTCGGCGCCCAGGCTCGGGCCGATGGTCTTCTCTTCGATGATGTCCATCGGCGCGGCCAGCGAGCCGGCGCGCAGCAGCAGCGCGGTGTCGTTCGACTCGCCCGCGGTCATGCGGCCCGTGATCTGGAAGTGCGAACCGAGTTCGCCGCGGATCACCGGGGCCGTCACGACCTCGCCCTTGCCCTTCTCGAACAACAGGATCGCCATGCGCTTGCCGATGTTGTCGCGCGAGATGTCCTTCATGATGCGC
>JBDTVC010000143.1:0-12641 GCA_040007475.1 Burkholderiales bacterium
TCCAACCGGCCAAGATGAATGTCGTTTTACCGGCCATCCTGATTGACGCTGTCCACATGACGGGCGTAGTTATGGGAGACCACAAAGGGGCATTCAACTGGATCTATGACTGCGGGTCCAAGAGTGCGAACGCCATGGATGCGGCACTTGCGCGCACCGCCGCTTGGCCCGTATGGCCAGACCCCATCAACATGCTGGCCTTGTCGCACTTAGACGATGACCATGTGAACGGCTTGGAGGCGCTGCTCACCCAGCGCCATGTTAATTGCTTGGTCCTGCCCTTCTCAGAATGGCAGCAGCGCGTCCGGGACGTCGCGATCGGTGGTCTCAAGGGCGTGAGCGCTTCGACCGCGCAGTTGCAGCTGTCACCATTGGCGTGGCTGCAAGCGAAAGGACTGGAGGCAAGAGTGGGAACGTTGCTGCTTGTCCAGAGAGGCGCTCCCGGACAGCAGGACGGTTTTGATCCCGTGCCGCTTCCTGGTAGCCCGGCCCCCGAGGAGTCGAGCAATGAAAGGCAGGATCGAGAAGGTCCCGAGCAGCGGGACTTGCGCCTGATGTCGATGGCCCAGGGCGCTGCATCTGGCGCTGCACCCGGCGTGCAGCTCATCAACCATGGCATGCCCATTCGCGCCAATGGCTTCCCGATGGAGTTCATGTTCTACAACGCCGAGTTGAGCGGATCGGATTTAGGCATCATCAAGACGAGCAAGACAGGCGAGCTGATCTCGAGGAAGTCCAAGCTGCCCTTGCAAGACGCAAGAGATGCGATCGAGGCGGCGATTTCCACACTGGGACTCAACAAGCCCTTGACGGCCTGGCCTGTGGGCTGGAGAGCACACTTGAAAGGATGCTACGAGAGTCATTTCGGCTCCAGCAGTGCTGCAAAGAACAACATCTCGCTTTGCATGTACGTGGCGCCCGCGCCCAATGCCTCGAGTCCGTCACCATGTGGGATATTCCACGGACATCAAGCCTCGCCTCCCCTTGTCGACGTAGATGCGGGGTGTTCGTTCAACTCGGGTCGTCCTGCCATGTTGTGCACGGGTGATTTGCGGCTCGATCCCAGTGTGATCTCGGCGATGCAATCTCATTTCGGACCGAAGAGATGGGGCCGAATTGGCATCACACAGGTCCCGCACCACGGCTCCCAGCATTCCTGGGTGGCCGGCAACGCAATGAGCCTCGCACCGTCTGCCTTTGTTCAATGCGCCCCTGGCAAAGGCGCGCATCCTCACGCGAACGTCGTTGCCGACCTGACAGGCCAAACCGTCTTCACCGCCGACTATCAAAGTTCCGTCAGCTTGAAATACCATTTCCTCGCGGCCTAGGCAGGACCAACAAGCCAACCTGCCACGGCATGGCCGGCGAGAGGCCGCAGCTTGCGCCCTGGTCCGCCTCTGGCGCCCAATCTCCTGAGAGCCGCAGAGGTTGAGCACCTTGTCGATTGCGGCCGCCCCATCATCTATCAAGCCGAGGACGTGCGCGAAATGAATGTCGAATCCTCCTCGGTTTCCAGCGCCAGAGGTAGAGGTTAGGGAACAGTTTCGCTCGGTATTCGGCAGGCGGGATGCGGCCAAGGGGGCAGTATTGGATGTCATCTTACCGCCTGAACACGCCCCATCTGGCGCGATAGCCCACGGCGGGTAAGTTTGGGTGAGATACGTTCCGCGCTGAAAGAGAACCGGCAGCTGAAGTGCCGCAAAGCAGTCGTTGGTGAAATTCCGCAATCAGTCTCAAGCCGCCGCGCGGTTCGCGGTTGCGGCCGACAGATTGCGGCCGGAAGCGCGAGTGCATCGCCGCGCCGCAATGCCGAGGTCTGAGTGGCCGGTGGGTCGACAGCGCCGAGGCACGCTCTCGTTGACTCGCAACGTTCTCCCAATCGAATCGAGGCACCGGTCAGTGCTTTCGGTCTTACCTTCCCTGATCGACTGGAACCAGCATCCCCTGCGTGTCCTCTTCCGAGGCCGGGCTTGGATTGGCACGTGCCAATGCCATCCACGTAGGGAACGATAGCCGCATTGCGCGCGGGGGTGCCGGCCGAGCAACCTCGAAGGCGTCATCGTGCGCGAGAAGGACGCCATAGTCCGTGGGAATGTCATTCGCCTCGCCGATCCCACTCTTGATCACATACCAACACTGGCTCGAGATGGCCCGATAGGCTTCGCGCTTCGCGGCGTTTCTAAGATCGCTCAGCAGATCAGCCCTGCGCACTTTGATTTCGTGGACGATCGGCTCGACATAGTCCTCGACCGTGGTGTGGCGGATGGAGAACACGTCGGGCATCGCTATTGGCCAAACGCGAGACTCTTCGGACATCGGCGGGGTCCTCAGGCTCAGTCCTGTCCACACAACTCGCCCGGCTCGTTGCATCTCGCGCGCGACCCGTTCGACCAGTAACTCATGCGCACTGCGCGCATTGCGATTGCGCTGAACCGTCTCAGCGATCAATCTCACGCCGGAGTCGGTCACTCGCACCGTTTCACGCCCCTGTACGTCACGCATGCGTTCAAGCAACCCGCAAGCAAGCAGTTCGGCCTCCACGACGTCCTGACACGGCCACCCGGCCGATCGCCAGACCTCTCGCAATCGACGGCGATGGACCGCGGCGAGCTTGATCTGGAGTTCAGGATTCGAGCTTGATTGCAACATGGCGCATGTGGATCTTCGGATCGGCGTGCCTCGGCATGAGGAGTCCAGCGTTCGATCATCCGCCAACCCGGCTGCAGCTGCATCACGTCTCATTGCGAAACTCGCCCGTTGATCAGTGCTACGGCTCCACGATCCGTCGGCGTTAAAGTGGACCGTCCTACGGATTACATAAACCTTCTGACGCTCGGATAGAGGTAGGCATCGCCGCGGAGATGCGCTGCGGATGGAGGTTGACGAACCGAAGCACCGCCGCCGGGTGTTCACGGCCATTGCGCGATGGAACCGCCTGACCGACGACTGTCCGCTCTCCGGTTGACGGGCGAGCCTGAACCTTGTCTCCGATCAAGCGAGGCTCGCAAGTGGAATCAATGATCTTCACTTCGCGCAAGAAGTGGACTACGCTGACCTTCTTCTTCCACTCCACTGGAGATCGAATTGAGCGGCAAGTTTGAACTCAGCAAGTCCAAGAACGAGAAGTTCATGTTCAATCTCAAAGCGGGCAATGGCGAGGTCGTTCTGACCAGCCAGATGTACGAGTCCAAGCCGAGTGCACTGCAAGGCATCGAGTCGGTTCGGAACAATGCACCCATCGATGCTCGCTACGAGCGCAAGGCTTCATCGAAGGGCGAACCATTCTTCAACCTGAAGGCCACGAACGGCCAGGTGATCGGGCACAGCGAGATGTGCTCGTCCACGTCTGCCATGGAAGGCGGGATCACCTCGGTCAAGAAGAACGCTCCGGACGCGAAGCTCGTCGACTTGGCAGTCTGAGAACCTCTCGGCCCTCGATCAGCGCGCCTTTGGCAGCGACGCCAGGTGTGCTGCGGCCTGCTTTTTCCCGAGTGTCTTGAGCGCGGCAATCGCGGGCATGTGGCGGTCACGGGGACGAGACTTTCCGGCCTCCCAGTTGTAGATCGATTGCCCGGATGCGCCGATCAAGCGTCCAAGTTCGTCGGCCGAGAGTTCGAGCCGCTGACGCTGCGAGGCCAGGCCTTTGGCGCTGAAGCGGATTGGCGTTCCCCCTGCTTCTGAAGCAGGGCTCGGACTGGGCGCTAGCTCGGGTGCGGCCTTGCGGAGCTGACGAATCGCCTGCTCGAGCGCTTGGGTGCGCCGCTTCAGAGCGGCAATGTCGACGCGATATGCGCTCGCGGCCTTCTTGAGGCTGGCGATCTCTGCTCGGACTTCCTTGCGGGCGACACGAGCGATTTCGCTTTTGAGAACGGAGGCAATGTTTGGCATGGGCCGAATTGTGCTTCAGGCGAATCGGTGCGGCGGCTAGTCAACCGCCTCTTCGTCGATCTCGGAGTCGCGCGTCCGCGGTGATCGCTCGACATACTGTCGATACGCTGCAGTCAACAGAATGTGCACTGCCATGCCCGGCAGGTCACGCACGGCGCGACACTCGTCCTCTTCGTAACCTTCTGGCGGCTCGTCGGTATCACCGGGAGGAGTTTCGCGACCGATCCCATAGTCGACACCAACGAACGTTTGAAAGTTAGTTACACAGACGGAATTCTGCGACGCCGCGGGTTTGAATCCTAGTTACGTGGGTCAAAAGCTAGTTGACAAGGACCAACCTGACGGCCCCGGGCATGGAGCGCGGTGGGCTAGAATGGCCTGCAAGTTTCATGCCTCTATGAGCCGCCCCACCGCCCCCACCCGCCTCGCCGCCGCACTCCTGCTGGCTGCCGCCCTGCCGACGCACGCCGAGAAGGCCGATCGGCTAAAGCCGGCCGTGATCCAGGCCGACGCGAACGGGCTCGGCCAGATCGATCTCCAGAAGCAGGTGGCCGTGGTGAGCGGCAACGTGGTGGTCACGAAGGGGACAATGGTGATCCACGCCGCACGCGTCGAACTCAGCAAGACCCCGGGCGGCTACGACACGGCCACCGCGTTCGGTGCGGCGGGCAAGCCGGCAACCTTCCGCCAGAAGCGCGAAGGTGTCGACGAGTACATGGAAGGCGAGGCCGACCGCATCGAATACGACGGCAAGACCGACGTGGTCCGCTTCGTCAGCAACGCCGCCGTGCGTCGCCTGCGCGGCGCGGCGCTGGCCGACGAGATGAACGGCAACCTGATCACCTACGACGGCACCAGCGAGGTCATGAGCGCCGCCGGCGGCGCCTCGACCACCGCCAACCCCGGGGGCAGGGTGCGCATCGTGCTGACGCCTCGCGAAGGCAGCGAGGCGGCAGCCGAAGCCGCCTCGGCCGCCGGCCCGCTGAAGATGACGCCCGCACTCCCGGCCCCGAGCACCGGGGACAAGCGTTGACCGAATCAGCAGGGGGCGAGGTGTCGGCATCGGTGCACAGACTCGAAGCGACCGGCTTGCGCAAGTCGTTCGGGGCGCGCACGGTCGTGAAGGACGTGCATCTCTCGGTGCGCAGCGGCGAGGTCGTCGGCCTGCTCGGCCCGAACGGCGCCGGCAAGACGACGAGCTTCTACATGATCGTCGGCCTCGTCCGCGCCGATGCCGGCGAGATCACGATCGAGGGCAGGCGCGTCGAGCGGCTGCCGATCCATCAGCGCTCCCGGCTGGGGCTGTCGTACCTGCCGCAGGAAGCCTCGATCTTCCGCAAGCTGAACGTCGAAGAGAACATCCGCGCCGTGCTGGAGTTGCAGATCGACGCCGACGGCAGGCCACTGAAGCCGGCGCTGATCGAGGAGTTGCTGGGCGGGCTGCTGCACGATCTGTCGATCGAGAAGCTGCGCGCCTCGCCGGCGCCGGCGCTGTCGGGCGGCGAGCGCCGACGCGTCGAGATCGCCCGTGCATTGGCGACACAGCCGCGCTTCATCCTGCTGGATGAACCGTTCGCCGGCGTCGACCCGATCGCGGTGATCGAGATCCAGCGCATCATCAGTTTCCTGAAGAGCCGCGGCATCGGCGTGCTGATCACCGATCACAACGTGCGCGAGACGCTGGGCATCTGCGACCGCGCTTACATCATCAGCGAGGGGCGTGTGCTGGCCGAAGGCACGCCGACCGAGATCGTCGACAACGCCGACGTCCGCAAGGTCTACCTCGGCGAGAACTTCCGGATGTAGGGCGAGATGAAACCTACATTGCAATTTCGGCTTTCGCAGCATCTGGCGCTGACGCCCCAGCTGCAGCAGTCGATCCGTCTGCTGCAGCTCTCCACGCTCGAACTCCACCAGGAAGTCGAGCAGATGCTGGAGCAGAACCCCTTCCTCGAGACCGACGACGAGGCCGGCCCGGCCTTCGAGCCGATGGTCGAGCGTACGACGGCCGCCGAGCGTGTCGGCGAGCGCGAGACCGAGCGCGCGGCCGAATCGAGTGCCGACGGGGGTGGCGACGCTGACGCCGCACCGCTCGACGGCACCGACTTCGGCGGCACCGAGCGCGACGACTGGGAGAACGGCACCGAGCGCGAGGACTTCGACGGCATCCGCGAGACGCCGGGCAAGAGCAGCCCCTCGAACGACGGCGACGATTTCGACGGCGGCGACCGGGACACCGCCGTCGAGAGCCTGCAGGATCACCTGCGTGGCCAGCTCTCCAGCCTGCGCCTGACCCCTGCCGACGCCGCCGCCGTCATGGTGCTGATCGAATCGCTGACCGACGATGGCTACCTCGCCGACACGATCGAAGACATCGCCGAGCAACTCTGCCACGGCAACACCGAGCAGCGCGACGAGGTGATCGAGCAGCTGCGCTGCGGGCTGCGCTTCCTGCAGAGCATGGAACCCACCGGCGTGGGCGCACACGACCTGAGCGAGTGCCTGACGCTTCAGCTGCGCCTCAAGCCGCGCAGCGAAGCGCAGATGATCGCGATCATCGTCTGCAAGCAGCACCTCGAGCTGCTCGCGCGGCGCGATCTGAAGAAGCTGATGGCCGTGACCGGCGCCGACGAAGACCTGCTGCGCGAGGCACAGGCGATGATCGTCGCGCTCGAGCCCAAACCGGGCCGGCAGTTCGCGCGCGCCGAGGCCAACATCATCGTGCCCGACGTGATCGTGCAGAAGGCCGGCCGCGGCTGGAAGGTCACGCTCAACCCCGACGTGATGCCCAAGCTGCGCATCAACGACCTGTACGCCAGCGCGATCCGCCAGCAGCGCGGCGCGGCCAGCACCGGCGCGGGGCCGGGTCTGAACGCGCGGCTGCAGGAAGCGCGCTGGTTCATGAAGAACATCCTGCAGCGCTTCGACACGATCCAGCGCGTCTCGCAGGCGATCGTCGAGCGGCAGAAGAACTTCTTCACCCACGGCGCGATCGCGATGAAGCCGCTGGTGCTGCGCGAGATCGCCGACGAGCTCGGCCTGCACGAGTCGACGATCTCGCGCGTGACGACCGCCAAGTACATGTCGACGCCGTTCGGCACCTTCGAGCTCAAGTACTTCTTCGGCTCCTCGCTCGGCACCGACTCCGGCGGCGCGGCCTCGAGCACGGCCGTGCGGGCGCTGATCCGGCAGATCGTCTCCGCGGAGGAGCCGGCCAAGCCGCTCTCCGACAGCCAGATCTCGCAGATGCTCGAGGAGCAGGGCATCCACGTCGCGCGCCGCACGGTCGCGAAATACCGCGAGGCGCTGAAGATCGCGCCGACGCAGCTGCGAAAGGCGATGTAGTCGCTCGCCGTCGCGAAGCCGCACGATCCCCGTCATGCCGTTGCCCTTGTTCCTGCCCTGCGCCGCGGGCGTCGAAGCGTTGCTCGAGGCCGAGATCCACGCGCTGCTGCCCGACACCGACCTGCGCGCGGTGCGCGGCGGCGTCGCGCTGGCCGGCGAGCCGCGCGAGGTGATGCTGCTCAACCTCGAGAGCCGGCTCGCGCAGCGCGTGCTGATCGAGGTCGCCGAAGGACCCTATCGCGACGAAGG
Organism: Burkholderiales bacterium; assembly: GCA_040007475.1. Taxonomy (GTDB): domain Bacteria; phylum Pseudomonadota; class Gammaproteobacteria; order Burkholderiales; family Burkholderiaceae_C; genus LMDS01. The sequence continues at coordinate 7,483 of JBDTVC010000143.1, forward strand.
CGATCTCTACGCGCTCGCCCACGCGGTCGCCTGGTCCGACTGGATCACGCCGCGCCAGACGATTCGTGTCGACACGACGGCGCAGAAGAGCCCGCTGCGAAGCCTCAACTTCGCGGCCCTGCGCGTGAAGGACGCCGTCTGCGACCGGATGCGCGACGAGCACGGCGAGCGGCCGAGCGTCGACACGTCCCGGCCCGATCTGCAGATCGTCCTTCACGTCGGCACCGAGCGCGCCGCCGTCTACGTCGACAGCTCGGGAGAGTCGCTCTTCAAGCGCGGCTGGCGCGAGGACAAGGGCGATGCGCCGCTGAAGGAGACGCTCGCCGCCGCGATGCTCGCGGCCGCCGGCTGGCGCGGCACGGCCGAGAGCGGCGGCGCGCTGCACGATCCGTGCTGCGGCTCGGGCACGATCGCGATCGAGGCCGCGCAGATCGCCTGCGGCATCGCGCCGGGGCTGAAGCGGCGCTTCGCGTTCGAGCGGCTGATGCCCTTCGTCACCGATGCGATGCGCGCCGAACTGCAGCGGCTGCGCAGCCACGCGCAGGCGCGCATTCACGCCCCCTTGGTGCCGATCTTCGCCAGCGACGTGTCGTTCCGCATGGTCGACTTCGCGCGGCGCAATGCGCAGCGGGCAGGCGTCGAGGCGGCGATCGTCTTCAACGGCGGTGACGCGCTCGAACGCCCGGCACCCGTGCTCCCCGAGGCATTGCCCGGCACGCTGATGATCAACCCGCCGTACGGCGAGCGCATCGAGGTCGGCGGCAAGGCCGCCCGCGAATCCGCGGAGGATCGGGACACGCCGAGCGACTTCTTCCCGCGCCTGGCCTCGCACTGGAAGCGCGCGTACACGCAGCACGCGGCCGGCTGGACGGCCTACGTGCTCAGCCCCGACATGAAGCTGCCGAGCGCGATGCGCCTGAAGGAATCACGCCGCGTGCCGATGTGGAACGGGCCGATCGAGTGCCGGCTGTTCCGCTTCGACCTGGTCGCGGGCTCGGCCCGAAAGCCCATCAGCTGATCGGGCCGCCGCGCCGGGCCGCCCCAAGCAAGGCCCCACACAGGGCCACGCAGGGGCCACTTCGTGGCCCTGGGAGGGTCGCTCGCCGTACCCGGCGAGCGGGGTGCCATCACTGTTTCGCGGTCAGCTGCGCGAGGATGTCTTCCACCGCGCCCAGCCCGCCGCTCGGCGCCTGGCCATGCGGCGTGAGCCGGTTGATGACCTCGGGCAGCATCTGCGACAACTGCCCGGCCGCGTCGCCGTGCGACAGCCCGAGCTGCGACGCGATCTGGCCGAGCACGTCCGAGCCGAGCACGTTCGACAGCTGGTCGCCCGAGATCGGCGCGTTCGGGCCGTGGCCGATCCACGAACCGATCACGTCGCCCATGCCGCCCTGCGTGAAGCGGCCGATCAGGTCGCCGAGGCCGCCGACGCCCGCGCCCTGTGGATGCTGCCCGTTGGCCAGCATCGAGATCACCGTGCCCAGCAGCACCGAGCCGGGCGTGCCTTGCGCGGCGCCGGCACCGGGCTGCGCGCCGGGCTGGCTGTTGGCCAAGGCACCGATCACCGAGTCGAGCAAGCTCATGTCATCACTCCTTATGTTGGAAGGCGATTCTCGGCAACGCGCCGCTGCAGCGCAAGCCACAGCAGTGCCGAGGCGATCAGCGCCACCGGCACGATCGAGCCCATGTTGAGCCAGGTCCAGCCGCTTGTCGTGACGAGTGCGCCCGAGCTGAACGACGTGATCGTCATCGTCGAGAAGATCACCGTGTCCATCGCGGCCTGCGCGGTGGTCTTCTCCTCGGGGCGATACGCCTCGGTGAACAGCGTCGTGCCACCGATGAAGACGAAGTTCCAGCCCACGCCGAGCGTGACGAGCGCGATCAGGAACTGCATCAGCTCGACCCCCGACAACGCGACCGCGATGCACACGAGGTTCAGCAGGACGCCGATGGCCATGATCCGCAGGCAGCCGAAACGCCGGATCAGCGAGCCGGTGAAGAAGCTCGGCACGAACATGCCCAGCACATGCCACTCGAGCACCAGCGCCGTGCTCTTGAACGGGTGCGAGCACATCGCCATCGCGATCGGCGTGGACGCCATCAGCAGATTCATCACGCCATACCCGAGCGCACACGCAGCCACCGCGACGACGAACACCGGCTGGCGCACCAGCTCCCGCAGAGGCCGCCCCGGTCGTTCCGCACTGGGCAGCGGCAGCGGCGGGAAGTCGATGAACGACAGCGTGACGAGCGCGAGCAGCGCGATGCCGACCAGCGCCGCGTAGGCGCCGGCGAAGGGCACCGACAGCGCATCGCGGGTCACGCTCGCGAGGTTGGGCCCGGCGACGGCGCCGAGGATGCCCCCGGCCAGCACCCACGAGATCGCGCGCGCCTTGAACGCGGGCTCGACCAGCTCGGTCGCGGCGAAGCGGTACAGGCCGGCACTGGCGTTGTAGTAGCCGGCCAGCAGCGTCGCGGCCAGCAGCAGCCAGAAGTTGTGCGTGGACGCCGCGAACGCACACAGCGCGCTCGACACGATCGCCACCAGCAGCCCGGCCTGGAACGCGCGCTTGCGGCCCCAAGCGCGTTGATGCCCGGCGACGATGTTCGCGCACAGCGCGCCACCCGCCACGTAGCCCATCAGCGGCAGCGTCGCCATCCACGGTCGCGGCGCGAGGCTCAGGCCGACCAGTCCGTTGATCGCCATGAAGGTGACGTTGTTGGTCAGGAACAGGCCCTGGCAGAAAGTGAGCAGCAGCAGGCGCAGGTTCATGAGGTCGCGATCAGGCCGAGGTGGGCGAGCAGCGCCAGCGGCGCGGTGTCGGCCCGGAGCACGCGCGGGCCGAGCGACAGCGCCGCGAAGCCCGCGGCCGCGGCCGCGAGTTCTTCAGCGGGCGAGAGGCCGCCCTCGGGGCCGCTGAGGCAGAGCACCGCATCGGTGGGCGACGGCATCGCAGCGATGCTGCGGGCCTCGCGCAGGCTCAGCATCCAGCGCGTCGGCCCCGACGGCAGCGCCTGCAACCATTGCGACAGCGTGCACACCTCGGCCACGCGCGGCACGCGTGTACGCCCGCTCTGCTCGCAGGCCGAAAGCGCCACCGACTGCCAGTGCGCGACCTTCTTCTGCGCGCGCTCGCCGGCCAGGCGCAGCACCGAGCGCTCGCACATCAGCGGCTGGATCGCGGCGACACCGAGCTCGGTCGCCTTCTCGACCACCGCGTCCATGCGTTCGTTGGCGGGCATGCCGAGCGCGAGCGTCACGTGCAGCGGCAGTTCGCGGCTCACGTCGGCGTGCGCGCCGAGCTGCACGGTCACGTCGCTGCGGCCCATCTGCGTGACCGTCGCGGCCCACTCGCCCCCTTCACCGTTGAACAGCGTCAGCGCCGCGCCGGGTTGGAGTCGCAGCACCTGCACATGGCGCGCGGGGCCGGGGGGCAGAGCGAAGGTGTCGTCGGCGCGCAGCGGCCGGTCAACGAACAGGCGGGGAGGCATGACGCGAGTTTGCCTCATGCCTCAGCCAGCCCTCGACGATGGCCCGCGTGGTCGCGCTCGCCACCTCTTCGATGAAGCGCGTGAAGTCCAGATGCGCTTCGTCGTCCGCGCGGTCGGAGATCGTGCGGACGACGGCGAACGGGCGTCCGAAATCGGCGCAGGCCTGCGCAACGGCCGCGCCCTCCATTTCGACCGCGAGCGCATCCGGCAGCACCGCGCGCAGTTCGGCGCTGTCGGCCGCGCTGGCGATGAAGCGATCACCGCTGACGATCAGGCCTCGGTGCACGCGCGTGCCGAGGATGCCCGACGCCGCGCCCGCCAGCGCGTCGGACAGGCCGGGATCGGCGTCGAAGCGCGAGCGGCCGGTCAACGGCACCTCGAAGCGCGGGAACAGCGGCGAGGCATCCATGTCATGGTGCAGCAGCTGGCGCGCGACCACCACGTCGCCGACCTCGATGCCCGGCGCGAGGCCACCCGCCACGCCGGTGAAGACCAGCTGTTGCACGTCGTAGGCATGCATCAGCAGCACGGCGGTCGTGGTCGCCGCGACCTTGCCGATGCCCGACAACACCAGCACGACGGGCTGGTCGTGGATCGTGCCGTGATGGAAGTCGCGGCCCGCGAGCCGCACGGTGTGCCGGTCGTCGAGCAGGGTCAACAGGGCTCGCAGCTCCTCGTGCATCGCACTGAGGATCGCCAACGGGTGCGGCGACACGAGCGGCCTCCCGGTGGCGCGGGCGTCACCCGCCGTAGAGCACGCGCCGGGCTGCGGCCGCGCGGGCCTCGCCCTTACGCTCGGCGATCTGCGCGAGGGTGCGGTTGGCGACGTCCTGCAGCTCCTCGATCGTGCCGGCCTTCTCGACCGCGAGCGTGAGCACGAAGCCGCGCAGGCCCAACTCGGTCGAGATCATCTGCGTCAGCGCGGCGGTGAATTGCCCGTAATCGAGCGGCGCGGCGGGCGCTGCGGGGGCCGGCGTGGGAACCGGCGCGGCGCCGGGCCGGCTGGCGCGCGAACTGGACGGCTCGGCGATCGGCTCGATCAGGCCGAGCTCGCGCAGCGCCTCGAAATCGGCCGCGGTGACGCCAGCGAGTCCGCCGAGCAGCATCTCGTCGCTCTTGGACCCATCGATCAGGAGCAGCAGGTTTCGCCGCGCGCGATCCTTCACGAGCGCACGCACCTGCATTTCCAAGCGACCAGCTTCAGTCTTGACCCAGATCACTGATTTTTCCCATTCACGACACGCGCCGGGCCTGCTTCGGGCCCAGCGTTACAGCGCGCAATGTAGCAGGGCGCAAGCCAGCGGTCGCGTGATTAAACACACTGGGAGCCCCTCGTCATGAGCTCCGCGCGCCATCGGTAATCGCTCAGGCCTTGTCCCTGAGCTCGCGCCGCAGGATCTTGCCGACATTCGTCTTCGGCAACTCGGTGCGGAACTCGACCAGCTTCGGCCGCTTGTAGCCCGTCAGATTGGCCTCGCAATAGGCCCGCACGTCGGCCTCGCTCACGGCCGGGTTGCTGCGCACGATCACGAGCTTGACGGCCTCGCCGGCCTTCGCATCGGGGATGCCCACCGCGGCGCATTCGAGGATACCGGGCATCTGCGTGACGACATCCTCGACCTCGTTCGGGTAGACGTTGAAGCCGCTGACCAGGATCATGTCCTTCT
>JBDTVC010000144.1:0-12607 GCA_040007475.1 Burkholderiales bacterium
AACGGGTTGCGCATCAGGCTCGCACGCATGATGCAGATGCCGCGCGGCACGCGCGCGACGACGAGCAGTGCGTCGAGCATGCTCGGGTGATTGGCCGCGATGATCAGGCCGGCGTCGCGGCTCAGCACGTCGAGCGCGGTGTAGTCGATGCGCATCAGGCCGAGCCACTGCGCGCAGGTCCAGAAGCCGCGATACACCGACGAGATCGCTGCGCGCCCCACGATCGTGCCCTGCCGCCGTGAGAGCAGCGGGTAGATCACGAACGAGACCAGGTTCCAGGTCAGCGACATGGCACCGAGGTGCAGCAGCAACACATAGAACAGGGCGCCGTGGAACAGGCGTCGCAGAAGGCTCAAGGCAGCCTCAGTCGCTGCTCGGCACGAGCTCGGACGACGTGGCCAGGATCCATGACACCCCGAAGCCCACCGTCACGGCCGAGCGGCTGCGCACCAGCGGGCTGTCCTCGAACGCGGCGCCGCGCAGGCTGTCGTAGCGCACGAAGGCGCCGACCCAGGTCCGGTCGAAACGCCGCGAGGTCGCGGCCAGCGCCTGCCAACCCGCATAGCCGCCGTGCGCCTGATAGGCCGCGCGCTGCGGGGTCGCATACGCGTTGTCGACGCCGTAGAAGTGCTCGTGGTACTTGCGGTCGGCAAACAGCGGCCCGGTCAGCATGCCGACGTTCCAGCCGCCGCCGATGCCGCCGAGGTCGAGGTTCAGGTGCGGCGAGAACGTGGTGCCGATGAACTTCGGCGAGCGCTGCAGCGTGACCGCCGCGCGCAGCGGCAGCCGCACGTCCAGGCGCCAGCGGTTCTCGACCGAACCGGCGATCGTGTAGTTCAGGTTCGGCCCGATCTCGCCGACGGCCGCCAGGTTGGGCATGCCCTGGCGCGCATCGTTGTCGCGGCTGCGCGTGGGCGTGGACGCGGCGACGCTGATGTCGACCTTGACGCGTTGCGTGTCCAGGATCAGCGCGCGCGCGCCATCGCGGTCGGCCTTGAGCCAGGTGCCGCGGTAGACGATGTAGGGCAACGGCGCGAGATAGCCACGATACTGGTCGGAGCCGCGGTAGTCGGGCAGGCGCAGGCCGGCCACGCCGAGGCCGAGCTCCCAGAGCGGCTTGTTCGAGCCGGGGTTCAGGCCGGCGTCGATGTCGGGGCCCGGCTCGACGGGGCCGGCGGCGTGAGCGCCGCCCATCAGGCCGGTCAGCAAGGTGGCGAGGAGGAGGACGCGTGGGTTCATTCGATGCGGGCGTTGGGGGTGAAGCCGTGGGCTTCGATCTCGACCAGCAGATCGGCGCGGCAGATGTCGGCTTGCAGATAGAGGGCGTCACGCGCCGCATCGCTGCGCGCGCCGACCGCCTGCTCGAACACGTCGCGCACGACGGCCAGATCGGCCGGACGACGCACATAGACGGTATAGGTCAGCGCCTCGGGAGGGAACGGCACGCCCGCGCGCTCGGCCGCCACAGCGCGGACCGCGGCGATGTTGGCCAGGCTCTCTTCGGTCTGGCGCCGCACGTCGCCGATGTGCATCGTCGTGTGGCCGACGATGCTCGCGGTGCCCGAGATGAACAGCGCACTGCGCCCGCCGCCCACGTCGGCCAGGGCCGCACGCGAGAAGGTCGGGCTGCGCGGGCCGTAGGCGTCGGGATAGCGGTAGGCGCTGACCTGGCGTGGGTTCTCGATCGCCAGCGGTGGCGTGCGGCCGGCGAGAAAGTACACCCGCAGCGGCCCGGCCTGCGTGCCCAGCGCACAAGCGGCGGGCGAGCCTTCGAACGCGCTGCGGCGTGCTTCGATGAAGGCCTGCTGCCGCCCGGCATTGAACTGGCGATAACGCTCGGCACCGCCGCCATCGGCGTTGATGCCGGGGAAGTAGTTCCACAGGCGCAGCAGATGCGGGCTCGCGCTCTCGGCCAGCACATGGAACAGGTCGGCGTAGGCGCGGTGCGCGTCCGCCTGCATGCCGGCGTCGTCAGGGCTCTCGGCGCAACCGTACAACCATTCGCCCTCGGTGCAGAAGCGCACGCAACCGTGCTGTTGCGTCGTCTGTCCCTCGAACCAGACGTCGGGGGCAGCGTCGGCCGGCGCGAGCACGAGCGCGCCCGCATCGGGCCGCAGGCGCCGGAAGATCAGCGTATCGCTGGACAGGAGCGGCGAGTGCTGCTGCGCGATGCTCACGACCCCTGTACCTCGACGTCGCGGATGTTGACGCGACGGCGCTGCCAGGCACGCACGGTGCGCCCCGGGTTGCCGAACGAGACGAGGTAGTACAGCGCCTTCATGATGCGGATCGAGCCCCAGATCGGCGTCTTGCCGTAGATGTCGCCGGCGAGCAGCGACAGCAGCGCTTCCTTCACCCGCATCGGGTTCTGCGGCGACATGAAGAACTCGCGCATCGTCGGGTTCGTGACGCGGAAGATGAACCACGAAAACTCGCGCGGGCCGTGACGCATGACCTTGTCGAAGCGGTGGCGCGCGGCAGCATAGGCACGCGGTCGGTCGAGTGCCGCCTCGACAACATCCGCGCCTTCGAAGGCGCTCTGCATCGCGAGGTACACGCCGCTCGAGAACACCGGGTCGATGAAGGCATACGCGTCACCGAGCATCAGGTAGCGCTCGCCGCTGCAGTGCGTGCTGCTGTAGGCGTAGTTGCCGGTCGCGTGGACCTCGTCGTCCACGAGCGTGGCGCCTTCGAGTCGCTTCGCGAGCTCGGGGCACAGTGCGATCGTCTCGCGAAAGAACTCGGGCAGCGGCTTTCCGCCGCGGGACTTCAGGTAGTACGGCCAGCACACCGCGCCGATGCTCGTCGTGCCGTCGGCCAGCGGGATGAACCAGAACCAACCGTGGTCGAACCACATGATGGTGATGTTGCCTTCGAGCTTGCCCTCGAGCCGCTTCGCGCCGGTGAAGTGGCCGTACAGCGCAGCGCTGTTGTGGCGCGGGTTCTTCTGCTTGCACTTGAGCTGGTTCGCCAGCAACGTGTCGCGGCCCGAGGCGTCGATCAGGAAGCGCGTGCGCCAGGTCTGGCGGGCGCCGTCGTCGAGCTCGACCTGCACCGTCGCGCCCTCGGCATCGAACGCGACCTCGCGCACTCGGTAGCCTTCGAGCGTGCGCGCGCCCTTGGCCGTGGCGTTGCGGAACAGGATCTCGTCGAAGTCCGAGCGCCGCACCTGCCAGGCGTACGGCATGCTCTTGTCCCACGCGTCGGCGAACTCGACGAAGCTGCGTTCAGCGTGATCGGGCGAGACGAACTCCACGCCCCACTTCGGCATGCCGATGCGCTCGACCTGCTCGCGCACGCCCAGCCGATCGAGCAATTGCACATTGGCCGGCAGCAGCGATTCACCGATGTGAAAACGCGGGTGATGGGCCTTTTCCATCATCACGACATCGCGCCCGCGCTCGGCCAGCAAGGCGCTGATCGTGGCACCCGCCGGGCCGCCGCCGACAACGAGCACGTCGCATGCGAAAGCCGGCCTGGAGGCAGGGCCGGAAGAGGTCGTGACGGGCGTGTTCATGGCGGGCGAATTGTATCGTCAGCCCCCATGACGACTTGGGGCTTGCGCCCCGTGGACGAGGTTACTCGCCGAGGTAGGCCGCGCGCACCTTCGGGTCGTTCAGCAGCTGCTTGGCATCACCGCTCATCGTGACCTCGCCCGAGTCCATCACGTAGCCGCGCGACGCGAGCTGCAGCGCGCGGCTCGCGTTCTGCTCGACCAGCAGCACGGTCGTGCCGCGGCTGTGGATGTCGTTGACGACCTCGAAGATCTTGTCGACCATGATCGGGCTCAGGCCCATCGACGGCTCGTCGAGCAAGAGCACCTTGGGCTGCGCCATCAGCGCGCGGCCCATCGCGAGCATCTGCTGCTCGCCGCCGCTCATCGTGCCGGCCAGCTGGTTGCGCCGCTCCTTCAGGCGCGGGAAGATGCCGAAGACCTTCTCGATGTCGGCCTCGATCTGCGCGTTGTCGTTGCGGATGAACGCGCCCATCTGCAGGTTCTCGGTGATCGTCATGCGGGTGAAGGTGCCGCGGCCCTCGGGCACCATCACCAGGCCCTGCTTGACCAGGTCCCACGGGCCCTGGCCCTTGATGGACTTGCCGAGGTATTCGATGTCGCCGCCGACCGAGGGCTGGATGCCGGTCACGGCCTTCAGCGTCGTCGTCTTGCCGGCGCCGTTCGCACCGATCAGGCTGACGAGTTCACCCTCATGCACCTCGAAGGTGACACCCTTGACGGCCTGGATGCCACCGTACGCGACCTTCAGGCCGGTGACCTTGAGCATTGTGGTTGCCATGCTGTTCCCCTGCTCAGTGTTTCTTGTCGCCGGCGCCGAGGTAGGCCTCGATCACCTTCTCGTTCTTCTGCACCTCTGCAGCCGTGCCTTCGGCAATCTGCTTGCCGTAGTCGAGCACGGTGAGCCGGTCGCACAGGCCCATCACGAGCTTCACGTCGTGCTCGATCAGCAGGATGGTGCGGCCATCCTTGCGAATCTGGTCGATCAGCTCGCGCAGCACGACCTTCTCGCTGGCGTTCATGCCGGCCGCGGGCTCATCGAGCGCAATCAGCTTCGGGTCGGTGGCCAGCGCGCGCGCGATCTCGAGCCGGCGCTGGTCGCCGTAGCTCAGCGTGCGCGCCTTGTAGCTGGCGAAGCGGCCGATGCCGACGTAGTCGAGCAGTTCCTGCGCGCGCTTGGCGATCGCGGCCTCCTCGGCCTTGAAGCTCGCGGTGCGGAACACGGCGCCGATCAGGCCCGAGCCGGTGCGCACATGGCGCCCGACCATCACGTTCTCGAGCGCCGTCATCTCGGCGAAGAGGCGGATGTTCTGGAACGTGCGCGCGATGCCGGCTTTCGCGACCTCGTGCACTGCCGTTGGCTTGTAGGGCTTGCCACCGAGTTCGAAGCTGCCCGAATCGGGCGAGTACAGACCCGTGAGCACGTTGAAGAAGGTCGTCTTGCCGGCACCATTCGGGCCGATGAGGCCGTAGACCTGGCCCTTCGTGATGGTGATGCCGACGTCCGACAGCGCCTGGAGGCCGCCGAACCGCTTGGAGACGCCGCTGACCTTGAGGATGGTTTCAGTCATGTCGTGCTCCTGCTCACTTCACCGTGGGTTCGATGGATGTCACCGGCGGCGGAATCTGCTCGCCGGGCGCCAGGTGCATGTGCGGGTTCACGGGCAGCGAGTCGGGCGTCACGTCCTTGCCGTGCTCGGGCGACGGCCACAGGCCGCGTGGGCGCGACAGCATGATGCCGATCATCGCCAGCGCGACCAGCAGCTGGCGCAGGATGGAGGCATCGAGCCGCCCGCCGGTCAGCTGCTGCAGCGGCGTGGCCACATAGCGCAGCACCTCGGGCAGCGCCGACAGCAGCAGCGCACCGACGATCACGCCGGGCAGGTGGCCGATGCCGCCGAGCACGACCATCGCGACGATGATCACCGACTCCTGCAGCGAGAACGACTCGGGCGAGATGAAACCCTGGAAGCTCGCGAACATCGCCCCCGACACGCCGCCGAAAGTGGCGCCCATGCCGAACGCGAGCAGCTTCAGGTTGCGGGTGTTGATGCCCATCGCCTTGGCGGCGATCTCGTCCTCTCTGATCGCCATCCACGCGCGTCCGATGCGACTGCGCTCGAGGCGGTAGCAAACGACAATCGCAATCAGCACCAGGGCCAGGAACAGGTAGTAGTAGTTCGTGACCTTCGGAAAGTCGATGCCGAACAAGGTCTGCGTCTGGCCGAAATGGATGCCGAACATCGAGATGTCGTCGATGCCGGCGATGCCCTTCGGGCCGTTGGTGATGTTGACCGGCGCATCGAGGTTGTTCATGAACACGCGCACGATCTCGCCGAAGCCGAGCGTGACGATCGCGAGGTAGTCGCCGCGCAGCTTGAGCGTCGGCGCACCGAGCAGCACGCCGGCCCCACCGGCCAGCACGGCACCGAGCGGGATGACCACCCACCACGGCGTGTGCAGCCCGTTCGGGAACATCGCCGCGATCGCGGGGAAGGTGTCGGTCAGTTGCGGCGAGGCGAGCAGGCCGAACATGTAGGCACCGACCGCGTAGAACGCGACGTACCCCAGGTCGAGCAGCCCGGCGAAGCCGACGACGATGTTCAGGCCCAGCGCGAGCAGCACGTACAGCAGCGCGACGTCGACGATGCGAACCCAGGCATTGCCGAAGTTCTGCACGATCACCGGCAGGATCAGCAGGCCGATGGCGACGAGGATGAATGTGGTCTTGTTGGTCTTCATGGCGGTCTCCCGATCAGGCCCGATCCGCCACACGCTCGCCGAGCAGGCCCTGCGGGCGCACCGTCAGCACGAGGATGAGCACGATGAACGCGAAGATGTCCTGGTAGTTGCTGCCCAGCACACCGCCGGTGATCGCACCGATGTAGCCCGCGCCGAGAGACTCGATCAGGCCCAGCAGCACACCGCCGACCATCGCCCCGGCGAGGTTGCCGATGCCTCCGAACACCGCGGCGGTAAAGGCCTTCAGACCGGGCAGGAAGCCCATCGTGTGCTGCACCGAACCGTAGTTCGCCGCGTACATCACGCCGGCCAGCGCGGCCAGCGCGGCGCCGATGATGAAGGTGGCCGAGATGATCTGGTCGGGTCGCACGCCCATCAGGCCCGCAACACGCGGGTTCTCGGCCGTGGCACGCATCGCCCGGCCGAGCTTGGTCTTGTTGACGAGATACATCAGGCCGCTCAGCGTGACCGCGGTGACCACCAGGATCATGATCTGCACGTTGTTGATGACCGCGCCGCCCACGTTGTACGGCTCGCTGGGCAGCAGGATCGGGAACGACTTGTAGGTCGGCTCCCAGATGATCATCGCCAGCGTCTGCAGCAAGAGGCTCATGCCCATCGCGGTGATCAGCGGCGCCAGGCGAGGCGCGTTGCGCAGCGGCCGGTAGGCGATCTTCTCGATGCTGTAGTTGAGCGTGCAGCACACGATGATCGCGGCGATCAGCCCGATCAGCAGCAGCAGCCAGCCCGGCAGGCCGGCCTTGCCGAGTGCGGTGACGACCGTCCAGCTCGTCAACGCACCCACCATCAGCACCTCACCGTGCGCGAAGTTGATCAGGTTGATGATGCCGTAAACCATCGTGTAGCCCAGTGCCACCAGCGCGTAGACGCTGCCGAGCACCAGGCCGTTGATGATTTGCTGGATGAAGGTGTCCATGCGTTCTCTCTCCTGCGTTCCCGAGCTTGTTATCCGTGGCTCATCCAGTAGCAATATTCCGGCCACGGCTTGTTCGCAGGGGCAGGACCGACGAGTGATCCGGCCCGAGCGCACGGGATTCTAGAGTCGCAAAATCGGGGCCCCGCCTCTGACTTTCCCGGTGGCGGAGCGGGCGCAAACCCTGTCTTACCTAGGCTTGACAGCCGCTTCGTTCAAGCGGCGCAGCTCACGCAGCTTCTCGCTGATACGGATTTCTAGTCCGCGCTCCACCGGCGCATAAAAATATGGCGGTTCAAGGCCGTCTGGCCAGTAACTCTCGCCGGCCGCGAAACCGCCCTCCTCGTCGTGCGCGTAGCGGTAGCCCTTGCCGTAGTCCAGGCCTTTCATCAGCGCGGTCGGGGCATTGCGCAGGCGCAGCGGCACGGCGCGCGTGCCATCCTGCTTCACGAAGGCGACAGCGGCCTTGTAGGCCGTGTAGACGGCATTGCTCTTCGGCGCGACCGCGAGGTAGACGACCGCCTGCGCCAAGGCGAGTTCGCCCTCGGGTGAGCCGAGGCGCTCGTAGGTTTCGGCCGCATCGAGCGTCAGGCGCAGCGCTCGCGGGTCGGCCAGGCCGATGTCCTCGCTGGCCATGCGCACCAGCCGGCGCGACGCGTAGCGCGGGTCGACGCCGCCGTCGAGCATGCGCACGAACCAGTACAGCGCAGCGTCGGGGTCGCTGCCGCGCACGGCCTTGTGCAGCGCCGAGATCGTGTCGTAGAACTGCTCGCCGCCCTTGTCGTAGCGGCGCAATTGCTCGCCCAGGGCGTGCTCGAGCATTGGCTCGTCGATCTGGGTGGCGCTGCCCGACATCGCGATCAGGTTCTCGTACGCGTTGAGCAACCGTCGTGCGTCGCCATCGGCGTAGGCGACGAGGCGGTTGCGTGCAGCATCGGTCAGCGGCGGTGCGGCGAGCAGTTCAGCCGCGCGCCGCACGAGCTCTCGCAGATCGTCCTCGCCGAGTGTCTTCAGCACATGCACCGTCGCGCGCGACAGCAACGCGGAGTTGACCTCGAACGACGGATTCTCGGTGGTCGCACCGATGAAGGTGAACAGCCCCGATTCGACGTGCGGCAGGAAGGCATCCTGCTGCGCCTTGTTGAAGCGGTGCACCTCGTCGACGAACACGACCGTTCGGCGTTGGGTGTTGCGTGCAATCTGCGCGCGCTCGACCGCATCGCGAATGTCCTTCACGCCGCCGAGCACGGCCGAGATGGCGATGAACTGCGCCTTGAAAGCGTGCGCCACGAGCAGCGCGAGCGTCGTCTTGCCCACGCCGGGAGGACCCCACAGGATCATCGAATGCAGGCGCCCCGATTCGAACGCGGCACGCAGCGGTTTGCCGGCGCCGAGCAGGTGCTGCTGGCCGATCACCTCATCGAGCGTTCGGGGGCGCAGCCGTTCTGCCAGCGGCGCGTCGAGCTCGTCGTCGAGCGGCAGACGAGGCTCGTCCGCGCTCACTGTTCGATCACATCCGCGCCGGCCGGTGGCGTGAACCGAAATGCGTCGGCAGCGAACGTCACGCCGGCGGCGAACTGGCTGAATTGCAGCAAGGAGCGCTGGTCGAACGCATCGACGATCTCGACTGCAGCCAGCTCCTTGGCGCGAAAACCGACGCGCACCGATTTGAAGGCGCCATCCTTGAGCTTCGGGTTGGCCTGGACCCAGTCGAGCCCGTCCTTCGAGGGCAGCGCGACGAGGTCGAAATCCTTGTCGAGCGAACCACCGGCAAGCAGCGCGGCGGGCGTCGCGCCGAGCGCCGACGAGAACTTGCGCGAACTGGCCTGGTTCAGGTCGGCATCGAATATCCAGACCTTCTGGCCATCGGCCACGATAAGTTGCTCGAAGGGCTTGGCATACGCGAAGCGAAAGCGGTTCGGCCGCGAGAACTCGAAGCTGCCGCTCGACGTCTTCTTCTTCGCGCCGTCGGGTGACGTCACCGTCTGGGTGAACTGCGCGCGGCCGGTGTTCACGTCGCGGATGAAGCCCCGCAGGGTGTCGACCGCATCGGCCTGCGCGGCCAACCCGGCACCGGCCAGGGCGAGCGCAATCAAGATTCTTTTCATTCGGCGCGGGCCGGGACGATGATGTCGCGGTTGCCGTTGGTGGACATGCTGGATACGAGCCCGGATTTCTCCATTTGTTCCAGCAGGCGCGCCGCGCGGTTGTAGCCGATGCGCAGGTGGCGCTGCACCAGCGAGATCGACGCGCGCTTGTGCTGCAGCACGATCGCCACCGCGTTGTCGTACAGCGCATCGCCTTCGCCCCCGCCCATCACGCCGCTCTCGCCGGAGAGCACGTCACCGCTCTCGCCGTCGAGCACGCCGCCCTCGAGAATGCCCTCGATGTAGTTCGGCTCGCCCTGCGTCTTGAGGTAGTCCACCACGCGGTGCACCTCCTCGTCGCTGACGAAGGCGCCGTGGACCCGAACCGGAAAGCCGGTGCCCGAGGCCATGTACAGCATGTCGCCCATGCCCAGCAGGGCCTCGGCACCCATCTGGTCGAGGATGGTGCGTGAGTCGATCTTGCTGCTGACCTGAAACGACAGCCGGGTCGGGATGTTGGCCTTGATCAGGCCGGTGATCACGTCGACGCTGGGGCGCTGCGTGGCCAGGATCAGGTGGATGCCGCACGCACGCGCCTTCTGCGCCAGACGGGCGATCAGCTCCTCGATCTTCTTGCCGATGACCATCATCAGGTCGGCGAGTTCATCGATCACGATCACGACGTTGGGCAGGCGATCGAGAGGCTCAGGCTCCTCCGGCGTGAGGCTGAACGGGTTCGGGATCAGTTCGCCGCGCTCCTTGGCCTCGTCGATCTTCTTGTTGTAGCCGCCGAGATTGCGCACGCCCATTTTGCTCATCAGCTTGTAGCGACGCTCCATCTCGGCCACGCCCCAGGTCAGCGCGTTGGCCGCCAGCTTCATGTCGGTGACGACCGGGCACAGCAGGTGCGGGATGCCCTCGTAGACGCTCATCTCGAGCATCTTCGGGTCGATCAGGATCAGCCGAACGTCTCTGGCTTCGGCCTTGTAGAGCAGCGACAGGATCATCGCGTTGATGCCCACCGACTTGCCCGAACCGGTGGTGCCGGCCACCAGGCAGTGCGGCATCTTCGCGAGGTCGGCGACGACCGGATTGCCGACGATGTCCTTGCCCAGGCCCATCGTGAGCTGCGACGACGCATCGTTGTAGACCTGCGAGCCGAGAATCTCCGACAGGCGAATGGTCTGGCGCTTCGGGTTCGGCAGCTCGAGCGCCATCGTCGTCCTGCCAGGGATCGTCTCGACGACGCGAATGCTCACGAGGCTCAGCGAGCGCGCCAGATCCTTCGACAGGTTCAGTACCTGTGAGCCCTTCACGCCGGTGGCCGGTTCGATCTCGTAGCGCGTGATCACCGGGCCAGGCGACGCCGCGACCACGCGGACCTCGACGCCGAAATCCTTCAGCTTCTTCTCGATCAGGCGCGAGGTCATCTCGAGCGTCTCGGGCGAGACGGTCTCGGTGCGGCCCGGCGCGGCATCGAGCAGGTCGACCTGCGGCAGCTTGGTGTCGGCGAGCTCGGTGAACAGCGGCTTCTGCCGCTCCTTGACGACGCGCGCGCTCTTGGGCACGTCGATCACCGGCGCCTCGATCACGATCGGCAGGTGATCTTCGTGCAGCCGGTGCTCCACGTCGACGATGATCTCGCGCTCGCGCAAGGCCTTCTCGCCAACCCGCGCGTCCTCGGCCCGCTCGATGCGTTCGACGCGCTTTTCGCGCAGGGACTCGACCCAGGCGCCAATGCGTTCCGCGAGGCGCAGCCACGAGAACCGCAGCGCCAGCGCGATGCCAGCGACCAGCGCGGCGATCCAGAACACACCGGAGCCCGCGAAGCCGATCAGACCCTGCGTCCACTGCCCGAGCGTGTAGCCCACGGCCCCGCCGGCGTGGCCACCGGCCACGCGGCCTTCCCACTGGTAGAGACGGGTCCATTCGAGCGATGCACTGGCGGCCAGCAGCAGCGCCAGCCCGACCCAGAACAACCACACCGGCCGGGGCGGAGCCACCGGCGCATGCGGCGCGACACCCTCGCCACGCAGCACCTGCGCCAGCTCGCCGAGCCAGACGCGAAGCCCGACGAGAACGGCCCACCAGATCGAATAGCCGAAGACGAAGTACGCGAGATCGGAGAACCACGCCCCCGCGGCCCCCGCCTTGTTCAGCACGACGCCTGCCGTGCCTGAGGTCGAGAACGCAGGGTCGGCGGCGTTGTGTGTCGCCAGCGCCAAGACGGCCAGCAGCCACAGCACGCCGGTGATCAGCAGCGTCAGTTGCGCGCGCCAGCCGGCGGGTGCGTGCACGGGCGTCGCGCCCGACGCGTTGGGGGCTCCGCCATCGCGGAGTGAACCAAGTGGGAACGTCATCGGCGGATTGTGGCCGATCCGACCCAGTGGGCCGTCAGGACGTCAGCTGTTCCTTGATGATCACCGAGCCGTTTTCTTGAGTCTGGATCATGCCGCGCTCTTCCAGGTCCTTCATGACCCGGCTGACCATCTCGCGCGAGGCGCCGACGACCTTGGCCAGATCCTGGCGCGAGACCTTGTTGCGGATCATCTTGTGCTCGCCCTCCATCTCGGCCATGTCGAGCAGCGTACGCGCCACGCGACCATAGACATCGAGCAGCGCGAGCGACTCGATCTGGCGATCGGCGCTGCGCAGCCGCTGCACCAGACCGCGCATGATCGCGTACGAGAGGCTCGAGTTCTCGGGCAGGCAGCGCGCGAACTCGGCGCGACCCAGGATCAGCATGTCGGTCTGCACCTCGGCGCGCACGGTGGCCGAATGCGGTTCGTTATCGATCAGACTCATCTCGCCAACGTAGTCGCCTGGCTGCAGCACCGCCAGGATGACCTCGCGGCCACGCGAATCGGCAGTCAACACCCGGGCGCGGCCGGTCAACAGGATGAACAGGGCGTTCGACTTCTTGTTGTGCTCCACCACAATCTCGCCGCGCCGGAAGCGGCGCTTGACGACACTATCGGCAATGCCTTGGGCCTGGTCGTTCGTCAGCAGTGAGAACAGCGGCACGCGCCGGATCAGGTCGAGATTGGAAAGCATTGCCATGCGGAGCTGCCTTTCGTTTTCTGTTGTCAATGCCCTGCCAGCGGGCGCCCTGAAAAGATTATTGTGGCTCCTGCCTACAATTTCTCTATTGTCACCATTAATGCGCTGCAAGTCAGCCGGATTCGCCCTCATGTCAGACTGACGTGTCGCACCGCGGCACACCGGCCACGATCCGAGCACTGCATCCTCACCCTGCCATGACCACCACTCCCAAGCACGCCCAAGTCCTGATCCTCGGCTCGGGCCCGGCGGGCTACACCGCCGCGGTAT
>JBDTVC010000145.1:0-12604 GCA_040007475.1 Burkholderiales bacterium
GAAGCTCGCCGCCGCGCGCTGGAGCAACGTGCTCGACTTCGTCGACTGGATCGCCCGGCGCTGCGGCGGCAAGGATGACAACGCCGGCGTCGCCGCCGTCGGCGAGAACGACGGCGGCGCGAGCGTGGAGACCGAGAAGCAGAGCGTCCTCGAGGTCGCGCAGACCATCTCCGTGATCATCAGCCTGGCCGAGCGGGGCGACGACCAGAACGTCGTCACGCTCTCGACGCTGCACGCCGCGAAGGGCCTGGAGTGGCCACATGTGATGCTCGCAGGCGTCAACGAAGGGCTGCTGCCGTTCCGCAGCGAGGACGACGACATGACCGCCGAGCGGCTCGAAGAAGAGCGCCGCCTGATGTACGTCGGCATCACGCGCGCTCGCAGTACGCTGAGCGTGAACGTGCTGAAGCGCCGCAAGCGCGGGCGCGACACGATCATGGGCGTGCCGAGCCGGTTCATCGGCGAGATGAAGCTCGACGAGGTCAAGGCCAAGGAAGACCCGCGCGAACGGCTCAAGGCCCTGCGCGAAGCAGCCGCGGCGCGCGCCGCCCGCGTGCCGGCGGACCACGGCGGCGTCTGACGTGGTTCGCCCGGACTGCGCCGCTCCCATTCACGAACCGAGGAGACTCGCATGATGCGCATCTCGACCGCCCTGTTCGGTGCCCTGCTGAGCACCGCGTCCGCGTGGGTGCAAGCCGAGCCGACGCCGTTCGACGGCGCCTGGCAGGTCACGCTGACCTGCCCGCCGCACCCGGACGACGAGGACACCAAGGGCTACACGCACCGCTTCCCGGCCGAAGTCGTCGACGGCGAACTGAGTGCCACGCATGGCACGGAGGGCGAGCCCGGCTGGCACCATCTGCGCGGCCGGATCAAGCCCGACGGCAGCGCCGCGCTGCGGCTGGACGGCATCGTCAACAACGAAAAGTACGCGATCAACAAGGCGCAGCGCGGCAAGCAATACACCTACCGTGTGAAGGCGCAGTTCGAGCCGACCAGCGGCTCGGGCCAGCGGCTCACCGGCCGCGTGTGCCAGTTCAGCTTCGCGCGCTGACACCTGCAGGAGAAGGCGGGTGCGCGGTCTGGCTGCCGACCTGAAGCCCGATAGCCCTCAGGCCGCGCGAAGCGTGTCGCGCGGCTCGGGTCCCGGGGTCTGCAATAGCGTCACGCGGCCGTCGTGCCACGCACGGTCGAAGTCGGCCTCGATGGTGCGCAGCGTCTCGGTCGTCGACGCGGTCGTCGACGTGATGCCTACCGCGCGGTTGCGACCCTGGTTCTTCGCGGTGTAGAGCGCCATGTCGGCGAGGTTGATCGCCTGCTCCCACGGTACCGCGGTGCTGTACGGGGGCAGCGGGAAGCGCGCATAGCCGATCGATGCGGTGACGCGCAGTGCGTTCGAGCCGACGTCGATCGGTGTCTCGCCCAGCGCGTGCAGCACGCGTTCGGCCATCTGCTCGGCCTGCTCAGGCGCGGCGCGCGGCGCGAGGATCAGGAACTCCTCGCCGCCCCAGCGCACGACCAGGTCGTCGCTGCGCACCGCGTCGTTCAGGCGCCGCGCGACCTCGACCAACACCTGGTCGCCGGCCGCGTGGCCGTGCACGTCGTTGACATGCTTGAAGTGATCGATGTCGACGACCAGGAGCGCGCCCTCGAAGCCGTCGGACTGGCTGGATTGCGCCATCACGGCCTGAAAGTGCCGGCGGTTCGCGAGGTTGGTCAGCGGGTCGCGCTCGCTCTGCGCCTGCAATTGCACGTGGCTGGCGGCGAGCTGCCGGTTGGTCTCGCGCACGCGCCGATAGAGCATCGCGACGAGCACGATCGCCAGGCCCATCACGGCCGCGAGCAGCCACCAGATGCGCTGCAGCAGGTCGCGGTTGGCGAGCGCCTCGGTCTTCAGCGCGTTGTCGCGGCCGAGCAGCTCGATGTCGCGCTGGCGGGCCTCGGCGTCGTTGCGGGTCTGCAGGTCCTTCAGCGCGAGGTTGCGGTTCACGCGCATCAGCTCGGCGCTGAGCGAGCGCTCGCGGTGGTAGAGCTCGAGCGCGCCCCGGGCGTCACCGGCCGCGGCCAGCGCCTCGCCGAACTCACGCAGCGCACCGGCCTGTTCGCCGGTCTCGCCGGACTTCTGCCACAGCTCGATCGCGCGGGCCATGTCCTGTTTGCCTTCGGCGACGCGGCCGACGCCGATCTTCGCGACGCCGATGTTGTTGATGAGTGCGCGCTCCGAGCGAGCGTCGTTGTGACTGCGAACAATCGGCAATGCGCGCTCGGCAGCTCGCAGCGCGTCGGCCGGCCGGCCCATGGCCGAGTACGCATCGCCCAGGTTGACCAGGATCTGTGCCTGCAGCCGGGAGGCCTTGGCGGTGGCGGCCAATGCGAGCGCGTCTTCGAGCAGCTGCAGGTTGCCCTTGGTGTCGCCACGCATCGCGGCCAGCCGCGCCTGCACGGTGGTCAGGCGGGCCTGCTGCGCCGGGTCGTTGGTCTGCGCCACGGCGCGGCGCGCCTGGGCCATCAGCCAGACGGCGGCATCGTTCTCACCCCGGTCCTGCGCGAGGATGGCGAGCCGGCCCAGATTGGTGGCCTGACGCGCCGAGTCGCCGGCCGCCTCGGCCAGTTCGAGTGCGGCCTGCGCGTGCTGGCTGGCGGTAACGGTCACGCCCACGCCCGCCGCGCGGCGTTCGAGCAGCATCAGGGCGGCCCAGGCGGAACGGTAGTCACAGGTTGGCGGCAGCGCGGCCTTCTCGGTGGCGCGTGCGCAGCCGGCCTGGAACGCCGGCAACGCCGCCTGGGCCAGTGCGGCGGCGGCATCGAGCTGGCCGGCGGCCTCGGCGACCTGCGCTCGGACCAGGTTCGCGGCGGCTTGCGTCTGGCCGGTCGGATCGCCAACCGCCAGCGACTGCAACTGATCGGCCAGCTCGTTCGCGCGTGCGGGCGCGCCGCTGCGGGCCTGCAGGCTGCCGAGCGCCTGCAGCAGCACGCGCCGCTCGCGCGGCGAGCCAGCATGCTCGCGCTGCATCTGCTCCAGCGCCGTGATCGTCTGGGCCGGATGCTCGACGCCGTCGCGCGTCAGCACGTCGACCTGCTTGTCGAAGTCGTCGTGCGCGGGGGCCGCGCCGGCATGCGCAGCCCACGCGAAGAGCGCTGCGGCGATCGTGATGAGCAGGCGCATATTCATTGGATGACTCTGGTGCTTGGCACGGCGCAGCGTGCTCATGCAGCCACCGCCAGCGGTGAACGACCCTGGAGCAGGGTCAGCGCGACTTGGCCATCGCGCCACGAGGCCTCGAGCGAGTGCGTGATCTCGTCGAGCGCGGCATCGTCGCGTGCCTTCAGCACGCGCACGCCGTAGGCGCGGTTGCGACCGTGGGCCTTGGCCAGGTACATCGCGGTGTCGACCAGGTTGATCGCGCGCTCCCAGGAGACGCGCAGCGAGGCCGGGCCGATCGGGAAGGTCGCGAAGCCGATCGATGCCGTCACCGCGATGCGGCGTGTGTCGACGGTGACGGCCGCGCGGTCGAGCACGCTGAGCATGCGCTGCGCGAGCGCGTCGACCTGCTCGGCTTCGAGCTGCTGCACGACCACGAGAAACTCCTCGCCGCCCCAGCGCACGATCAGGTCGTTCTCGCGCAGCGTCTCGCGCAGGCGCTGCGCGACCTCGACCAGCACCGCATCGCCCGCGCCGTGGCCGTGCTGGTCGTTGACGGCCTTGAAATGGTCGATGTCGATCAGGTAGACGGTGCCGGTGAGCTTGCCGTCATGCGCGAGTTGGCGCATGGCGGCCTGGAAGTGGCGGCGGTTCGCCAGGCCGGTGAGCGGGTCGCGCTCGCTCTGCACCTTGAGCAGCTCGTTGCTCGTCGCCAGGCGCCGGTTGGTGTCGCGCACCCGGCGGTACAGCAGCATGACGACGGCGAACGACAGCACGAAGGCCGCGGCGAGCAGCCACCACAGGCGCTGCTGGAGGTCGCGCCGGCGCAGCTGCTCGGCCTTGATCTCGTTCTCGCGGTTGAGCAGTGCGAGCGCACGCGCACGGCGCTCGGCGTCGTACTGCTCCTGCATGGCCAGGATCGCCTTTTGCTGGTCGCTGCGCAGGATGCCGGTGGCCAGGCGCCGATGCGTGTGGTACGCCTCGATCGCGCCGGCGAGGTCGCCGGCCTTCTCGAGGTAGGTCCCGAGCTCACGGTTCGAGTCCGAGACGCCGTTCAGCGAGCCGCGGCGCTGGTCGATCGCGATCGCCTCGCGCACGAAGCGCTTGCCGAGCTCCAGGTGGTGCATCGAGATGTGCGACAAGCCGATGTTGGCCAGCGCGACCATTTCGCTGCTGGTGGCGTGCAGCTCGCGGGCGAGCGGCAGTGCCCGCTCGCCGTAGCTGAGTGCGGTGCTGTAGTCGCCGGTCTTCAGGAAGAAGTCGGCCATGTTGGCCAGCGTGCGCACTTCTTCGATCTTCGAGCCGGCGCGCCGCGCGTAGTCGATCGCGAGCTCGAAGGATCGGCGCTCGCCGTGCACGTCCCCCATCCCGTCGAGAATGATGCCCGCTGCGGTGTGGCCGCGCGAGAGCGAGACCCAGTCCTGCGCGCGCTCGGACAGCGCCAGCGCCTCCTGCGCCAAGGCGCGGGCGCGCTCCAGCTGCTTCGCGTCCGCGTAGCTGGGGGCGAGCGCCACACGGGCTTCGGCCTGGCGCCAGAGCTCGTCGGTATGGTCGGCCAGCGCGAGCGCTTCGTGACCCAGGCGGACGGCCGCTTCCAGCGCACCGGATTCGGCCTTGATAAAGGCGTGCGCCGCGATGAAGCGGTAGCGGCTGCGCGGCGACAGCGTGTCGGGAAGTCTCGCCACCGCGTCCTGCATCATCGCGTCGGCGCGTCCGAGATCGCCACTGCTCGCCAGCGAACGGGCGCGGATCAGCAGCGCCGCGGCGCCGGCGCTGGAGGCATGCGGTGCCTTGGCGTCCCGGCCCCAGTCATCGAGCCGCAGCGCCGACCGTTCGGCGGCCTCGGCCCGCGATGCGAGCGCGAGCATCAGGCCCTGGACCGTGAGCAGCTCGAGGCGCTCCGCGCCGTGTTCGGGCGTGAGCGGCAGCAACTGCTCCAGCGTGTCGGCGGCCTCGTTCGGATTCGCCCGGCCCTGGCTTTCGAGGGCGAGGACGCGTGTGGACAGGTCGGTCGCCACGGCTGCGACATGCACGCTGCAAGACAACAGCACGATGGCCAGGAGATTGCGCATCGCAGTCACTGGATGTCTCATGCCGCCATCGCCAGCGGTGAGCGGCCCTGCAGCAGCGTCAAGTCGACGATGCACTTGCGCCAGGCCGATTCGAGGGCGTTCGCGATGGTTGCGAGCGCGGGCGCGTCGCAGGCCTGCAGCAACCGCACGCCATAGGCACGGTTGCGACCATGGGCCTTGGCCAGGTACATGGCGGCGTCGACGAGGGCGATGGCGCGTTCCTCGGGTACGCGCAGCGAGGTCGGCCCGATCGGGAAGGTGGCGAAGCCGATCGAGGCGGTTGCGGTGATGTGATGTGAGTCGACACTGATCGCCGCGCCTTCGAGCTCGCACAGCATGCGTTGGGCGAGCGCATCGGCCTGCTCCGTGCCGAGCGATTGCACCACCGCGAGAAACTCCTCGCCACCCCAGCGCACGAGCAGATCTTGGTCGCGCAGCGTCGCGCGCAGGCGCTGCGCGACTTCCACCAGCACGGCGTCTCCGACACGGTGACCGTGGCGGTCGTTGATGCGCTTGAAGTGGTCGATGTCCACCAGATAGGCGGTCCCGTTGAGCGTGCCGTCCGCGGCGAGCTCGCGCATCGCCGCGTCGAAGCGGCGACGGTTCCCCAGGCCGGTGAGCGGGTCGCGTTCGCCTTGCACCTCGAGCAGGCCGTTGCTCGTTGCCAGCAGCCGGTTGGTGCGGCGGACGCGGTAATGCAGCAGCGCGATGGCGGTGAGCGACAGCGCGAACGCTGCAGCCACCAGCCCCCACAGACGCTGCTGCAGGTCGCGTCGGCGCAGCTTCTCGGCCTTGATCTCGTTCTCGCGGGCGAGCAGCACCAGCGAGCGCTTGCGGCTGTCGGCGTCGTACTGTTCCTGCATCGCCAAGATGGCCTTCTGCTGCTGACCGGGCAGGAGGCCGGTCATCATGCGCCGGTAAACGTGGTAAGCGGAGACGGAGCCCCTGAGGTCGCCTGCCTTCTCGAGATAGACACCGAGTTCGCCGTACATGTCGGCGACGTCGGTCGCCGCGCCGCGCCGTTGATCGATGGCCATCGCTTCGGCCACGTAGCGCTTGCCCAATTCCAGATGTTGCAGCGAGATGTGCGACAGCCCGATGTTGGACAGCGCGACCGTCTCGCTGCTCCGATCCTTCAGCTCGCGGGCCAGCGGCAGCGCGCGCTCCGCGTGTGTCAGTGCCGTGGCGTAGTCGCCGGTCTTCAGGAAGAAGTCGGCCATGTTGGCCAGCAGCAGCACCTCGTCGATCTTGGAGCCGGCGCGGCGCGCGTAGTGGATGGCCTGCTCGAACGAATGCCGTTGTCCCGGCTGGTCGCCCAGGCCATCGAGCACGATGCCCAGCGTGTTGTAGCCGCGCGAGAGCCCGATCCAGTCCGACGCGTTCTCTGCCAGCGCGAGCGACTCCTTGGTGAGCCTATGGGCGCGTTCGAATTCCTGGGCGCCGGTGTAGCTGGACGCGAGTGCCACACGGGCTTCGGCCTGGCGCCAGGGCTCGTCAGTCCGCTCGGCCAGTGCCAACGCCTCGTGGGACAACTGCACCGCCGCGTCGAGCTTGCCCGAGTCACGCTTGATGCGAGCCAGTGCCGCGACAAACCGGTAGCGGTCGCGGGGCGCGGTCGTGTCGGGCAAGTGCATCAGCGCCGTCTGCAGCGCCTCGTCGGCGCGCTGCAGGTCGCCGTTGTTCACCATCGTGCCGGTGCGGATCAGCGCCGCGGCGGCACCGGCGGCCGATGCATGGGCTGCCGCGGTGTCTTCGCTCCAGACCGTCAGGCGCCCGACCGCAGCCTCGGCCGCGTCGTTCATTGAGGCAAGTGTCAACATGACGCCCTGCACCGTCAGCAGTTCCAGCCGTTCCGTGCCGTGTTCGGCGGTCAGCGGGAGCATGTTCTCCAGTGCGGCGGCGGCCTCATCAGGGCGTGCGCGCCCGAGGTTCTCGAGCGCGAGGATGCGCGTGGAGTTGGCCGCATCGGCGGCCGTCGCCAGCGCGCACGGCAGGAGCAACGCCAGCAGCATCGACCGCAGCGCCGCGACCAGGCGGTGTGCGGTGACGCTCGGGCCGGCGTGATTCACCCTGTACGGTTTCATCATGGCCACCGCGTCAAAGTGCCGCTGCCAGCTCGGCGCGCGGGAGGTCGGCCAGCAGCGCCGTCAGCGCGTCTTCGGGCATCGGCTTGGCGAACCAGTAGCCCTGGTATTCGTCGCAGCCTTCGAGGCGCAGGAAGTCGAGCTGGTCGCGCCGCTCCACGCCCTCCGCGACCACGTGCAGGCCGAGCGAATGACCCATCGCGATGATCGCGCGCGTCAGCGCCGAGTCCCCGGCATCGCCGGGGATGTCGTTCACGAACGAGCGGTCGATCTTCACGCAGTCGACCGGGAAGCGCTTCAGCGAGGCGAGCGATGAGTAGCCGGTGCCGAAGTCGTCCATCGCCAGGCGCACGCCGAGCTGCTTCAGTCGACGCATCGTGGCCTCGGCCATCTCGGGCTGCTCCATCACCGCACTCTCGGTGAGCTCGAGCTCGACCTGGTGGGCGGCGCAGCCCGACAGCGCGATCATCTCGGCGACCTCGTCGACGAGCCGGGGGTTCTTGAACTGACGTGCGCTGACGTTGACCGACATCGTCAGGCCAGGGGCGCCGCCGTGCTGCAGGCGGTTCAGCGCCTGGCCGGCGCGACGCAGCACCCAGGCGCCCATCGGCACGATCAGCCCGGTCTCCTCGGCGATGTCGATGAAGTGGAACGGCGCCAGCAGGCCGCGCTGCGGGTGCTGCCAGCGCACCAGCGCTTCCACGCCGAGCGGGCGGCCGGTGACGACGTCGACGCGCGGCTGGAAGTGCAGCACGAGCTGGTTCTGGTCGATGGCGGTGCGCAGCTCGAGCTCGAGGGCCATGCGCTCTTCGACCGGCCCGCCGTCGTGGGCGCCGAACAGCGCAAAGCCGTCGCGCCCCGCAGCCTTGGCACGGTACATCGCGATGTCGGCATGGCGCAGCAGCGTGGTCACATCGGTGCCGTCCTGCGGGTAGATCGCGACACCGGCCGATACCGTCACGTGGTGCGGCATGCCGCTGCGCAACTCGACCGGCACGCGCAGCGCGCTCAGGATGCGCTCGGCGATCTCGCTGGCGTGCGCGGCATCGCGCACGTCGTGCAGGAGCAGGCACATCTCGTCGCCGCCCATGCGCGCGACCACATCCTTGCCGCGCACGACCTGCTTCATGCGTGTGGCCAGCTCCTGCAGCAGCCGGTCGCCGGCGCTGTGGCCCAGCGTGTCGTTGATCACCTTGAAGCGGTCCACGTCGACGAAGATCACCGCGAACGGGCTCGCATCGGCCCCGCAGTGCGCGAGCGTGCGGCCGACGGCGGCCTGGAACGCGGCGCGGTTGGGCAGCATCGTCAGCTCGTCATGCTCGGCCAGGAACAATGCGCGACCCTCGGCATCGACGACGTCGGTGATGTCGTTGCTCAGGATGTAGACCCCGGTGACATCGCCGTCGGCGCCGGTCTTGGGCATGTACATGACGTTGAACCAGCGCTCGCGGCCCGAGGTGTGGCGGGTGACGCGGTGATCCACGGCGAAGGCCTGGCCCGCGAATGCTCGCTCCAGGTTCGGCGCCAGCGTCTCATAGGCCTCGTCGCCGTGGACCTCGCGCACCGTGCGCCCGAGCATGGCTTCGGGCTTCAGCCCGATCCAGCGCTCGTAGTTGCGGTTGACGAAGCGGTAGCGCGTGTCGCGGTCGACGAACGCCACCATCGCGGGGAGGTTGTCGGTCATCGTGCGCAGCTCTTCCTCGTTGTGCCGCAGCAGTGCCTGCGCGTCGACGAGCCGCTGGTAGGGCGCGCCAATGCTGTCGGCCACGACGGTGCGGTACATCATCCAGAAGCCCAGCACCTTGTACACATGGCCGATGACCATCGCGAGGTCGGTTGTGCGCGTATACAGCGTGAGGATCAACTCGCCGATCGCCATCAGCACCGCCGCAGAGAACAGCGACGACACGTCGAACGGCTGCGGCGTCGCGAGGCGGCGCGCGAACAGTGCGCTCGCCGTGAGGAACAGCGCGGCGATGGCGTACTCGGCGATGCGCTTGGTCAGCGTCAGCGATTCGCCGTCGATCAACAGGTCGGGCAGTGCCTGCGGCGCGCCGAAGATCCAGAAGCAGACCGCTGCCACGTAGGCCACCACGCCGGCGGGCGCCCAGCGGAGCCAGCGTGGCTGCTGGGCCAGGCGCCACGGCAGCGCGGCGACGCCGAGCAGCGCGAGCGCGACCAGCAGCCGACCCGCCATGAACAGCGCGACCGACTTGGTTGCCGTGTTGGGCGTGACCAGGTCGGGCATGCCGGGGAACGACAGCGTGTGGGCCATGTCGAGCACGAGCACGCCGGCCCCTGCGACGCCGAGCACGTGAACGCTGCGCGGCGTGTCGAGCTCGCGCCGGTTCCAGGCCACCGCAGCGATGGCGCCGCAGACCAGCATCGAGGCGAACTCGAGAACGGTGTGCCACTGGGTCAAGCTCAGGCCGGCGTAGGTCTCGGGCAGGCGCACCGTCCACGCGCCCAGGCCCAGCATCGGCAGCGCGGCCAGCGCGAGCAGCAGCAGGACGCGCCGGCGATGCGCGGTGGTCGGTCGGTCACCCATGCTCAAGTGGCCCAGGTGCTGGAGGCGATCACGGTGACGACGGTATCGAGAAAGGTCATGGTGCGCCGGGTCCGAGGAGGGGCGAAGCGCGAAGCGCAGCGCCAACCGGGCGCAACGACATTCCGGGCCCGGTCAGATCTGTCATCGGCTGGCCAGCGGGGCGCTTGAGGAGATTGTCGAGCGCCGCACGAAATTTTGCGGCGCCTCGCGCTCGGCGAAGCCCGGAGAAATGCCAGTTTGCGCACGCTGCTTCGGAGTAACAATCGCTGCGTCGCCGCCCGGCGCGCACCGGAGAAGCAGTTTGATCCCGAATCGTTGGTGGCCCTGGCTCGTCGCGATCAGTGCCCTGGTGGCCGTGGGGGCGTCGATCGGCGCGTTGCCCGTCGGCTGGCTGTTCGCGGCCAAGCCGTTGACCACGCTGCTGATCATCGGGTACGCCTGGCCGCGCGGTGCCGCAGCGCCCATGCAGCAACGGTTCATTCGCGCCGGGCTGGCGCTGTCGTTGGTCGGCGACGTCGCGCTGCTCTGGCCGACCGAGGGTTTCCTGCCCGGGTTGATCGCGTTCCTGCTCGCCCACCTGGCGTACATCGCCGCGTTCTGCGTGCCGGTGCGGCTCGCGGCGCGGCCGCTGGTGTTCGTCGTTTACGGCGCGATCGCGGCCGTGATCCTGTCGCAGCTCTGGAGCGGGGTGCCGGGCGCCCTGCGCGCGCCGGTCGTCGCGTATGTGCTGTGCCTGGCGACGATGGCCTCGCAGGCGGGTGTGTGGTGGCGCAGCGCCGGCACCGGCCTGGCGCGCCATGCGGCGCTCGGTGGCCTGCTGTTCATGGTGTCGGACAGCCTGCTGGCCATCAACAAGTTCGCGGTGCCGCTGCCCCTGTCGTCGCTGTGGATCCTGGCGACGTACTGGCTTGCGCAATGGTGCATCGCCGGCTCGCTACATGCCCTTGAAGAGCCCGGCAAAGCTGCGTGAGACCTCGAGCTTCTCGTTGTTGCCCTTGACCGCGACGAGCTGGCGCCCGCGCAGATCGCGGCTCACGCCGGCGATGAACCTGGTGTTGACCAGCGTCGAGCGGTGGATCTGCCAGAACACGTCGGCATCGAGCTCCTCGATCAGCTCCTTGATCGGCTTGCGGATCAGCGCCTCGAGCGTGGCGGTCTGCACCCGCGTGTACTTCTCGTCGGAGATGAAGAACAGCACCTCCTCGACCGGGATCATCTGGATGTTCTGGCCCACCGTGGCCTGGATCCAGCGCAGCGTCGGCGCCTTCGCCGGGTCCATGCGGGCGGCGAGTTTCTGCAGCAGCTGCTGCATCACCGGCGGCGGCTCGTCTGACTCGCCGGCCCGGTCGCGGGCGAGCCGCCGCTTGATCCGCTCGACGGTCACCGTGAGCCGCTCGCGCTCGGCGGGCTTGAGCACGTAGTCGACCACGCCCTGCTCGAAGGCCTCGATCGCGTACTGGTCGTAGGCGGTGATGAAGACGATCTCGCAACCGCGCCAGCCGCTCTCGTCATCGGTGGGCAGCTGCGCTATCGCGCGCGCCGCCTCGACGCCGGTCATGCCCGGCATGCGGATGTCGAGGAACACCAGGTCAGGGTGGTGTGCCTCGGTGAGCTCGACAGCCTCCAGGCCGTTCTTCGCCTCGGCGACGATCTCGAGCTCGGGCCAGACCTCTGCAAGTCGCGCGCGCAACTGCTCGCGCATCAGGCGTTCGTCGTCGGCGATCAGGGCGCGGGTGGGCGTGTTCATCCCGGCATCGTAGCGCCGGGTTTGGGGGTGCTGCCAGGGCCGCGTGCGAGCCGCCAGATCAGCCAGACCAGCCCGGCGCACAGGATCAGCGGCGAGAACGCGATCGCCGCGATGCCAGCCACCAGCGCCAGCGCGCCGACCAGCACCAGCGCCGCCAGCGCGAGCGGCACCAGCACGGCCACCGGCACGACGAGCAGCACCACGAACAGCGTCACGATCAGCGCGAGCAGCACCGCGCCGACCGCCGCGAGCCAGTGGCCGGCGTCGAACTGCGCCAGCGCGATCGGCGCGCCGTCGAGGTGGATCACGGTCTGATCCAGCGGACCGATCGCCGACGCCACGCTTGCGACGATCGCGACGCTCACGGCCAAGGCGACCAGCACGGTCCACGCCAGGGTCTTGAACACACGGTTCATGCGCGTTCTCCTTCTTGCGTCTGTGCCTGGTACGGCACCGTCAGGGTCACGATCGTGCCGCTCGGCGGGTTCTCGGCCACGACCATCGAGGCCTTGTTGCCGTACAGCAGCTGCAGCCGCTCGCGGATGTTCGCCAGCCCGATGCCGGTGCCCGCAGTCGCGGCCTTGCCGAAGCCCAGGCCGGTGTCGGCCACCGTCACCGCCAGCTTGCCGTGCACGATCTCGGCGCGCACCGACAGCAGCCCGCCCTCGGGCTTGGGCTCCAGGCCGTGCTTGATCGCGTTCTCGACCAGGCTCTGGATCATCATCGACGGGAAGTCGGCCGACATCAGCCCTTCGGGCACGTTGATCTCGGTCTGCAGCCGGTCCTCCATGCGCACCTTCAGGATCTCGAGGTAGGGCTTGATCACCGCCATCTCGCGGCCGAGGTTGTGTGCGGCCGGGTGCGCGTCGCGCATCGTCGGCATCGAGGCGCGCAGCAGCGCGATCAGGTTCTTCTGCATCACGCTGGCGCGCTTCGGGTCGGTCTCGATCAGGTGGTCGATGCTGGCCAGCGTGTTGAACAGGAAGTGCGGTTCGACCTGCGCCTGCATCG
>JBDTVC010000146.1:0-12589 GCA_040007475.1 Burkholderiales bacterium
TCAGGCGCATCAACCCGGTCGTGAAGGCGCCGACGCTGGTCTGCGACGACGGCACGGTGCTGATGGATTCGTCGCTCATCGTCGAGTACGCCGAGGCGCTCGCCGCGCCGCGCAGCCTGATGCCGCGCTCGGTCGCCGACTGGCCGCGCACGCTGCACCTGACCGGTCTGGCGCTCGCTGCGTACGAGAAGTGCGCGCAGCTCGTCTACGAGTACGGCCTGCGCCCGGCCGAGAAGTGGCACGCGCCGTGGATCACGCGCGTGCAGGGCCAGCTGGTGGCCGCGTTCGACGGGATCGAGGCCGCGCTGTCACAAGCGCCGCTGGCTGCCACGAGTACCGGCATCGACCAGGCCGGCGTGAGCTGCGGCGTGGCGTGGACCTTCGTGCGGGCGCTGCAGCCGGACCTCGTCGACCCCGCGCGCTACCCACTGCTGCTCGCCTACTCGATGGCTTGCGAGCAACTGCCGGCGTTCAGCCGTGCGCCGCACGGCGACGGCGTGGTCGCGCGCTGATCGGTGTTGTCAGCGGCGCGCCCTCACGCGCCCGCGGTCGACGCGATGCGTCGATGCTCGAGCGCCGGCAGCTGCCGGCGCACGGCTGCGATGCGCTCGGGGTCGAGCTCCGCGAGCACCACGCCCTCGCCTTCGGGCAGCACGTTCAGCACCTGGCCCCACGGGTCGACGATCAGGCTGTGGCCGAAGGTGCGCCGGCCGTTCTCGTGCAGACCGCCTTGCGCGGCGGCGATCACATAGCACTGGTTCTCGACCGCCCGGGCGCGCAGCAACAGCTCCCAGTGCGCGAGGCCGGTCGTGTGCGTGAACGCGGCAGGCACCGAGATCAGGTCGCACGGCGGGTGCATCAGCGCACGGTAGAGCTCGGGAAAGCGCAGGTCGTAGCAGATGCTCAGGCCGACCCTCAGCGCCCCCGCCTGCACCGCCATCGGCTCGCTGCCGGCACGGATCGCACAGCCCTCGTCGTAGCGCTCACTGCCGTTGTCGTACTTGAACAGGTGGATCTTGTCGTAGCGCAGCGCGAGCGTGCCGTCGGGCGCGAACACGCAGTTGGCGTTGAGCACGCGATCCGCATCGTCGGTGCGGATCGGCAGCGTGCCACCGATCAGCCAGATGCCGTGCTCGCGCGCGGCCTCGGAGAGCATCTGCTGCAGCGGGCCGCTGCCGGGCGCCTCGGCGATGCCAAGCTTGTCGCGATCACTGCGCCCCATCAGGCAGAAGTACTCGGGCAGCACGACGAGTTCGGCGCCGGCCCGTGCGGCCTGCCCGATCAGGCGCCAGGCATCGGCGCTGTTGCGTTCGGCGCTGGTGCCGGACACCATCTGAACGGCGGCGATCTTCATGCGGGGCTCCTCGTGCGGTGGTGGGCCTATTGCGTCTTGGGCGGCGCCGATGCCGGGGCATCGACGGCAGGCACATCATCGCTGAACTTGCGCTCGACACGGTCGACCTTCGGGTCGGCCCACGGCCCCGTCACCCGAAACTCGCGCGTGCCGGCAGCGGTCAGCGGTTTCTTCAGGATCGCCTGCGCGAGGAACGCGCCGAGGCCGATCGCCGGGTTGATCACGGCATAGGCCAGCGCCGCCGTGCCGGCATTGATCTCGGGCACGACGACGACGCGCAGGTCCTGCGTCTCGCGGGCGACGTCGGCGCTGCCTTCCATCAGCACCGCGGCCTGCACGCCGCGCATGCGCAGGTTGTTCGTGGTCGCCACACCCTGCGCGATGCTCACGTCGCCGGTGAAGCTGTCGAACGCGAAGCCTTCCTGGAACAGGTCGCGGAAGTCGAGCGACAAGCGCCGCGGCAGCGACTGCAGGCTCAGCACGCCGAGCAGCCGCGCTGCGCCGGGCTCGGCCTTCAGGAACTGGCCGGCCTCGATCGCCACGTTGATCTGCCCGCTCAGGGAGGGGTAGTCGAGCGCGAATGGCGACCCCTGCCATGCGATCTGGCCCGACAGCTGGCCCTTGCCGCTGCGGATCGCCTTGCTGGTGCCGAGCCGGTCGAGCAGCGCGCCGCTGTCGGTGAGCACGAGCTTGAAGTCCATCAACGCGCGGCGCGGTGCCGGTGCGCCGCGCGCGAACGCGGCGCCCGCGGCTGCCCACTGCCCCGTTGCCGTCAACTGGGCCTCGGGCGTGGTGATGTTGAACTTCGTCAGCTGCCACTCGCGACCCTGCACGCCGACGCGATTGACGGCATCGATCTCGACCCGGCCGAGGTGCTTGCCGCGCAGCTCGAAGTCCTCGACAACGACATCGAGCGCCGGCAAGGTCGCCGGCTGCTGATCGAGCAGGCTCTCGACCTGCTCGACGTCGCTCTTGGGGAGCGACAGGCGCGACAGGCGCGCATGCACGCGCCCACCTGCCGCCGCCACGCCACCGCGGCGTGAGGGCGGCCGGTACTCGACATAGCCGTTGAGCTGGTCCGAATCGACATTCGCGCGCCACAGACCGCCCGCCTCCTGCGAAAGGCCGGCCGACACGCGCGTCAGCCGGCGCGTGCCCGCGGTGAGCTCCTGCACGCGCAGGTTGATCGAGTCCGGCGAGTAGGTCGCCTTGCCGCCGGCGTCGGGCGCATCGGCGCTGCCGACGAGGCGGTCGGCGACCTTCTCCCACTCGTCGGTGGCGAGCGTCTTCAGGTTGATGCTCGCGCCCACGCCGCTGACAGGCTCGGGCGCCGGCTCCATCACGCCGATGCCGCCGCGCAGCACGCGCGGCTGGTCGCCCGACACCTCGCGGTGGTAGACCGCCTGCACCAGGCTGCCGAGCTCGAGGCGCAGCGTGTCGCGCGCCGGCTGGCCGATGATCGGTGCATCCAGCGCGCTCTGGTAGCGCAGCGCGAGCGGCGCGTCCGCCGTCTTGTTCAGCGGTGCGGGCAGGTCGACGGCCAGGCCGACGAGGTTGCTGGTGATGCTGACCTCGGGTGCGCCACGCACGAAGCCCAGGTTCGCGCGATACGCCGTCTGGCCGTTCAGCGCAGTTGCGAGGCGGGCGACCTGGCCGAACTCGGTGGCGCGCCGCAGGCCATCGGCCGTGACCGTGCCCTGGCCGTTGAAGCGCACGCTGCCATCGGTCTGCAGTCCGCCATCGAACGTCAGGTCGCCGCCATAGACCTTCGCGCTCGCGCCGACGACGGCGAAGGTCTTGTTCGAGAAGTCGACGCGGCCCTTGGCGCCGCCGAGCAGCGGGCTGTCGGGCGTGATGCGAACGTCGTTGCCGGCCAGCGTGACGCTGCCCTTCGCGGTGGCGTTCTCGAAGTGCATCAGCGGCACGCCCAGGGCGAGTTTGAGCTCGGCGTTGCCGCTGCCGGTGCTCGCATCGAGCGCCTTGCCGATCCAGCCGCCGACCGGCGTGGTGTTGACGACGCGCAGCATCTCGGCGAGCGGCCCGCGCGCGTTCGTCTCGATCGCGAGCTGGCCCTCGGTCTCGAGGTTGCGGATCGCGCCCTGCACGTTGCGGAACTCGATGTTGCCGAGCTGCGCGCGGCCGTTGCTCAACGTGAGCGTGCCGCGGTCCAGCGCGAGCTCGACGTCTGCCTTGGTGAGCACCGGCCACGGCGACACATGACCCGGGTTGCCAGCGCTCGCCGGCACGCTGGGCACGAAGGCGTAGCTGCCGTCCTCCACTTTCGCGGTGATGCGGAACTCGCCGTCCTTGTTGCTCTTCGCGTTGAAGAACGGGAAGTCCCAGAGATCACCGTTGACGCGGAAGTTCGCCGACACGAGCTTGCCACCCTGCACCGCATGCTGCAGGTACTCGCGCGTCTCGCGCGACAGGCCCAGCGGCAGGTAGCGCCAGGCGCGCTCCGCATGGCCGTCGCTCAGCTTCGCGTCCAGCTCGAGCCGGCCGGGGTAGTGGCCACCGCGCGAGATGCCCGCGCCACTGCCGGAACTCCACGACACGTTGAGTTCGCCGCGCGCATCGGGGTTGGAGAAGCGCGCGTTCTTCACCTGCACGGCGATCTTCGGCGGCTGGTCGGCGAGCTTGGGTGGCTCGATCTTCCACAGCAGCTGCGCGCTGAACTGGTCCAGCGGCAGCGCCGGGTCGTCGAACACGCCGGGCAGGTCGATCACGCCGCCGTCGATCGCGACGCGCGCGGTGCCGCCGGTCTCGGTGGCGTCGAGTTCGATCGTCGCATTGCGCAGCCCCGGCCGGCCGACACCACCGGACTCGCTCGACGGATGCGCCGCGAGCGACAGGCCGTTCAACTCGCCCTGGGCGCGGTAGTGCGTGGGCGCGTCGACCGGCCCGTCCCACTTGAGGCTCAGATCGCGGACAACGCCTTGCGGGTTCAGTTCAGCGAGCAACTTGCGAAGCGCGTCGCCAAGCGGCACGCGCGAGGCGATCTGCGCGATCAGCCCGAGATCGAGCCGCTGCGCGCTGAACTCGCCGCCGCTGGCCGGCTGGCCCTCGCGCTGGCGCCAGGTCAGCGCCAGGTCGCCCTCGGGCCAGCGGATGTTGTCACCGGTCAGGAAGCTCGCGTGCTGCACGCCGAGCGTCACCGCGTCGGGCGTGCGCTGCGCGACCACGCGGCCCTGCACCTCCTCGATGACGAGCGGGTCGACGTTCTGCGCCAGCCGCAGGTTCACGGCGCGCAGGGCCACGTCGATCGTCGCCGCGCTCGGCTGGCCGTCCGTCATGTCGAACCAGCCGCGCAGCGCGCCGACCCCCTCGCTCAGCTCGAACGGCAGCGCCACGTGCTGGCGCAGCGCGTGCACATCGGCGCGCGGCAGGCTCGCGTAGGCGCTGCCGCTCCAGCGCCGCCAGTCACCGCGGCGGGCGAGCAGCGGCTGCGTGAAACGGCCGGTCGCGCTGAAGCGGTCGCCCCACTCGGCCGGCGGCGTCGCGTCGATGCGCATCTCGTGGCGGCGCAGGCCGTTGCGCACGACGAGCTGCACGTCGGCCAGCGCGAGCGGCGCGGCATCGCGGAGTTCATCGCTCCACCGCAGTGCGCCGGCGCGGATCACGAACTCGTGCTGCGCGAAGAACCAGTCGGCGGCGGCGCTGCCGCTGTCCTTGTCGAGGTCTGCACCGCTGAAGTCCAGGCCAGCGACGAAGATGCGACCCTGCCGGTCGCGCCGCACCTCGAGTTCGGCGCCGTCGATCAGCAGCTGCTCGAAGTGCAGCTCGAGCGACAGCAGCGAGCGCACCGACACTGCAGCGAACACGCGCGGCAGCCGCAGTGCCGGGCGCTGGTCGGGACCCAGCAGCACGACCTCGCGGAGCTCGAACGATGGCACCCAGCCGCTGGAGCGCACCCCGATCTGGCCGATCTGCACCGGGACCCCGAGCGCCTTGCTCGCCCGTTCCTGGATCGGCTCACGCCATTGCTGGATGTGGGGCAGAATCCCCCAATGGAGTGTCAGCCACGCGATCAGCAATAAGCTCCACGCGATGATGACGAGCCCCAGCAGCGCGCGCGCGACCCAGCGCACACGAACCCAGCGCGGGGGCAGCGCTTCAGCGAAAGACGTGGCGGGCGGGATCGGAGACATGAAGAGAAAAGTGCGCCAGCCAGGTCGGCGAGAAGCTGTTCGGTCAATCTAGCACAGACCCCATTGGCGGCCATGGGTTCAATCTCTCCCCTTCCTGCACTCCAGCGCGGCGCGAGCGCCGACCACAGCCGCTTCGTGCAGCGGATCCGGCGCCGCTACGCCGACGACCTTCCGCTCCTGGCCGACGGGCTGCCCACGCGCGAGGTGATCGACGCGCTGATCGAACAACTGCTCGCCAACGGGCGCGCGCTGCCCAGCGCGATGCGCGTTGCACGCCAGCTGGTGCTGGAGCGGCTCGCGGTGCTCGATGTCGAGCAGGGCGCGTTGATGCCCGACATCACGCGCGCGATGACCGAGCTGGCCGAGGCCACGCTCGACCGCGCGCTCGCGCAGGCGCGTGCCGACCATGACGCACGCTTCGGCGTGCCACGAAACGAGGCCGGCGAGGCGATCGACTTCTGGATCGTCGGCATGGGCAAGCTCGGTGCGCGCGAGCTGAACGTGTCGTCCGACATCGATCTCGTCTATGTGTACGAAGAAGACGGGCTGACCGATGGTGCCCAGCCCATCAGCGCGCACGAATACTTTGCACAGGTCGCCAAGAGTCTTTACACGCTGATCGGCGAGACGACCGAAGACGGCTTCGTGTTCCGCGTCGACCTGATGCTGCGGCCCAACGGCAACTCCGGCCCGGCGGCCGTGAGCATGGCGATGCTGGAGGAATACCTGCAGGTGCAGGGCCGCGAGTGGGAGCGCTTCGCGTGGCTGAAGAGCCGCGTGGTCGCGCCGCGCGCCAGCGTGGCGAGCGGCCGCGCAATCGCGCTGCGCGGGCTCGTCACCG
Organism: Burkholderiales bacterium; assembly: GCA_040007475.1. GTDB lineage: Bacteria > Pseudomonadota > Gammaproteobacteria > Burkholderiales > Burkholderiaceae_C > LMDS01. Next base: position 6,344 of record JBDTVC010000146.1, read on the forward strand.
CGTTCGTCTACCGCCGCTATCTCGACTACGGCGTGTTCGAGGGCCTGCGCCAGTTGCACGCCAAGGTGCGCGAGGAGGCGCAACGCCGCGCCGCCGGCCGGCCCGAGCGCGCGAACGACGTGAAGCTCTCGCGCGGCGGCATCCGCGAGATCGAGTTCATCGTGCAGTTGCTGCTGGTGGCGCGCGGCGGGCAGTTCCCCGAGATCCGCACGCGTTCGACGATGAAGTCGCTCACCAAGCTCGCCGCCGGCGGGCTGATGAAGCCGGCAAGCGCGGCCAGGCTTTCCGAAGCGTATGAGTTCCTGCGCCGCGTCGAGCACCGCATCCAGTACCTCGACGACCAGCAGACGCATTTGCTGCCGACGAACGACGCCGATCTCAACTGGATCGCGCGCAGCCTCGGCCTGGTCTGCAACGACGACGCCTGCGAGCTGCTCGACAAGCTCGGCGAGGTGCGCGAATTCGTCGCGATGGAGTTCGACGCGCTGCTGCACGACGGCCGCGCGCCGGTGGCGAATGCGCCAGCGGCGAACGGCTGCAAGAACTGCGGCGGCCCGCCGCAGCCGGTCGACAGCGATGTCTTTCTCGAAGAGCTCCCGCCCGAGCTCGCCACACGCGTGCGCGCCTGGCGCGACCAGCCGAAGATCCGCCTGCTGCGCGACGACAGCAAGCTGCGCCTGGCGCGCCTGATCCGGCGCGCCGTGCAGGCGGTGAAGAACGAGCAGTGCACGATGGAGGCGGCGGTCCGGTTCGTCGATTGGGTCGAGCCACTGCTGCGGCGCGAAAGCTACTTCGCGATGCTGGTCGAGCGGCCCGAGGTGCAGACGCGGCTGCTGCGCCTGCTCGGCCTCGCGCGCTGGCCGATGCGCTACCTGATGCTGCACCCGGGCGTGATCGACGAGCTCGCCGACCAGCGCCTGTTGCATGGTCGCTTCGAGCCCGACGAGTTCATGCGCGAGCTCGAGGAGCGCCACGAGGCCTGGGAGCGTTCCGGCCAGGCCGATGAAGAATCGCTGCTGGACACGCTGCGTCGCGCGCACCACGCCGAGGTCTTTCGCACGCTGGTGCGCGATGTCGAGCGCGAGATCACGGTCGAGCAGGTGGCCGACGACCTCTCGGCACTCGCCGATGCGACGCTCACCCTCGCGATGCGCTGGGCCTGGCGGCACCTGAAGCAGGCCCATCTGCCCGAGCCGCGCCTGGCGGTCATCGCCTACGGCAAGCTCGGTGGCAAGGAGCTCGGCTACGGCAGCGACCTCGACGTCGTGTTCCTCTACGACGACGCGGGCGAGGCCGACCCCGATCGCGCTGCCGAGGTCTACGGCGCCTTCGTCCGCAAGCTGATCAACTGGCTGACGCTGCGCACCGCGGCCGGCGAGTTGTTCGACATCGACACGGCATTGCGACCCAATGGCAACTCGGGCCTGCTCGTCACCTCGCTGGCGTCGTTCGAGCGCTACCAGACCGGCCGCGGCGGCAATACCGCGTGGACCTGGGAGCACCAGGCGCTGACGCGCGCGCGCTGGTGCGCCGGCTGGCGCGGGCTGGAGCCAGGGTTCGACGCCGTGCGGCGCGCCGTGCTGTGCGCGCCGCGCGATGCCACCGCGCTGCGCGACGAGGTCGTCGCGATGCGCGAGAAGGTGCGCACTGCGCATCCGCTGCGGGGCGGGATGTTCGACGTGAAGCACAGCGCCGGCGGCATGATGGATGCGGAGTTCGCCGTGCAGTACCTCGTGCTTGCGCAAGGCGCGACACACCCTGGTCTGCTCGACGATGTCGGCAACATCGCGCTGCTGCAGCGTGCTGAAGCCTTCGGCCTGCTGCCCGACAACGTCGGCAACGCCGCGGCCGACGCCTACCGCGAGCTGCGCCGCGCGCAACACCGCGCGCGTCTGGACGAGCAGCCGACGCAGGTCGAGCCCGAGGCGATGGCCGTGCAGCGCAACGCGGTGCTGGCGCTCTGGCACGCCGTGTTCGGTGCGCGGAGCTCGTGAGCCGGCCGTACGCGGCCTGGGTCGGGCTGGCGCTGTTCTTTGCCGCGTGTGCACTGGCCGGCTGGCCGGTGCCCCATGAGGCCATCGACTGGCAGCCCGCCCTCGCACTGACCGAACCCTGGCGTGCCATCACGCCGATCGGCGTGCACTACAGCAGCGCGCACCTGATCGGCAACCTCGCGGGCATCGCGCTCGTCGGTGTCTATGGTGTCGCCGCGATGGTGCCGCCGCGGTTGGCCTGGGCCTGGCTCGCGGCCTGGCCGCTCACGCACCTGGGCCTGCTGGTGCGGCCCGAGCTGCTGCACTACGGCGGCCTCTCGGGCGTCGTGCACACGGGTGTGGCGGCCATCGTCGTGTGGGTGCTGGCGACCGGCCGCACGCGCGCGCAGCGCTGGGTCGGCGCGCTGGTGGCGGTCGGCTTCGTCGCGAAGTTACTGAGTGAATCGCCGTGGGGCAGCACCTTTCGCCATCCCGAGGGGTGGGACATCACCGTCGCACCGCTCGTCCACACCACCGGCGCGCTCGCTGGCGCGCTGTGCGCACTGATCGCCCTCGCCTCACAGCGCCACCGACTCACATGACCTCACGCAAGACCCATCTCGACGCACTGGCCGTCTCCATGCTGGTGTTCTGCTGCTTTCTGTGGGGCCTGAACCAGGTCGCCGCGAAGGTGGCGATGCCCGAGGTGCCCGCGCTGTGGCAGGCCGCCGTGCGCTCGCTGGGCGGCGCGCTGCTCGTCTGGGGCTGGACGCTGGTGCGTGGCATCCCGATCTTCACGCGCGACGCGACCTGGCGCGGCGGGCTGCTCGCCGGCGCGCTGTTCGGTGTCGAGTTCCTGTGCATCTTCACGGGGCTGCAGTACACGACCGCTTCGCGCATGGTCGTGTTCATCTACATCTCGCCGTTCGTCGTCGCGCTCGGCATGCCGTTCATCGCGCGCAGCGAGCGCCTGTCGCGCGTGCAGATGATCGGGCTGCTGATCGCGTTCGTGGGCGTCGCGTGGGCGTTCGAGGAAGGGTTCAACGCGCCGGCGGCCGGCCCGCGTCAACTCTTCGGCGATGCGCTCGGCGTGCTCGCCGGTGTGCTGTGGGGTGCCACGACGCTGGCGATCCGCGGCACGAAACTGTCGGGCGCTTCGGCCGAGAAGACGCTGCTGTATCAGTTGGCGATCTCGGGGGTGATGCTCGCGATCGCAGCGCTGGTGACCGGGGTCGAGGTCCCGGTCGCGCTGTCCGCGCTGGCGTGGGGGTCGATGGGTTTCCAGATCGTCGTCGTCACCGCGTTCAGCTACCTGCTGTGGTTCTGGCTCATCGGCCGCTACCCGGCCACGCGATTGGCCTCGTTCACGCTGCTCACGCCGGTCTTCGGGCTGGTGATGGGCGCACTGCTGCTCGGCGAGGCGATCACGCTGCGCCTGGTGATCGCGCTGATCGCCGTGGCGGCCGGCATCGTGCTGGTCAATCGCCGGCCGTGAACACGGCGATCGCGCGCATCGCGTGGCGCCTCGCGATCTGCGTGGCGGTCTCGTGGTCGGTGTGGCGCATCGGCGGGCTCGTGCCGATGGTGTGCACCGCGCCGCTGTTCGGCGTGCTGCTCGCGAAGCCACTGCTCGATCTGATGAGCGACCTGCGCCACCATACGCGCGCGCTGGTGTGGCACCCGCTCGAAGGCCGGCACTATGTGTTTCGCGGCACGCCGGTTCAGGTGCTCGAAGACGAGCAGTGCGTGCGCTGGGTGCGGGCCGCCGACGTGCGGCGCATCGTGGGCTTCACGTCGAGCGACGGTGTGCTCGCGCTGACCTACCCGAACGCGTGGCGCCTGATGGGAGAACCGCCGCAGCCGCACATCAGCGACGAGGCCCTGCTGATCCATCTGCGCAAGGAGGGCACGGCGGACGCCGAGCGCTTCATGCACTGGGCCGAACGCACGATCACGTTCCCGGCGCGGCGGTTGCGCGAGCGGCTCTAGGCGCGAATGCGGCGCACCAGCGCGGTCGTCGAATAGCCGTCGACAAAGCCCAGCGCCTTCGCATCGCCCCCCCAGGTGCGGACGCACCTGGTCTCTTCCAGCGTCTCGATGTCGTAGTCGCCACCCTTGACGTAGAGCTGCGGGCGAACGAGCTTGAGCAGCTCGACCGGCGTGGCCTCGTCGAACAGCGTGACGAGGCTGACGCTCTCGAGCGCGGCGAGCACGCAGGCGCGGTCGAGCTCGACGTTCAATGGGCGATCCGGTCCCTTGCCGAGCCCGCGCGCCGAAGCGTCGCTGTTCAGGCCGATCACCAGGCTCGCGCCGAGCGCGCGCGCCTGCGCCAGGTAGCTCACATGGCCGCGGTGCAGGATGTCGAACACGCCGTTCGTGAACACGACCGGCCGCGGCAGCGCGGCCACGCGCGCAAAGAGATCGCCGCGGGTGCAGAGCTTGTCGAGAAAGGTCGCCGGCATGGGCAAGCCCCGGCAGCGCTGCGCTTCAGCTCGTGCCGGGCGCCGCCGCCAGCGCAGGCCGAGCGGCCGCGGCGAGTGTGGCGGTCACTTCCTTGCGGAACCGGTTGAGCTCCTGGACGCTGGCGAAGCTGCGCTCCATCAGCAAGCTCATGTTGTGCAGGATGCGCTCGACGACCTTGGTCTCCCAGACGGCATCGAACTGAATCTGCCGGTCCAGCCAGTGCTCGAGCCACTCCGGGTTGGGCAGGCGGCTTTGCACGGTGTCGCGTGGGAACAGCTTGATGTTCACATGCAGGTTGGTCGGATGCAGCGCCTGCGCAGTGCGGCGCGCACTCGCCATCAGCACGCCCACCTTGGCGAACGCGGCACGCGCCTCGTCGCCGAACTTCTGCAGTGCGCGCTTCATGTAGCGCAGGTACGCGCCGCCGTGGCGAGCTTCGTCACGCGCGAGTGTTTCGTAGATCGCTTGGATCACCGGCTCGGTGTGCCATTCGGCAGCGCGGCGGTACCAGTGGTTGAGGCGGATCTCGCCGCAGAAGTGCAGCATCAGCGTTTCGAGCGCCGGCGCGGGGTCGAATTCGAAGCGCACTTCCTGCAGCTCGGCCTCGGTAGGCACCAGGTCGGGCCGGAAGCGCCGCAAGTACTCCATCAGGACCAGCGAGTGCTTCTGCTCCTCGAAGAACCAGACGCTCATGAAGCCGCAGAAGTCGGCGTCGTCCTTGTTGTCACGCAGGAACATCTCGGTGGCCGGCAGAGCCGCCCACTCGGTGATCGCATTCATCTTGATCGTCTGCGCCTGCTCGTCGGTGAGCTTGCTGGCGTCGAATTGGTCCCAAGGAATGTCCTCGTCCATGTTCCAGCGAACGGCTTCGAGCTGCTTGAAAAGTTCAGGGTAGATCATGGCGTTGCCCCTTTGTCGAACGATTCTAGTCTGCAGCCCGTGACAGCCCGAACACGTTCAGCCGGGGGCACGGGGCGCTGCATCCAACCCGACTCGCAGCGCGTATATAGACTGATCGGTTATATTTAATACTAACCAGTCACACCACGATCCCATGCAAGCCGACGCTGTTGCCGACCAGGCCGCCACCACCGCGAGGGAACTCCGCGCATCCGAGGCGCTCCAAATGCGTTCGCGAACCCGTGAACTGTTTTCTGTTGCGAAGCCGCCGGCTCAGGCCGTGTGCAAGCCCCGGGGGGTATATCTCCTCCCTCCTCCCTCCCTGATTCCCCCGGGGACGCTTCGCAACACTCTTATCCCGACCGGGGCGCGCCAGGTGGCGCGCGCCCGCAGCTGAGATGGCGATGCGTCGCGTGGCCGTCGTCGGCTCAGGCATCGCCGGCCTCTCGGTGGCGCACGGCCTTCGCGACGACGCGCACGTCACGCTGTTCGAGGCGGGCGACTACTTCGGCGGCCATACCCACACTGTCGACATGACGCTGGACGGCGTCACGCACGGCGTCGACACCGGCTTCCTGGTGCTTAACGAGCGCACCTACCCCAACCTGTTGCGCCTCTTCGCCGAACTGGGCGTCGAGATCGCGAAGTCTGACATGTCGTTCTCGGTGCAGGTGCCAGGCCACGGGCTGGAGTGGAGCGGCTGCGACCTCAACACCGTGTTCGCGCAGCGGCGCAACCTGCTGCGGCCGCGCTTCTGGCGCATGCTGGCGGATCTGCTGCGCTTCAACCGGCTCGCGACCGCGCTGGCCGACAGCGGGCAGGCGACGCGGTTGAACCAGCCGATCGGCGACTTCCTGGCCCGGCACCGCTTCAGCGCCGAGTTCCGCGACTGGTACTTCCTGCCGATGAT
>JBDTVC010000147.1:0-12452 GCA_040007475.1 Burkholderiales bacterium
CCGGCGTAGGGCCTGCGCTGCAGCGCGTTCTGCTCGATGGGGGTGCCGTCCAGCAACCATTTCGGCCCCTCGATGCGCACGCGCGGCGGCAGCGAACGCGCTGTATCGTCCAGCGTGGTCCAGGCGTCGGCGATGCGCGACACTGGACCCGCCCAGCTGTAGATGGTCCACTTCTGTGGCGTACCGGCTGCCGCTAGGGCCTGCACCGCGGCCTGCAGCGGGTGGCCGCTGTTCATCAAATGGATGCTGGTGACGCCCCAGCGCGCATAGCGCTGGCCGGCTTCGCGAAACTCGATCGCCAGCGCGGCCGGGTCGGGCGCTGCGGCCCGTTGCTCCAGGTTTTCGGCCGACTCGTAGACCCGACCATCGAGCCGGCCATCGGCACCTCGGCCCCACCAGCCGCCCAGGGGGTCCGGCACGTCCTCCTTGATCGCCAGGCGCTTGAGCGCTTCGCTGTTGACCAGGGTGCCATGACCCCAAAAAGCGCGCAGCAGCACCGGGGTGTTGGGCGCGACTGTATCCAGCGCCGCGCGCCAGTTGCGCGGATCGCGCGCGATTCGCGGACCGATCCAGGCGCTGATCCAAACCTGCGGGTCAGTTTTGGCAGCTGCTTCCACCGCGGCCAGCATCTGCTCGGCCGACGGCCCGGGGAAGGGAGGACCAGGCATTGCCAAAGGCCGCGATGGCAAGTTCCACCCCAGGTGCACATGCGCTTCGACCAAGCCTGGCGTCACAAGTCGGCCGCCGAGGTCAATGACACGAGTGCCAGGTCCGGCGAGCTGACGCAGCTCGTCACTGCTGCCGACTGCGCTGATGCGACCGTCCTCGACAGCGACAGCTTCGGCCAGCGGCCGGGTCGGGTCGGCGGTGAAGACCTTGCCGTTGAGCAACAGCAGTTGGGGCGATGCGGCGGCAGGCAGGCCCCACAGTGCGGCGGCAATCAACGCCACGAAGGTACGGAGAGGGCGAACTAACATGGCGGATCTCCTTATGGCGATTGACCGAACGGACACAAGCGGCCAGCATCTACGGTCCCTGCACGCAAGTCCCGATCGCTTGCCGATAACCGCCGAAATTGCCCGAAAGATGGACAGCTTCACCGCCGCAGCGCCCCTTTCGAGACTGGAGCTTGCCGGCTTCACCATTGACTTCGCGCGCGAGACGTTGCTGGGGGCCGATGGCCTGACAGTTGAGCTGCGGCCACAAGCCTGGCAAGTGCTGCGCTACCTGGCGTCGAACGCGGGTCGATTGGTCACCAAAGAGGAGCTTCTGGGCGCGGTCTGGCCCGGCGTCGTGGTCACCGACGATTCGCTGGTTCAGGCCGTTGGCGACTTGCGCCGTGCGTTGGGCGAGGCCGGTCGCAGCATGATCAAGACGGTGCCGCGGCGCGGCTACTTGCTGGTCGCTGCGCCGGTCGAAGCCGCAGGAAGCAAGACCGCTGTGGCATCCGGCAAGGTGCGCTGGCGGGGACCGTTGACGCAGGGTACGGCGCTGCTGGTGTTGGTGCTGGTTGCTGCGGCGCTCGGCTGGCAACTATGGGCGCAGCAGCGCGGCGCGGCGGCCGCCGCCGGGGCACCGTTCTCGGTCGCGGTGCTGCCGTTTCGGGACCCTCAGCGCACTGCCTATGGCGAGGCACTGGGGCGTGGCATTGCAGCCGATCTGGTGGCCGAACTGGCGCGTAGCCCGGATCTGCGTGTGCTGTCGGCCCAATCGAGCTTCCAGTTCACCGGCGGTGACACACCGCAGGCCGAGATCGCGCGGCGCCTGAGCAGCCGTTACCTCGTTGACGGCACCGTCCGGCGCGATGGCGAGCAACTGCGACTGGCGGTTGAACTGCTCGACAGTGAAAGCGGAAAGGTGCTCTGGTCGAGCTCGCAGACGCTCGCTGCCGACGGCCTGGGCGCGGCAGAGCTCGCGCTCGTCAGCCGAATCGCGGGCACGCTGCAGTCCCGGGTGCGCAAGACTGAAGAGCGCCGGGCGCTTGCTCTGCCACCGAAGACGCTGGATGTCTTCGTGCTGACCGAGCGTGGCCGTGTCAGCATGCAGCGCTACGACGCTGTGGGCATGCGTGAGGCGCGGGCGCTGCTGGAGCAGGCCCTGCAGATTGACGACAGGTACGCACCGGCCTGGGTCTATCTGGGCATGACCAATACCATCGATGCTGGCCTGCGCTTGACGGGCGAGTGGCCGGCGGCCCGATTGCCCGAGGTGTTGGTTCAAGTGAACCGGGCCATTGCGCTGCAACCGGATCTGCCCGTCGCCTATGTCGCGCTGTCGCAGGTGCAGGCCGTCTTGCGCAACCATGACGCCGCGCTGGCAGCCGCGCAGCATTGCATGAAACTGAGCCCGAACGACGCTGACTGCTTTTACATCCTGGGCAAGGCGCAGCTCGATCTCGGCCAGGTGCCAGCGGCGGTGCAAAACCTGTCACAGGCCATGGACCGCAACCCGCTCGCGCCGGCCTACCTTCCGGCCTTCTACGCCACCGCGCTTTGGGCCGATGGTCGCTGGACAGAGGCGGTGCGCGTGGCCGACCAGTGTCTGGCGCTGGCTCCGACGTTCTGGCGTTGCCGGCAGGATCGTTTGGCCGCGTTGGTTGAACTTGGGCGTCTGCCCGAAGCAAGGGAGGAGGCCGCTCGCCTGATTTCAGCACTGCCGGCCATCACGACCCGCCAATTCAACTCGGTGTTCGCCGACAGCGCGGCCGCCCTGCGTGAACGCCGTCGCGCGGCCGCGGCGCAGGCCGGAATTCCGGTCAAGCTGGATTGATGGCTATTCCCGATGGGCAGCGACAACGTTGAAGGCCTGAGCGGTGCGCGCTGCGCGGCCTGATCAAGCCTCGCGCCAGAACGGTCGCCCGCTGAGCCTGAACGATGCGAAAGCTCCGTCCGCGCCGCTCGCGACATTGGCACCCGCGTTCGACAGCCGGCCCTGGATTGGCGCAGTGAGCACGAAGTCCAGTGCGTGGAAGTGCAGCAGCCGCCACGCCAAAGCATCTTTGCGGGGGACTTCGACGCTTTAACGGATGGCCGGTCAGCGGTCGGTCACGATCGTCTGGAACTGGCCGAGACTGCCAGTTCGTCCGCACGTCAGGAAGCTGCCGGCCGGTGCTCCATTCATGCATGCGTCGCGGTTTAGGGAGGGCATGCGCCTCTCAAGGGCTTCGGCGCAATCTTCTTGGTCCTGCAGTCCTTCGATCCAAAGATTCAAATGTTCACCCGACATCCACAGGGGTCAGTCAGCCCGCCTGGCACCGGTCGTACGCCAACCTTGCATCGGGACCCCTGACTTCCTGGCTTTCAGTTCGCACTGCCGCTTGGCTTCAGCGCCGCGAAATTACCTAAGCAGTGTGTCTTCCACAAGGGGAACAAGTCGCCGCCATAGCTTGGAAGCATCTCCCAAGCGATCACGTGAGGACGCGGGTCTTGCCCGACCTGGCGCCACCGGGGACCACCGCCGGCACGGCGGGCAGTGCCGCCCGCCGCAAGCTGTTTGGTATTCAAGTTCTGGAGCATTTCTCCTCGACACCGAGCAACCGGGTCATCCTGAGGAGCGTGCAACGACCGCCCGGGGGCGCGTCTTTGGCCCCTCGTGGCACGGCTGCGCGACCCCTGCCGTCCCCGCACCGACGCTGCTGGCTGCGAACGGCGACTCGAACCGAGCGACGCACCAGCGATGAAGCTCGATGGGCGAAATTCCGATTGTCTCTTGAAGCAGAACTTGACGGGGCCGACTTCTCGGGCACCATGCGGACCAGAGAAATGAACGGGACGGTGATGCGGCAGGAGGCCTCCACTTCACGGCGACGCCAGCATCTGACGTTGCTGTTTACCGATATGCGCGGGTCTACGGTGCTTGGGCGCAAGCTTGAAGTCGAACTTTTCGACGATGTGCTGTCGGACCTGCGCCGGATCTGGCGAAGCGCCGCTGATCGACATGGCGGGTTCGTCGTCCGTATGCAGGGTGACGGCGCGCTGATCGCCTTTGGCTACCCCAACCCGACGGAGGACGGCGGGCGGCGCGCGGTCGAAGCTGCACTCGACATTCACGCTGCGGCGCGCGACATCGCTGGCAGGCACTTGGTGCCTCGGGGCTCACTCAGCGTTCGTAGCGGCATCCACGCAGGCATCGCCTTGCTGAGCGAGGGTGACCTCGAACGCGGTCGCATCGACATCGCCGGCGATGTCCCCAACATGGCCGCTCATCTTCAGCAAGGCGCGCCCGACGACGGCATCTTGGCTAGCCTGGACGCGCTTGGCCCGGACTCGACCGCTTTCGAGACAGAGCCCTGCGTGTTCGAGAACGATCTGAAAGTCATGCGCATTCTCTCGCGCCGTGAGCATGCCGCGCGTACGCGGGCACCACTGGTCGGGCGCGGTGCGACGATGGAGGCCCTCCGCGCCTTCCTCAAACCCCAACCGATCAGTTCGGCCGCACGTTGCGTCGTCGTGCAGGGCGGCCCGGGGTTCGGCAAGACTCGCGTGCTCGACGAGGTCGGATCGTGGGATCTCGAAGGCTGGACCCTGCTGCGGGGTCGCTGCGAATCGCAGGCGAATGCCGAACTCTTGCAGCCCTTTGTCCAGATCCTGAGGAACAGCCAGCTGCCGACAGACACCGCGAGCGCCCCTCGGCATCTCATCGCCTTGTGCAGCAGCGGGCCGACGCTTGTCCTTGTCGACGATTGGCAATGGGCCGACGATGCGAGCCGGCGCTTGCTGCTGCAACTGCTCGACGAGTGCCCGTCCCTGCACGTGCTGCTCTCGGCACGACAGCGGGATGACGGATCGGCATGGATCGCCGACGCGCCACACGTCCTGCTCGAGCCCTTCGATGCGAACGAGACGGAGCAGGCGGTGCGACGGCTGCTGCCCCAGGTCGACCCGTTCCTGGCGGCGCAGATCCACGCCGATTCAGGCGGCGTTCCGCTTTATATCGAGGAGCTGTGCCATGCTGCCGTGGCCAGTTCGCTTGCGCCGCAGATCGGCGGGCGCCCGAAGACGACTGGCTGGCTCGGCGCGCTGGTCGCGTCTCGGCTGGCCCACTTGGCCGAAAGCGATGCCCAGATCGTGCGCATCTCGGCCATTATCGGCAACGTCGTTCCTTTGGCGCTTCTGGCCGAGGTCTGCGCCGGGCTTCCGGGCCAAGCGGTACTTCGCCGTCTCAGCGAAGCCGACTTCCTGTTCCAGGACGAAGCGCAGGGGCTTTTGCGCTTCAAGCACGGCGTCACACGCGACGCGGTGTACCAATCGATCGGACTCTACGAGCGGACAGAGTGGCACCGGGTTGTTGCCGCGGCACTGCTCGCGCAACATCGCGAAGAGAACCAGGCAAGCGACGTGGCAGAAGCCATCGCCTTCCATGCCCGCGGTGCGGGCGATTGGGACCGTGCTGCTACCTTCGCCGAACGCGCGGGAGACAAGGCGAGCGCCGCGTTCGCCCTCGACGCAGCGCACTACCACTATCGCGTCGCGCTCGACGCTCTGGACCACATGGCCAGGCGCGGTGACGTGGTGGATCGTCGCTGGTGCGACATCGTGGCGAAGCTCGGAGGCGTCTGCGTCTTCGATCCGCTGTCATTGCGCGACGGGCTCGCCGACTTCGAACGCGCCGTTGCGGTCGCCGAGCGGCTGCCTGACCCAGCGCTGGCCTCCCGTGCTCTGTATTGGCTGGGCTACTTGCTGTATGCGGTCGGTCGTTTCCGCGATGCAGCGGTCCAGACGCGGGCCGCGCTGGAGTCGGCTCGTCTGACAGGAAATGCGCGCCTTTCGGCGCAAAGCGAGGCGACGCTGGGGCAAGTCTTCGCCGGCGGATGTGAGTACCGCTCAGCGCTGGCGATGCTGAATCGAGCGCTCGGCTACAGAAAGACGGGCACGAGGCCAGGCGGGGGATCCGGGATCGGCTGGGCGTTTACGCTTGCCTGCAAGGGTTCGGTCCTCGCCGACCAAGGCGATTTCGGGGCGGCACATGTCGCATTCGATGAAGCGCTCAGCCTGCTGGGTGACCGCAGACATCCGACCAGCACGTCCACCCAGAACTGGGTTGCGATCTCGCTCATCTGGCAAGGCCGCTGGAATGAAGCAATCGATCTGGTGAGTCAGAGCGCGCGGATCGCAGTCGGCACGCGCGCGCTGCTGCTTCTCTCCATCAGCCGCTGCATACATGGCTACGCCAGATTCTGCCAGGGCGATGCCGAAGGCATCCAGTTGTTGCGGCAAGGCGTGGGTTGGCTGGCGACGCGCCACTGCGACTTCTATGCGTCGCTGTTCAACGGATGGCTGGCCGAAGCGGCCTTCGCGGCAGGCCGTTTCGAGGAGATGCGGTCCGCGGCGATCGTTGTCCTGCGCCGGCGCCGAGACGGCGAGACGCTGGGCGAAGCCGTGGCCTACCGCACGCTGGCGCTCCACGCGGCCGGCGAGCGTCGACAAGCGAGCGCGCGCCGCTGGCTGGCGCGCGCCGAAGCCAGCGCGCAGCGGCGCGAATCCAGGCGCGAGCACGCGCTCAATCTGCTGGCTCGCGCCAGGCTGGCCCAGTTGGTGGGCGATGACGCGGCGAGCGAAGCGGCGACCGCGTCGGCAAGCGACCTGCTGCTCGAACTGGGCGTCGTTTACTTGCCGCCAGCTTTCGAACCGGGCTTCTCGACGCCAGCACTGGTCAATTGAACGGCGGTGGTGGCCGCGAGCGCGTCGCAGCCCTTGCCTGTCGGATGGAACTCGTCGTTCCAGTAGGCCTGGTAGCGCTCGTCCCCATCCGTCTTGGGATCACCGAAGCCAGGCCGCGACTCGAGCACACCGGCCAGGCAGAGATAGTGCACCTTGCGATTCAGCTGCTGTTGCGAGTCGGCCAGCGCCTTCACCCCGGCGTTCAGCGCATCAATGAGCATCCGCATCACATCGATGTTGATCGGGAGGTTGGTCAGTTTCGCCTCATCGAACGGTCTCTGCAGCCACGGGCCGATGCCGAAGCCGAACCCCCGCCCGTCAGGAATCGGGTGGTCGTACGCGTGGATGAAGACGGGCACATCCGGGGCCGCAGCGACAAGCACGTCGAGGATCTTCTCGTAGTAGCCCTGCATCGCCAGCAAGAACCGTCCTAGCGCGTCCTTGTCGATGGCATCCTCGGCTTTGGTCGCACGCGGCTTCAGGATGCCGAACAGCGGCGTGTCCTTCGGCTGGTTGACCGGCTCGACGATGTCGTTGCCGCCGCCACCGAGGAGGATGAACTTGGGCAAGACCTTGCCCTGTTCGGCATCGCTCAGGTCCTGGTTCAACTGGTCGAGGAACTGGGGCCTGGCCAGTTGCGCGAGCCGGAAGCCCTTGTCGGCGTGACCCAGCGCTTCGTCGGTGACCCGGTAGCCGAGTTTGCCGAGCGATGTCACCAGATCGGGAAACGGTCCGAGCAGGTTGGCAAGCCACGAATCGCCGATCGCCCAGAAAGGGACCGTTCCCTTGGACGCCTTGGCCTTCTGCCTGGCAGGCCCGGGACCCTTGCCGATTAACTGGCGCCGAGCAAGCTTCGTCTTTGGCAGAGGATCAACCTGCCTTTGTCCTCGGCCAGACGGGGCTTCCCTTGCCTGCTGCTCCTGGACGTCGATGCGTCCTTCGAGCGCCAATGTCGAAGGCGCCGCGCCAGGTCGAAGCGGCTGGGCTGATTCGACGAGTGCATGCACAAAGCCCAGCATCATCTGCAAGGCCAGATCGCGACCGGGACACGCGTGGGTCGGACGCTGCAGCGCAGAGCGGTCGCCGCTGAAGGCGAGCGTCACGTCCTTATTGGCTTCCGCCAGGCATTGCTGTGTCGCCGACATCAGGCCGAAGACCAGCGCATCACCGGACACGACATCAACCGCCGTCGATTCGTCCTCACCGACCAGGCGGAAGTCCCGCGTCGCCGTTCGCCACAGCGATTCCGGGGTCGTGCGCAGTTGCATCGCACGGACGAACGCGCACTCCACCCGCGGATCCGCCGCTTTGCCGGGCAGTGTGCCCCGAGAGCCTCGCAGGGCCCAGAGCGTGCCGTCATTGCCCCACTGCGCGATGACGCGGCGCAGAACGCCGTCGACCGTCGGTGCGAAGCCCATGATCATGCCGATGATGGTCCTGGCGGCGTACGTCGGATCGCCTTGTGCCATCGCGGAGTCGAGCACCTCGCGCACCGCCGGCTTGCCCTGCTTGATCCGCGCGCCGAAGGCGACGAGGAAGGCCTTCATCGCCCGGGCCAGCGCCTGGCCGTGCAACGACCCGGTCAGCTCGACCTCGGGACCGGGGTGCGGTTGAAAGAAGGCGCGCGAAGGCGCCATGAAATGCCCCGGGTAGCTCGCCGGATCGCCATAGCGCCAGGCCCAGCTGAAGCCACCGCGGTCAAAGAAGCCGCCCTCTTCCGACAAGCCGTACCACTCTTCGCAGAACGTGGCGAGCAGGTGATCGACGAGCTCGCGAACGTCGATGGTCAGTTCCCACTGCACCGATTCGATCGGTTCCAGCCCCGACGTCCGGCGCAGCATCTCGTCGTCCACGGCGAACTTCTGTGCGAGAGCCACCAGCCGGTCGATCTCCCGCAGTGTGGATGCGCGGGCCAGCTCAAATGTGGATGGACGGTCCAGCAGCGCGATGCCCGCCAGCGCCGGGCCGACTTCCCGGTCGTACTCGCCACCCGCATCCATGCCGAGAAAGATCGGGCCGAACGACTTGCGCATGCGCGGCATGTAGCCGGCCACGCTGACGGCGTGCTCGTCCTCGCTCATCCACCGGCCGACCAATTCGCGGCTGCCAATGAGCACGCCGTACGGCGTCCGCAGGGCGCCTCCATGGTCGTGCCGGATCGCAGCCCAGATCGACGCCGAGCCGAACTCGGCGGACTGGTCCACGTCCTCGAGCGCCGCCTTCCATGCGTGCAAGGCGGCGATATCGCCCTGCTCGCGCTCGATGCGGCGCAGGCGCTCGATGGCGGCCCGCCCGTCCGGCAGGTTCCACGGCATGCGTTCTGCGGCTGCGCGCGGCGGGTCGCTTGCAATCTTATCCGCGCGCGTGCGCAGCCAGGCGAGACCGACGGTCGACGGCGCGAACGCATAGACGCCCCACTCGAGCCGAACCAGCGGCCTGGGCTCGTCGTGCAGCGCGTCGCTGCCGTCGAGCGGTGCCCGAACGACCTTGCCGTTGTGCTGGAAACGGTAGTGCCGCTGGCGTCCGGCCTCGGCGACGCCGACGAAGGGGTCTGGCGCGGACAGCGAGCCCGACGAGTTGCCGCCGCTGAGCCAGCCCTGAATCACCTCGAACTGTTCGCCGATGCTGGCGTTGTAGGCCATGAAGACAAGCCCGCGCTCGGCGTTCTTGTCCGAGCCTGGATCTCCCGGCGCCGCGTCACGGTCGCACGGCTCGCCGTAGCTCAGACTGCGCCGGAAGATCCTGGGCTGGCGGCGGCCCGCGAACAGCGCGTCCTGCAAGGCTCCGTCCGGCAAAGGCCGCGGATTGGCACGTCGGATGTGGGCGTGGAACGGGCAGGCCACGCCATCCTTGTCGAGACGGTAGTTGAAGTCGTTGATCTTGCTTGGGTTGGGCAGGCCGACCAGGGGCTGGCTGGCCAACGCGTGACGGGCCGGCCAACGGCCCATCATCTTGGCCAGCAACGTGTCGCGGTCAACGGCGCCACTGGCGCCTTCTACCGCGGCATCGAGAACCGCCAGGTCCTGCCGGAGCTTGCGGATCACGAAGTAGCTGCCGTTGTGCAGCAACTCCGCGAACGAGCCTGCGGGCGGCCCTTTGTCTTCGGAATACGGCGGCTCGTCGGCAGAGTTGCCGTAGCCCACCAGTGCCTCGCCGGTGTGAACGTGGTTGGCGAAGAACCTGCCGGCGTCGTCTTTCTTGAACACGGGGTCGGAAATGCCGTCACCGAAGCCGAAGTGGTCAACGGCCTGTTGCGGAGGCTTCGCCTTCGGATCGCGCACACGGCGCAGCCATTGCAGGGACAGCGGCGTGCAGTCCTCGCCGACCATGCCCTGCAAGCGATTCCACAGAACTTGGCGAGCCGGCAGAAGTTGGACATCGGGAGCGCACAGACGCAGTTGCAGGATCACGTGAACGGCATCGAACTCGATGCGGTCGGCAGCGTCGTCGCCGAGGTCCGGCGCGTCGACACCTTGACTCCAGTTGCGCACCGGCATCCGCCATCTCGACGGATGGTTGATGCGAACGTCGCCGAGCAGTCCGGCGCGGCGTGCCATGCCGAGCACGAACTCCTCGGGCAGCAACGCCAGTTCGTCCTCGGTGAGCCCGGCGGTGCGCAGCCCGTCGACCGTCAACGCGAGGTTGATACTGATCTGGTCGTCGGCCAAGTCCGAACCGGTGCTGGGCTTGACCTGAGCCAGGAAGCCGGCCAGGCCCGCGGCCGACGAAAAGGCGAAAAACGCCAACACGCCGTGCCCGCAGTCACCGAGCGGCGTGAGGATGCCGGCCTGTACCGTTTCCGGCTTGAACACGACGATCGCGTCAGGCGGCGGGCGCTGCTTGCGTCGTCCGGACGCTTCGTTCAGCAAGCCCTTGCTGAACCAGTCGAGTGCTTCCTTGATGCGCGGCCGTTGGTTCGCTCGCCCGACTCCCGCCACATCGGTCTCGAGTTGGCGCGTGAACTCCGGCAGCAGTTCCTGGGCCGCGCGCAGGAGAAACCGCCCGTCGTCGCTGCCGGGCAGATACCAATCCGCCAGGCGGTACAAACCGGCGAGCGAGCGCAGCCCCTGCCGGAAGGACGGCGGCTCGGTTTCGGCGTCAGCCAGCGGCTTCGAACACCCGACGTTGGTCGGATCGATGCCGCTCTTCCTGCGTCCCTCGGCAATTTCCTCGGCAGTTGGGATGGGCGCTCGGATGATGTCCAGCTCGCTGGCCGCCGGCGCTTCACGCAAGGCGAGCCGCTCGTGCATGCGAAGGTACTGCTCGTCGTTGGTCGTGACGCCCGGCGTCGAATAGGCGAAGGGCATCTCGACCTGGTGTCTGCGAATCCAGTTCGCCCACTCTTCGTAGCTGTGGGTTGCCCCTGCCACGTGGTCGATCGTGTTGCAGAAGATCAGGTCGAGCAGGCAGGCGACTTTCTGCCAGATCGTCCGCACATACGATTCCCATGCGCCGTCGAATGTGACCACGAGCAGCACCACATCCTGCGGCTCGATCACCGCGACGCGCGCCGAGTGGATGCGACCGACGCGCTCGACCGCGTCCGACATGACGCGCGCGAGATCGAGCTCGTGAGAAATCGTGCGGCCCAGGTGCAAGGCGCGCAGCACGTGCTTGACCCTCGCCTTGTACGTGACCGTATCGAGCGCTGGAACGAGCCCCGGCCTGATCGGCGCAATCACCATGAGATCCGAAGAACCCAACAGACTGCAGGTCTTGCTCCGCATCTCTTTGCGCATCATCCGCATCCTCCGTTCACCGCCGACCATTGTGCGGCGCCCCTCTCCCATGCGCGTCAACAATTCGGATGACAAAGGTCCCAGGCTTGCGCGTCGCCCCCAGAAGGATTCGCCCAAGCCTGCCGCATGACAATCAACTGCCTGCCGTCGCGCTACTCGCCCAGCAGATGCAATGCGATCTCGCGGCGATGCGGACGGGTTCGGTGTTCCCAGAGATAGATCCCCTGCCACGTTCCCAGCACCAGCCGGCCGTTGCACAGCGGGATCGACAACTGCACGGTCGTCAGCGCGGCGCGCACGTGCGCGGGCATGTCATCCGGCCCCTCAGCCCGATGCCGGAACAGCACATCTCCGTCGGGCACCAGCCGCGCAAAGAAGCGTTCGAGATCGCCACGGACTTCGGGGTCGGCGTTCTCCTGGACCAACAGGCTCGCCGACGTGTGCCGCACGAACAGAGTCAGCAGGCCTTCCGTGATTCCGCTACGCACAACCCATGCGCGCACGTCCTTGGTGATCTCATGCAGGCCTCTTCCGGGCGTGTCGATCGCAAGGGTCGTCAAAGTTGTTCAAGCATAGTTCTAGGATAGCCATCGCGGCTGCGCAGTGGCGATGAGGGCCAACGTGCTCACCGCGAACAATGGGATGTATGCTGCGTGAGCCGCCGGCGGCGCGGTTGGCTCAGAGCCTGCGACACATTGGAGATAAGCCGCCTTGCGGCCCTCACCCAGATCGGGCCTCCTCGCGCCCCGCCACCTATCCTTCGATAGGGCCCCAGAACTCGCCGTGTGGCTTGGGTGGCGGCCGCGCGCGGATTATCCGTAGTGTGGGACACCGTGCGCCACGTAGTACCACGTGATCCCGACCGTTCAGGCCCTCGCGTTGCCCCGCACCGGAACCAGAGAAATGGGAGCGGCTGGCACAATTGCTGCGACACAAGTTCAGCACAAGCACTGACCATGACTCAGCACAACACGATCGCGCACGAAGGCAATTCCGGGGTTCAAGAAGCCCCTGCATTCGAGCTCGACTTCGACTCGGACGAACCCCTGCCCGT
>JBDTVC010000148.1:0-12397 GCA_040007475.1 Burkholderiales bacterium
GGGCAATGCCGTCCTCGCTTCTACGGGGGTAGGTGAAATATCCGGGCTAGACGGGCCGGTCGGCGTAGGAAAGACGAGCTTGGCGAACGTTGCGGCGTTTCGCGCCCAGGCGGCCTATTTGTCGAACCGGAAGACTCAGCCACTGCTGATCCCGTGCCGTAACTCGTTTCAGGTGTCAAACGAGGAGGGGCCAGATCAATTTCGGCTCCGCGTTTTGACCGAAGTTGCACAGACGCTGCTCGACAAGGCCTCGTCGTTCCGACTCGGCCTAAATATGGAAGGCAGCGATGGCCTAAGCACTTGGTTGAACAGTCCGCTCTTGAATCAGTGGAGCATCGGAGTGCCCGTATTCAGCGCAGGCGGGGGCAATCAAGCCAACGAGTCATCCGGGTACCTTCAGAGCGGGTTCATCAAGGCCGTTACCGGGTGGCTCGAAGCCATCTTCCCTGAAGATCGTAGTGGGGGCGTGATCTGCGTCCTCGACAACCTCGAACTTCTTGAGACTTCCGCGATAGCCCGAAAGAAGATTGAGGCTCTTCGTGACACGTTGTTCACGATCAAGGGCTTGCGTTGGATTCTTTGCGGCGCGCATGGAATCTTGCAGGGCGTAGTTAGTTCACAGCGATTGGTTGGACATCTACAGGAGCCGGTCCCAGTTGCCCCGCTCGCCTTAGCGCAATCTCAGGAGATTTTTGAGGCACGAGTTCGCACCTTCAAGATCGACGACGGGCAACTGCCATATCTACCAATCGAAGCTGACGATTTTCATCGCGTGTACATGATCGTCCACCGCAATCTGCGCAATACGCTCGCATACGCCGACGAGTACTGCATGAACGTTGCAGAAAGCGGCCAATTACCAAAGACAGTTGATGAGAAGCGTGCACGATTTGACGGCTGGCTGAAGTCACGCTCCACGTCAATCCGTGATGCCGTGTTGGCTCAAGCCAATCCGCGCGCATTGACACTCTTCAAGGACGTCATTACGAAACTGGACGGAGACTTTGCCCCAGGTGACTTCGCTACTCTTGGCTTCAAGAGTCTTCAAGCCATGCGTCCGCAAGTGAAGAGTTTAGAGGAGGTTGGCCTGTTGGAAGCGCAACGCGATGATATAGATCAGCGTCGCAAGTCGATTGCGGTCACTGGAAAGGGCTGGCTCGTTCATTGGTGTCAGTTGACCCACGGAAACTGAGCCAATATCGCCTGCCACGTCGTGAAGCTGACGCCCAACCCTTCCTTCAAGCGGACCCGCCTTCGGCAGTCCGCTCAACTCAAACGTTTGGCGTCTCAGGAGCGAACATGACGCGCAGGCTAGCACTTGGAATCGTTGTTTCCCTCGTCGCTGCAACCACGCAAGCCAGTGGCCGTGAGTTGTACCTTTCCTGCTCTCTCGTCGGTCCAGCGAATCAAAACTTCGAGTACGTTTTCGCTTTCGATCCGGCAAAGGGAACCCTCCTTTGGGTCGAAGGCAGTCAAGAGCTCAAAGTCTTTCGCAATACTGAGGCTCAGCTTTGGGCGTCGCACGAAGGCAAGTTTCGCGACTTCCCGCATGACCGGAGTGACTTCCGTCTCAACCGGGTAACTGGGGCCGCTGAGGTGATCTACCTCCACAAGCCACTGCCTTCTGAGGTGGCAAACTGCAAGAAGAGCAGGTCCTGGGGCTGCGAATCCTATCTAGTTCTAGCGGAGTTCTCAGAGATTGGCCGCTGTACCGTCGTAGAACGAGTCATCAAGTGAAACAGACGCCCAACCCATCGAGCGGACGCGCACGCACAACACTCAGACCATCTATCCAACCACCGCGCCCAAGGAATTCGTCACTGGAGAGGACATGGCACGCGCCGGCGCTGGGGTTATTTTCATGACGAGCCACTCGCCCAGCTACGCCCGCCCACGTGGTCTATCAGCACGCAGGGTCCACACACTCAAATCAATTCACAGTCTCCTCGTTCAGGTCGCGCTCCATGACCACGATCCAGTTTTCGAGGTTCGCCGCTTGGCCATCGAACCAGACATCAAGGTCGCGCTGCGCGTCAACTCGATTCGATGCGAGCATGGCGCGCAAATGGTCGGCCATCCCCGCGAAGCTCGGGAACATCGCGGGCTCGGCATCGAACGGCATGGTCGGGGCCTTCATCGGTACGCTCCTTCGATCCAGGCCACCGCTTCGGCGCAGGACTTGAACGTTCCCAGCAACGGGCGATCCGCCGGCACCCCCTCTTTCGGGAAAAGCTCGATGCACGGTTGACCCGCCGACCTCGCTGCGCCTGAGATGTGGACGACGAGCCTCGCCCGCTGCGCCGCTTCCCTCAACTCATCCTCGCCGAAAATCTGGTGCCAAGTACCCATCACCCGACCTCCTGCATCGCCTCGCCTAGCGCGCCGTAGGTGTAGCCCCACAACACGGTGCGGAGATCGCCGAGCGTCATCCAGATGAAAAGCGCCTTGCCGTCTTCTGTCGGGTCGCACGACACATCGACCACAAACTGACCATCGATGATCACGCTGCCATCAGGAGCAACGGAGCGGGTTAGTGGCATGGTGACGCTCCGGTATCGCGTTCCGCCATCGCAGCCTGACCCTGCCTGTCGTTGCGCGCCTCATCGATCAGGGCTTCGAGATCGGCGTGGCTCTCCATCCTGCTCACGAAGTTGAGGCGGCGGAGGACGTGCACAACCTCCGTGAACGCCTGATCACTCAGTGCGTCGAAGTCTGCGGTGTTGCGCGCGGTTTGAATCTGCAAGTCGAGCAACCCGTCAAAGTAGGTGTCGAGGATCGCGTGCGCTTCGAGGGCTTCGGAGGCGAGCGCTGCATCCATCGCGCCCGCGAGCCGATCCCAACTCGGGGTTTCGATCCTTAGCCCAACCGCCTTCACTTGATCAGGGTCAGTCATCATGGTTGGTCTCCAGTATTTCGATTCGCGTTTCGAGTGCACGCAGGCGCAACTCGATCGGCGCCAGGCGCTTGGCGATGTACTGCTTGGTGAGCGTCGCGACCTCATGCGCAAATCCGGCCATCGGAGAAAGAGGCTCGTTGTCGGCGTCTTTGATGCGCAGCTCGTTTGCGGCTTGCAGGTCGTGCAGTTCGATGAGTTCCTTCAACTGCACGTAGGTGACTTTGGGCTTGACGGTGATGGTGTCCATTGTTCGCACTCCCCCTCAAACTTGGACTTGGGAGATGACGGCGACGGCATCGGGTCTGCGCAGTCGCCAATTTGCAAATTTCGTTCCTCTTGTGGCACTCAAATTGTGCTGAAAGAGGCTGACGACCTGTTGAGGGCCGGCGCCCGGTGCGGACTGCATCTGAATCGAAGTTTCCTCGCTGAAATCAATTTGCGCGGCGTTGTTGTCGTCGGCGACGACAATTTCAGAGGCGATCACCAACGCAATGAAACTTTCGCTCGGGCTCGACACGCTGCCAATCGCGTTCGATGTCAGGATCGGGATACCGGCAAGCTCGCCGCCTTGCGCCTTGACGTTGGGATAAGCTAGCGCGCCACCTGAGGTTCGCAAGGTGCTGAGGTAGATGCAGGTCGAAGGACGCATCAGCCAGTACGCGCTGCCCAAATCGAGATCGTGGTTCACCATGCTCAACGCGATGCGGATGTCGGCGTCGATGGATGCGACATCGGTGCCGCTGGCGTTGTAGCTTTGTGTGCCGAACAGGACGGACGCGGGTTTCACGCCTGCGATGCCCGCGTTCACGGGATCAACGAAGGCCAAGTCCATCGCGAACGCGCACGCCTTTGCCAAATCACTCGACAAGATCGAATCGACAGAGGGTGCGCTGCTGCGGATCAATTCATTCGTTGTGACCGCGATCGCCTGGACCTTGGCCCACGTCAACGTTGCGTCAGTCGAGAATGCGGGCGCGGAGGTTGGCGTTGCGATGCCCTCTCCGATCCACGCCGCAGACGCGCCTGTTACCTCGTTGATCATCCTCGTGTTGAAAGGAATTCGGCGCACGCCGACCAATCGTCCCAAGATGCTCAGGGGTCGCAAGACTTCGAGAAAATCGTAGGCCAAGGCTTGAGGAAGCGTCAACGGCTCGGTGGCATCGACGGGGTTGACCGCTGCCCGCAACGCAACTTCAACCATGGGGGTGTTGACCCAGTTCTGGCCCGCCGCATATGCGAGCGCAGCGCCGTAATCACCTTTTCCCAAAAGCAGGGCTTTGATGAATCTGCCCGTCGCGATGCCTCGCGCTGCGGTTGCGGTGTTCGTTGCCATGTCGTCTCCCAATCGATTGATGAGCGACACGATGCAGCCGATCGCGCGACCTTGCTCTCCTCGCGAGGACGGGGCGGTCAGGCCTTCTTCTTCTCCTTCTTCTTACGCATTGTCCCCGCGAGCCATTGCGCGGTGCGATGACTGCCCGAGACCTGCCCTGTCTGAAGGTAATGGCGCTCGAGGTCTCCAACGTGCGCTGACTCGCTCGCCAACCACGCACCGAGCGCACCCGCGACGAACAGAGCGCAATGTGTCGGCGGCATCTCACCCCTCAACAAACAGGCGGCGCACTCTTGGATCAGCGCGACGCGCTCGCGACGATCTAGCTGCGCCGGCAGCTTCGAGCGGCCAAAGGGGTCGTGACGCACGCCTAGCTCGCCAATCCGACCGCCAAATCGGCCTGCAGCGGCGCGAACGGGGCCCCAGACATAGCTACATAGCTCCAAAGCTCGCTGACGCCTCTACGGAGCGCGCTGAAACGTCGCGATTGAGCAACGGCTGTGAAGTTCATGGCTGCGCGATCAAGTCGTCATCAGGAACGTCGGGCAGCACGGGCAGCTTGCGAACGCGCCACCCGATCACCTTCAAGTCGCGAAGCATGCGGCACTCCAACCTGATCAGCTCGCCTCGGCGCTTGTCGTTGACCTTGGAGTACGGCAAGCCTAGGACGATGCTCAGCTCGAACATGACCTTCGCGCAATCGGCGGCGAGGATCAACTCGGGCTTGCTCCACATGCCTCGGGGTCGGCTCGAAACGATGTCTTGGTAGTAGGGGTCCGAGGTCTTATCCAGCGTGATGCACGTGGGGACCTTGACGGGTCCGAGTGCCTTGTCGAGAAATGCCTGCGCAATCGACTCGGCGCTGTCGTTGCGGGCCTGCCGCAGGTTCTTGTTCTTCATGTTTAACCTTCCTTCATAAAAACACTATCAGAAACACAATTGCGATAGCCTAATACTCCGAGGGCGCGTGCGCTTACCTCGGCGCGCGGGATGGGAAGCACCCCCCGCTGTATGTCTACTGCCCACCACACCCAGCCTCGATTCCTAACGTTTGACGTGAGGAGCAGGCTCATCGTCGTCCTCCACGACCGTTGCCCTTGGGCACCACTCCCGGAACAGTGCGTTGGGTCGCTCGTGATGTTGAACCGGCACCTTGTGTTCGCGCAGGAACTGAGTCAGCGCGTTGATCGGGTCGACGGGCTGGCGTTGTGTTGTGGGCTTTCGCATCGCTGATCCTTTCGATGGCACGCCTCTGTGCAAGGCTGAGGGTTGGGCGTCTGTTGACGATGTTGACGCGGGTCATGTTGGGTCCTCCACGTTCCTAACGCATGGGCTGAGGTGCAGTGTCGTCATGTCGATCATCTCCTTGGTGCAGGTCGCGGGCTGTAGCTGCGTGCTGTGTCATCGCGCTATCGCTCACGCTGCGGGCTAGCAGGGTTGCTGTAGCTGTCGGCCGCAAAGCCAGCACTGACGCGGCCTGCAGCCACGAACGCACATAAGTGTTGAACGAGTGTTCTGTGAACAGACTTTGGGTACATAAATCACCTACGAAGTAGTCTCATTCAACACTTATGTGCGTTCGTGGCTCTGAGCCAGCGCTGAGGCGGCTTTCAGAGGGGCCGGTGGTTTCGTGTTCATGAGCTACTCCTGCTCCCGGTTTCGGGTCGAATTCTTTCAAGAACCTGCGCATCGCCGTGATCGCGTCACGGACCTGCAGGTGGTTCTTCCTCCTGCTTCCTCTGGTATGGCCAGTGCCGTCGCCTGGCAGGTACCAGTAGATGCCTTTCACGTTGACGCTGCTCCGCCGCCTCTGGCGTACGGCCACGATGTAGCCCGCGTTCTCCAACGCGACCATTGCGCGCATAACCCGATACCTGTCCGCCTTGATGTCCCGCATCGCCATCGCGTCGACGAGGTACGAATCGGCGACTTCGATCATGGCGGGGTAGTGGTGAGGCCCAGGCTGTTCTGCGGACTCTTGCCACCGTGGCACCATCACATCGAGGTAGATCGCGCGGATCAGCTCGCGCTGCTGAATCGGTGGGCGATTGATCTTGAATCCATCAGACTGCACGACACCGAAGCTCGCGCGCCACACATTGCGTGTGTCCTCGTCGTCCTCTGGCAGTTCCCGAGGCCACCACCACACCTCGACCTTGCTCTGCATGACGCCCGAGTCCCGCAGCAACTTTTGACGCCAGAGCCCAAGCTCCGCGCTAGTCAGTCGATGGTCAATGCCATTGATGTGCGCCCAGGCTTCGGGCAGCGTGATGAACTTCGGCTTCGCAACGTAGGCCAACTTCCGATCACGCCGGAACGCTCGATGCACGTTCTTCCTGTGGTGATACACCAGCGCCACCCGCCCATTGCGCGTGCTGTCACTCGCTGCGACGACACCATGAAGCCCCGCGACGAACGGGTACACGTAGACATCGCTGGCACCCTCGTAGGCAGGCTCCAACTGTTCGAGCACGAACGCCACCAGCTTCTCGGCAGTGGCTGTGCCGACGCGGAACGGCGCCGTCGCCTTGCTGTACGCCTTGGGGTATTTGATGCCCCCAGGCCGACTACTCGACGCCGGTGCAGGCGCGGGAGATGTTGCAGGACTGGTGCGGGGCGTGTTCATGGACTCTCACTCCTTCCGTCGAATCCTCGGCTTGACCTTGGCAGGTTGTTGTGCCCTGAGGGATGCTTTGGCCGATGCGAGTTCCTTCGCTGCCTTCGCGCTGCGCGCCGCCTCGATCCTCTCGGACTCAAGCCGACGTGCCTTCAGCTCCAGCATCTTCGCGTGCATGCGGTCGCGCCTGATGCCTCGAATCTGATCGGTGACGAACTCGACCGGGATAGGTTCGTTGCGAATCTTGTCGATGTGCCGTCGCGCTGACCGGGTGGGCGCGAGCCAGGGTGGGGTTTTGTCGCCGGTCACCAGAAGTGCGCTGAGGTGGTGCAGTTGCTCGCGGCTCATGCGGGGCAGAAGCTTGAGTACGTTGCGCCCGTTGTCGATGTCGGCCAGCATGGAATCGGCGCAACACTCAGCCTCCTGGGGGTCATATCGCCTGACCACCCGCGCACCTTGCTCGTCGCAGTCCCGAGCCCACATCGCCTGCACGATCCTCAGTTCCTCAGGCGTGGGGGGTCTCGTCATGCGCAGCGCTGCCTTATGCGCGAGCGCCGGGGTGACGCTGCCCGGGTTCGCACCCGGTCCTCGATCTCGGTCTCGATTCGATGTCGTCGTCATTGCTGTAGCTCCTTCGGTCTGTGTCTTAGGCGAGCGCAGCAGTGCTACGCTGCCTTCCTCATCAGCGGGACCGTGCCCGCGACTTCAAAGGGGATGACGAGTGCGGCTGTTCGCCTTACACATTCCGACGTGCGTGTACCCGCGCGAGGTCGTCAAGCGCGCGCTGGAGCTGCACGCCGGCGCCGTCGTGCTCGCGCACAACCACCCGTCCGGCGCGGCCGAGCCTTCGCGTGCCGACGAGTACCTCACGCAGACGCTGAAGAGCGCGCTCGCGCTGGTCGATGTGCGTGTGCTGGACCACCTCGTCGTCGGCCACGCCGAGGTCGTGTCGTTCGCCGAGCGGGGCCTTCTGTGAGCGTAAAGGCCCGTCACCTCGGCGAGCTCGGCGCGATCCGCAAGGCGCTGCTCGATGTGCAGCGTGAAGCGGAGCTGGCCGCGGCGCGTGAGCGCGAACGCCTCGCGCGCGAATGGCGCGAGCAGCAGCTGTTCGCGCTCACGGTCGGCCCGGTCGTGGCGATGCAGCACGTCGCACCGCCCGCGCGCCGCCCGCGGCCACCCGCCGCCGCGCGCCAGCGCGAACAGGACGAGGCCGCGGTGATGCATGAAGCGATCTCCGACGAGTTCGACGTCGAGTCGCTGCTCGACACCGACGACGCGCTGTCGTACCGCAGCCCCGAGATCGGCCCGGAGGTGGTGCGCAAGCTGCGGCGCGGCGTCTGGGCGATCCAGGCGCAGCTCGACCTGCACGGCCTGCGCCGCGACGAGGCGCGCGAGCGGCTGAACCGCTTCCTGCACGACGCGAAACGGGCCGGCCTGCGATGCGTGCGCGTGATCCATGGCAAGGGCAACGGCTCGCCCGGCCGCGAGCCGGTGCTCAAGCGCAAGGTTCAGACGTGGCTGGTTCAGAAGAAGGAAGTGATCGCCTTCACGCAGGCGCGGGCGAGTGATGGCGGAACCGGCGCTTTGATGGTGCTGCTCGCACCCAGCGTGCGCTAAACGCCTCGATTGCGCATCCAGTCGGCGGTGCCGTGGAAGGCCTCACCGAGCTGGGTCGCAAGTTCGGTATCGAGGCCGCACTCGACCATCGCCTGGCGCATGCACGTCATCCATTGGTCGCGCTCCTTGATGCCGATCGCGAACGGCAGATGCCGCGCGCGCAGCATCGGATGGCCGAAGCGATCGACGTAGTGCTGCGGGCCGCCCAGCCAGCCGCACAGAAACCAGTAGAGCTTGTCACGCGAGCCATCGAGCGTGGTCGGGTGCAGCGCGCGCAGCTCGGCGTAGGCCGCGTCCAGATCCATCAGGTCGTAGAAGCGATCGACCAGGGTGCGCGTGCCGGTCTCGCCGCCGACGCGGTCGAAGGTGCTGGCCTCGCTCACGACGCGAGCTTGGCGGCGATGGCGTCCACCGAGCGCGCCGCGCCGCTGCCCGGCGCCATCTCGACGAGCAGGCGGCGCTTCTGGACCGCCTCGCGAACCGTCGGGTCGAGCGGCACTTCTCCGACCAGATCGAGCACCGGGGCGCTTTCACCCGCCGGCATCATCGGTGCCACGAAGCGGTCGATCACGAGCTGCAGCTGGCCACGGATCGTGCGGCCCTCGCCGATGCGCCCGACCTGGTTGACGACCAGCCTGATACTGCGCCGCCGCTGCTGCGTGGCCAGCACCTTGATCGTGGCGTAGGCATCGGTCATCGAGGTGGGCTCGGGCGTGGCGACGACGAGCACCTCGTCGGCGAGCGAGACGGCGTAGAGCACGACATCGGAGATGCCGGCACCGGTATCGAGCAGGATGTGGTCGTAGCGCGGTGCCAGGGTGGCGATGATGCGCAGCAGCTGCTCGCGCACTTCGGGCGTCAGGCGTGAGTATTCGACCAGGCCGGAGCCCGCCAGCAGCACCGAGAAGCCGCCGGGCGCCGCGAGGATGGCGTCATCGAGCTGCACCTTGCCGGTGAACACATCGTGCAGCGTGACCTTGGGGAACAGGTTCAGCACGACATCGAGATTGGCCAGGCCCAGATCGGCGTCGAGCACGAGCACGCGCTTGCCGCGCTGGGCTAGCGCCGCCGCCAGGTTGGCCGACAGAAAGGTCTTGCCGACACCGCCCTTGCCACTGGTGATGGCGAGAACGGTGGCCTTGCGGGCATCGGTCGCGTCGCTCATTCGAGATCCGCCATGATCGAGGTGCCGAACAGCAGGCCTTTCTCTTCGGCACTGACGAGCGAGACGGTGGGTTGCTCGAGGCACGCGCGGTTGCGGCCTTCGGACTTGGCGCGGTAGAGCTGCTGGTCGGCGCGGTCGATCCAGAGCGGCGCGGAAGAACGCACCCACTGCGGTGCGAACGCACCACCAAGACTGACGGTGACGCTGACCTGCTGCCCAGGCGCGATCGGGACCGTGCGGGCCTCGACCTTCTTGCGCATGCGCTCGGCCACCGCGTGGCCGAAGGCCGGCGGGCAATTGGGCAGGATCATCGCGAACTCTTCGCCGCCGAAGCGTGCCAGCGTGTCCATCGGACGGATGCAGTCATGGAGTACTTGCGCCACGGCCTTGAGCACGAGGTCGCCGGCCGGGTGGCCGTGGGTGTCGTTGACGTGTTTGAAGTGGTCGATGTCGATCATCAGCACCAGCGCGGGTTCACCGGCCCGCGCGACGCGGTCGATCTCGCTTGCCAGCGCCAGCTCGAACTGCCGCCGGTTGGACAGCCCCGTCAGCGGATCACGGCTGGACAGCTCGCACAGCGCATCGATCATCGCCTGCAACCAGACGACCTGGCCGACCTCGTGCCGATCCGGCAGCGTACGGCCCGACTGCTGCAGCAACTGCAGGGCTGGCGCAAGGCGCAGCGTGGGCGTGTCCGCGGCAACGGGGTCGGTCTTGTCGTCCAAGGGCACAGGTAATGGCAGGGTTGGGGGCTGACCGAGTCTAGCAGTGGGGTATGGGCACGATGCCACGGATTGGCGGGCAAACGGCGCTCATTTCGCGGGCGAAACGACACCTCAAGCGCGGGGCTGGCTGGCCGATAACTCCCAGGACGGCACTTGCGTGCCGAACCCGATCCTGCTCACTTTCGCCTTCTCGGAGACTCCATGCGCGCTGCCTCGTCCGTTGCCCGTGTCACGGCAGAGCCCATTTCGGCACCCGGCGATGTCAACGGCGAATTCAGCTTTCAGACGTCCGACTTCGAGCGCGTGCGCAGCCTCATCTATGCACGTGCCGGCATCAGCCTGCATGCGGGCAAGCAGGCGATGGTCTACAGCCGCCTGTCCCGCCGCCTGCGCGAGACCGGGCACAAGTCGTTCGGCTCCTACCTGCAGTGGCTGGAGGCGGCCAAGGGCGCCGATGGCGACGACGAGTGGCAGGAGTTCGTCAACTGCCTGACCACCAACCTCACCTCCTTCTTCCGCGAGGCCCATCACTTCGAGGTGCTGGCCGACGCGCTGAAGGCCCGCAGTGGCCGGCCGTTGCGGATCTGGTGCAACGCCGCGTCGACCGGCGAAGAGCCCTACACGCTGGCGATGACAGCCCTCGAGGCCCTCGGCCCGAACGCGCCGGTGAAGATCGTCGCCAGTGACATCGACACCAAGGTGCTCGCCACCGCCGCGCGCGGCATCTACCCCGCCGATTCGCGCGGGCTGAACAGCGAGCGCCAGCGCCGCCACTTCCTGCGCGGTACCGGCGACAAGCAGGGCTTCATGCGGGCCAAGCCCGAGCTCGCGCAGATGATCGAGTTTCGCGCGCTCAACCTGATGGACGAGCGCTGGTCGCTCGGCGACCCGTTCGACATCGTGTTCTGCCGCAACGTGATGATCTACTTCGACCACGAGACGCAGCGCCGCGTGCTCGGCCGCATCCACAGCGTGATGAAGGCAGGCAGCCTGCTGTTCGTCGGCCACTCGGAGAACTTCACCGAGGCGAAGGAGCTGTTCCGCCTGCAAGGCAAGACGGTCTACGCGCGGCTGTGAAGCAGCGAGCGCCACTCAAGCCACTCCTGCCGACCGCCGATACCAGCACCATGTCGATCCAGACCCGCAGCGCCCCACCCGCGCACCAGAGCCCCTCGCACGGTGCCGCCCCCGGGAACCGCCTGAGCCAGCTCAAGGCCCGGCCGCGCAAGCCCGGCGAGGCCTCGTTCTTCTACTACGACGCGTTCTTCAAGAACGAGGCGGTGAAGATCCTGCCGGGCGAGTACTTCGTCTACGACGAAGACATTCTGATCATGACCACACTGGGCTCGTGCATCGCCGTGTGCCTGTGGGACCGAGAGGCCAAGGTCGGCGGCATGAACCACTTCATGCTGCCCGAAGGCGACGGCGACACCGGCCGCTACGGTTCGTACGCGATGGAGTTGCTGATCAACGAGATGATGAAGCGCGGTGCGACGCGCTCGACGATGGAGGCCAAGGTCTTCGGCGGCGGCCAGGTCGTCGAGGGTATGCACTCGATGAACATCGGCGAGCGCAACACCGCGTTCATCATCGACTATCTCAAGACCGAACGCATCCCGATCATGGCCAAGGATGTGCTGGGCCCGCACCCGCGCAAGGTCTGTCTGCTGCCCGCGAGCGGCAAGGCCATGGTCAAGCGCCTGGCGGCCACCAACACCGAGTCGCTGGCCGCGCAGGAACGCTCGGCGCAGCTGGTCGTGCCGGCCGCCACCGGCGGTGGCTCGGTCGACCTGTTCTGACATCTGGAGCGCAGCAAACATGGCCAAGACTCGCGTGGTGGTGGTGGACGACTCGGCACTGGTGCGCAGCCTGCTGAGCGCGATCATCAACCGCCAGACCGACATGGAATGCGTGGGCACCGCCGCCGACCCGCTGGTCGCACGCGAGATGATCCGCGACCTGAACCCCGACGTGATCACGCTCGACGTCGAGATGCCGCGCATGGACGGCATCGACTTCCTCGCCAAGCTGATGCGGCTGCGGC
>JBDTVC010000149.1:0-12131 GCA_040007475.1 Burkholderiales bacterium
CGAGCTTCTCGAACAGGCCTTCGTCGCAGCCGCGCGCCACGTCGGGCGACTCGACCTCGACCACGTCCCAGGTGACCTTCTTGGTCTCGACCATGGCCTTGATCTTGGCCTGCTCGCCGTTGTATTCGACCGCGACGACCTTGGTGCCGGTCTTCTCGAAGGGCTCGTAGTAGGCCTTCTTCTGCGCGTTGGCGTTGGCGCCGCCGAAGTTGATCACGGTGATCTGCTGGGCCAGCGCGGGCAGCGAGAAGCCGGCGACGAGGGCCGCGGTCAAGAGACTCTTTTTCATGGTTGCTCCATTGGAGTGAGAGGGGAAACGGATCAGATCAGCAAGGACGCGTTCATGCATAGACGCGCGTCAAGTCCGGAGGAAACTCCAGCCAGACGCTGTCGCCAACGGCCGGCACACTGGGCGCCGACAGCGGCAGCTTGACGGTCGAGTCGCTCTGGCCCTCGCCGACGCTGCACAGCAGCCGCAGGTGATCGCCGAAGTAGATGACGCTGGCCACGCGCGCCTGCAGCACGTTGCCGCGCTCACCAGGCGCTTGAGCGTGCAGCACGATGCGCTCGGGGCGGATGCCGGCCTGCACCGCGGCGCCCACGGCCGCGCCGTTGACGTTGATGCCGGTCAAGACCCGGCCATCGGTCAGCACGATGCCACAGCGCTCGCCGTCCGAGGCGCGTACGGTGCCGTTCAGCATCGTGCTGTCGCCGATGAAGCCGGCGACGAAGCGGTTGGCCGGCGTCTCGTACATGCGGTCGACGACGTCGATCTGCTGGATCGCGCCGTCGTTGAACACCGCGACGCGGTCCGACATCGTCAGCGCCTCGCTCTGGTCGTGCGTGACGTAGACGAAGGTCACGCCGAGCTGGCGGTGAAGCTCCTTCAGCTCGATCTGCATGTGCTCGCGCAGCTGCTTGTCGAGCGCGCCGAGCGGCTCGTCCATCAGCACCAGCTGCGGCTCGAACACGAGCGCACGCGCGAGCGCGACGCGCTGCTGCTGGCCGCCCGAGAGCTGCGCCGGGTAGCGGTCGGTCATGCCGCGCAGCTGCACCATCTCGAGCGCCTTTGCGACGCGGGTGGCCTGCTGGTCCTTGCTCACCTTGCGCACCGTGAGCGGGTAGGCCACGTTCTGCCCGACCGTGAGGTGCGGGAACAGCGCGTAGTTCTGGAACACCATGCCGAAGTTGCGCTGGTGCGGCGGCGTGCGCGTGATCGGCTTGCCGTCGAGCAGCACCTCGCCGGCGGTCGGCGACTCGAAGCCGGCCAGCATCATCAGCGTCGTCGTCTTGCCCGAGCCCGAGGGCCCGAGCAGCGTCAGGAACTCGCCGCGGCGGATGTCGAGGTCGAGCTGTCGCACGACGAGCTGCACGCCGTCGTACGTCTTCTGCACGCCGACGAAGCGCACCAGCGGCTCGGCGCCGTCGGGCACGTGGCGCGGGCGGGCCCCGGGGGCGGCGGCAGGTTCGGTGTGGGCCATGGCGGGTCGCGTTCCAGTGGATGAATCAGGCAGCGGCAGTGCAGGCGGCCAGGCTCTCGGCCAGGATCGCCATGCCTTCGTCGAGCAGTGCATCGGCCGCCGTCAGCGGGACCAGGATGCGGATCACGTTGGCCGAGGTGCCGCACGACAGCAGGATCAGCCCGCGCTTCGCCGCTTCGGTGACGACGCGCTTCGTCAGCTCGGCGTCGGGCTGCTTCACGTCGCCGTTCTTGCACAGCTCGATCGCGACCATCGCGCCGAGGCCGCGCACGTCGGCGATCGCCGGTGTCGCGGCCGCCAGGTGGTGCAGGCCCGTGAGCAGGCGCGTGCCGACGGCCTTGGCGCGGTCCAGCAGCTTGTCGCTCTCGAACACGCGCAGCACCGCGAGCGCCGCGGCGCAGCCGATCGGGCTGCCGGCGTAGGTGCCACCGAGGCCGCCGGGGCCGGGCGCATCCATCACGTCGGCGCGGCCGACGATGCCGCTGATCGGGAAGCCCCCGGCCATCGACTTCGCGGTCGTGATCAGGTCGGGCGCGACCGGCCACTGCTCGCTCGCGAACCAGGTGCCGGTGCGCCCGGCGCCGGTCTGCACCTCGTCGGCGATCAGCAGGATGCCGTGCTTGTCGGCCAGCGCCTTCAGGCCGGTGATGAACTCGGGCGGCGCCACGTAGAAGCCGCCCTCGCCCTGCACCGGCTCGAGGATGAACGCGGCGACGCGCGTCGGCTCGATGTCGTTCTTGAAGATCAGCTCGACCGAGTGCAGTGCATCCTCGACGCTGATGCCGTGCAGCGGGTTCGGGTACAGCGCATGGAACACCTCGCCCGGGAACGGGCCGAAGCCGGTCTTGTACGGAGCGACCTTGCCGGTCAGCCCCAGCGTCAGGATCGTGCGGCCGTGGTAGCCGCCGGTGAACGCGATCACGCCGCCGCGGCCGGTGAACGAGCGCGCGATCTTCACCGCGTTCTCCACGGCTTCGGCGCCGGTGCTCATGAAGAAGCTCTTCTTGGCGAACGCGCCGGGCGCCAGCGCGTTCAGGCGCTCGGCGAGCTCGACGTAGCTCTCGTAGGCCAGCACCTGAAAGCAGGTGTGGCTGAAGCGGTCGAGCTGCTCCTTGACCGCGTCGACGATCTCGGGCCGGGTGTGGCCCGTGTTCATCACGGCGATGCCGCCGGCGAAGTCGATGTAGCGGCGACCTTCGACGTCCCACACCTCGGCATTGCTCGCGCGGTGCACAAAGATCTCGTGGGCCTGACCGACGCCACGCGCCACGGCGGCGCGGCGGCGCGTCATCAGGGCGGCATTGTTGAGGTGGGCATCGCGTTGCATGGCGGACTCCTTCGTCGGGGGAAGCGAGACTGTAGACACGCCGGGCGCGGCGCGCCATGTACAAAACACCTTGGCGGCCCGCGTACTGTACTGGTCCGAACCCCTGTACATGGAAGCACTGATGCGGTGCGGGTGCAGGACAATGGCGCATGCTCACGCTGCATCCCGACACCGCCACACCCCTGGTCAGCCAGATCGTGGACGGCCTGCGCCGGCTGATCACCGACCAGACGCTGCGGCCGGGCGCGAAGCTGCCGTCGATCCGCGCGTTCGCCGCCAGCCACGCGGTCAGCGTGTTCACGGTGGTCGAGGCGTACGACCGGCTGATCGCGCAGGGCTGGCTGGTGTCGCGCGCGAACGCCGGCTTCTTCGTGAAGCGCCGCGCCGACGAAGCGCCCGCGCCCGGCGAGCCGCGGCGCGACGACCCGCGCTTCGACGCGCGCTGGTACCTGCAGCACATCTTCGAGACCCGGGGCCTCGCGCTCAAGCCGGGCTGCGGCTGGCTGCCGAACGACTGGCTGTTCGAGGACGGCGTGCGCCGCAGCCTGCGCCACCTCGCGGGCGACGGTGCCGAGCTCGGCGGCTACGGCCTGCCGCACGGCCACATGGCGCTGCGGCTGCTGATCGCCGAATCGCTCGCCGAACAGCAGATCACTGCCGGCCCGGAGCACGTGCTGCTGACGCAGGGCTCGAGCCAGGCACTGGACCTCGCGGCGCGGCGGCTGCTGAAGCCGGGCGACACGGTGCTGGTCGACGACCCGGGCTATCCGAACCTGATGTTCATGCTGCGCTTTCTCGGCGCGCGCGTGATCGGCGTGCCGCGCACGCCCAGCGGTTACGACCTGGCCGCGCTCGAAGCGCTGCTGATCGAGCACCAACCGAAGGCGTTCTTCACCCAGCCGCGGTTGCAGAGCCCGACCAACTCCGTCACGCCGGTGGCGCAGCTCTTTCGCGTGCTGCAGCTCGCCGGTCAGCACGACCTGACGTTGGTCGAAAACGACCTGTACGTCGACCTCGACACCGAACGTCGGCCATCGCTCGCCAGCCTCGACCAGCTGCAGCGCGTCGTCTACATCGGCAGCTACTCGAAGACGATCTCGCCGAACATCCGCGTCGGCTACCTCGTCGCGCGGCCCGACCTGCTCGACGACCTCGCGCAGCTGAAGATGCTGTCGGGGCTCACGTCGTCGGACCTGACCGAACGCCTGGCCTTCGGCGCGCTCAGCGAGGGCCGCTGGCGCAAGCACCTGAAGTCGCTGCGCGAACGGCTGGGCGAGGCACACCAGCAGGTCGCACAGCGGCTCACGCAGCTCGGCTTCGAGCTGTTCAACGAACCGAAGGCCGGCATGTACCTGTGGGCCCGCCACCCGGACCTGACCGACAGCGCCGTGCTGAGCCAGCAGGCCGCGACCGAAGGTCTGATGCTCGGGCCGGGCCACTTGTTCCTGGTCGAGCCGCGCACGACCGGCTGGCTGCGATTCAACGTCGCGTTCAGCACCGATGCGCGGGTGATGGACTTTCTCGCGCGCCACATCGACGAGCAGGCCGGCAAGGCCTGACATGCGCCCGAGATACAAGCGCTCGCATCTGGCGCGGCGGGCTTGTCGTAGCATGGCCGGAACGCGTCGCTGCACGCGCATCAAGACACGTCACGCACCATGAAGTCGCCCAAGACCCCGCTCGTTTCCACCGCACTCCTGCTCGCCGCGTTCGCGATGCCTGCCGGCGCCGCGAGCTCGACCGCGTCGTCCGCGTCGGACAGCGCCTCGTCTGCCGCCAGCAGCGGATCGGAATCGCTGAAGAAGTCCAGCGAAAGCTCCACCAAGACCACCGCCGCGATGAACTCGGGCGACTACGAGGTCGTCGAGGTGGCACGCGTCGCCGAGCGGCCCGGCACCGTGCGCCTGCGGCTGCAGGCGGTCGTTGATCGCAGCGCCGACGGCGAGTTCTTCCTCTATCTGCCGCAGCAGACGTTCGAGCAGACGCAGTTGGCCTCGGGCCAGCTCGTCGCGGCGCGCCAGCGGCCGTACGGCGTGGAGTTCGCGCACGGCGATTCGCGCCGGGCCTTCTTCCTCGTGATCGACGACGACTGGGCGCGCGACCTGCCCTCGCATGTCGTCACGCTGTGAATGCATCGGCCGCGCACTGCTGCTGAGCGCCCTGGCTGCGGCACCGTGGGCCGCGTGCCAGGCCGCGCTGCCGCGCTACTGTGATCACTCGACCGAGCTGACCGCCGAGCAGAAGGATCGCCTGCTGCGCTTCGGCGCGGTGATCAAGACCGAGCTGGAACGCTCGGGCGCGTCGCTGGCACTCGTCGCTCGCTCGGGGCTGGACCTCGCCCGCTTCGGACTGCGCTACTCGCACGCGGGCATCAGCCTGAAGGCGAGCCCCAACACGCCCTGGTCGGTGCGGCAGCTGTACTACGCCTGCGACGAGCGACGGCCGCGGCTGTTCGATCAAGGCCTGTCGGGCTTTCTGTTCGGCACCGACAACCCCGCGATCGGCTACGTCTCGGCCGTGCTGCTGCCGCCCGCCCAGGCCGATGCGCTCGAACACGCCGCGCTCGACAAGGCGCGCGCGCTGCAGTTGCTCAACGCCACCTACAGCGCGAACGCCTATGCCTGGGGCCTGACGTACCAGAACTGCAACCAGTGGGTGATCGAGCTGCTGGCCAGCGCCTGGAATGCAGCGCCCGACGCGAGCGCGCCGCGCGCGCAGGCGCAGCGCTGGCTCGCCGGCCAGGGCTACGAGCCGACGCGGATCGATGTCGGCAACCGCGCGCTGATGTGGGCCGGCGCCTTCGTGCCCTGGCTGCACGACGACGACCACCCGGCCGACGACATCGCCTCGATGACCTACCGCGTCAGCATGCCGGAGGCCATCGAGCACTTCGTGCACACGACCGTGCCGGGCGCGACGCGCATCGAGTTCTGCCACACGGCGTCACGCATCGTCGTTCATCGAGGCTGGGGGCCGATCGCCGAGGGCTGCATGCCCGACGGGTCGGACACCGTGATCGCGCTCGACGACTGAGCGCGAGCGCACGCGTGCGTTGGCGTGCTGCGCACACATGGCGCGAACAGATCAGGTGGTTCCCAGCGATGAGTCTTGGGGCCGCGGCCGAAGCATTTCGCAGTGCAGCCCCCAGTGCTCGACGGCGGCGACGAGCACGATGGCCTCGCCTTCAGCGACATGTGCGTCGGCTTCTGCCAGGTCAACGCAAATGCGCAGCAGCTTCCGGCGCAGCGCCGGGTCTTGTATTTCACCCATCAAGTCCGCCAGCGTGCGCTCGTCCACCGGGCAGGCGTCGGCCCACTTCAGCTGTTCGCTCGACAGCAGGTCCTCGCAGAAGGTGTCCAGCAGCAGATGCAGCTCATGCCGCGCCAGCCCCAACTGCTCGTGTACTGCAAGGCGGTCGAGCCACTCGATCTCGGCGTCTCCGATGTCGCCGTCGGCCACCACCGTCAGGGCGACGATGCGGGCGGCCGCTTGGGGGCTGTTTGCGGGGTAGGTGCGCATGGCGATGGTGTGCTCCCGGTGATGTTTTAGTCATCCGAGCTGCCGAAGCCGAACAGGCTCAGCAGGCTCGAAAACAGGTTGAAGATCGAGACGTACAGCCCCACGGTGGCCAGCACGTAGTTGGTTTCACCGCCGGTGACGATGCGGCTGGTCTCGAACAGGATCAGCCCCGCCGACAGCAGCGCCACCATTGCGGCCACGGCCAGGCCCAGAGCCGGCATCTGCAGAAGCACTGCGCCCAGGCCGGCGATCAGCGCGATGACCATGCCGGCAAACAGGAAGCCGCCCATGAAGCTGAAGTCGCGCCGCGTCGTCAGCACCCAGGCCGACAAGGCCAGGAATGTGGCACCGGTGGCCGCCAGGGCCAGCGTCACGGCCTGCGCACCGCCGGGCAAGGCCAGCGACTTGGCCAGCACAGGCCCCAACGAGTAGCCCATGAAGCCCGTCAGCGCGAACACCGCTGGCAGCGCCCAGCCGCTGTTCTTGAACTTGTAGACGGCAAAGAGCAGGCCGAAGTAGCCGCCCAGCGTCAGCAGCAGGCCCGGCGCGGGGAGCTGAAGCGCCACGCTGGCCGCGGCGATGGCCGCGCTGAACAGCAGCGTCATCGACAGCAGGGCATAGGTGTTGCGCAGCACGCGGCTTGCGCTGGCATCGCGCGGCAGGCTTGCAGGGGTGGCGACGATCTGCGATCGGCCTGCGGAGTCCGGGCGCGTGGTCGAAGGGATGGGCGACATGTTGTTCATGGTGGGGTCCTCGGTTGTTTGGTTTTCAGCGTTCGTGAGCGAGCAAGCGCTGGCGCATGCGGCGGGAGTCGCTGCCACGGCGCCACAGCCGCATCAGGAACCGGGCGGCGCGCGCCAATGCGTCATCCAGTGCGGTGCGCCAGTCGTTCGCCACGGAGGCGACGACCACCGACCCGGCGCCGTCGGTTCGCAAGGTCACCTGGCAGCGCTTGTCGACACCGCCGCGGGGGCCGTTCACGTCCGACATCTGCACCTCGGCGAGGGGCACCCTCCAGCCCAGGCGCCGAAGGACAAAGCGCACACGGCGCTCGGTCAGGTCACGCAGGTCGGTGGCTTGCGGGTGGCGGGACTTGAAGAGCACTTGCATCACAAATCTCCAGCGGTTGAGCGACACACACAATGTCGGTCTGCAAGCCGCCAGAAAAAAGCAGCTTTCTCAGTACGCCGACTTCGGAAAAGCCTGCACACCGAGCGCGACTTCGGCCGCAGACTCCGGCGTTTCGCGGCTGCGGTTCAGAGCAATCTCTCTGGTGCCACCTTCGCTGGCGACAAAGCCTGTGGCCTGGGCCGTCTGCGGCGGCTCGATCCGGTGGGGCGCGCAGTCTTTGCGCTCGCGCGAGGTGCGCGACTTCCCGCTGGACAAACTGCTGGATCTGTCCGGAGATCGGCGGCTGCCAGGTTCGCTTTTCCCTGAGTTCAAGATACAGAAAGTGCGCTTCCTTCGACGCCCTTCAACATGCATATTCCTTCTCGTCAACGCTCTTCGATCCCACCGCCATGAGCAGACCCCGCTCCGGTTCAGCCACCCGATCACTCATTGAAAAGGAATCCGATCATGCGCAGCTATCCCCGCAACAGCCCCGAAGCCGCCGCGCGCATCGTCGCGCTCGTGCTCATCTCCGACGGCCACGTCTGCCGCTCGGAAGTCGAAACCCTGAAGCGACTCAGGCTCGAACAGGAGTTCGGACTGGCGCCGGGCGCGTTCGCGCAGGTGATGCACACCCTGTGCGAGGACCTGCTGATGGGCGCCTATGGCGGCGGCTCGATGATGTGCAGCGTGGATGAGACCACCCTGGCATCGCTCCTCGCCGAGGTGGACGAGCCCGGCCTGCAGGCCAATGTGCTGCGCCTGGCCAGCGCGGCGGCCGACGCCGACAAGCATCTGGCCGACGCCGAAGCCCTGGTGATGGTGGCTGCGCACCAGCACTGGCGCAGCGGCGATGCCGCACGCCTGGCCCGCACCGGAGCGTAGGTGCTTCAGCCGGCCCGAACGGAGCGCCTGATCGGCGCCGGATCAGGCCCTCGTGCGGGCTGCTGCGAGAGCCATCACCTTCTTCACCAGCGGGTGGTGCTGACCACGGCGCGACCGGATCGCGTGGATCTCTTCCTTCGCCCCATCGCTGCTGCCCAACAGGCGCAAACCACGCATCAGCCCGATGCCGTCTGCACCAAGCCGGCTGACCGGAAACACGCCCAGCCCGCGAGCGGCAAACACGGCCAGCAGCGCGCTGTCTTCGAACTCGCCGATGATGCGGGGCCGCAGGCCCTGTGTCTCGAACCAGTGCTCCAGCGTCGTGCGCAGCGCCGAGTGCCCGGTCGGTAGCAGCACGGGCAGTTCGTTCAGGGTGTGCGGAAACCGGTCGCGCTCGGTCTTGCCGACCAGGCGCACCGGGCCGTACCACTCGACCGGCGCGTCCACCAGGCGTTCGCTGGACAGGCGCAGGTTGGGGTTGCGCGGTGCCGCCTGGTCCGCCAGCACCAGGTCCAGGTGATGCAGCGCCAGTTCGCCGAGCAACTGCTCGAACTCACCCTCGTGGCAGACCAGGCGCAGGTTCGGGGTGGCCAGCACCGGCTCCAGCAGCGCATGCGCCGCAAGTTTGGAGATGCCGTCGGACAAGCCCACCGCGAGGCGCACCACCTTGCCGCTGGCCGCTTCGCGCACCTCGTCGGGTATGCCCTGGCCGAGCTGGAAGATCTCCTCGGCGCGCGCGAAGGCGGCCTGACCCGCCTCCGTGAGTGCAACGCCGCGACCCGAAGGCTTGAGCAACTGATGACCCAGCGCCTTCTCGAGTTCGCGCACCTGTGCGCTGATGGTCTGCACCGCCATGTCCAGCCGCTCGGCGGCCCGGGCAAAGCCGCCTTCCTTGGTGACGACCCAGAAGTAGTGCAGGTGACGGTAGTTCAGCATGCTCGCTCCGGTGCGGAAAAACCGAATCTTAGGTACGAAGGAGTCTGGTTTGTTCGAATCGCGTCCATCCCCACACTCCAGGGCATCCCATCAGAGCACCACCCCGGAATCACCGCCACAAACACCATGGACCTCCTCCTTACGTTCCTCGCGTCCGACTTCCTGGGTAAGCCGGCATGGGTCTGGCTGGCCTTCGTCGGGATCGTCGTCGCGCTGCTGACCTTTGACCTGGGCGTGCTGCACAAGGACGACCACGAGATCGGTGTTCGCGAGAGCCTGCTCCTGTCAGCCGGCTACCTCAGCGTGGCGCTGGCCTTCGGGGCCTGGGTCTGGTGGTACCTGGGCGCGCAAAGCGGGATGGACTACTACACCGGCTTCATGATCGAAAAGTCGCTGTCGATGGACAACGTCTTCGTCATCGCGCTGATCTTCAGCTTCTTCGCCATTCCGCGGCAGTACCAGCACCGGGTGCTGTTCTGGGGCATCCTGGGCGTGATCGTGCTGCGCGCGATCATGATCGGCCTGGGTGCCACGCTGGTCAGCCAGTTCGGCTGGGTGCTGTACCTGTTCGGCGCCTTCCTGATCTTCACGGGCATCAAGATGTGGATCATTGCCGACCACATGCCCGACATCGCGAACAACCCGCTGCTGAAGTTTCTGACGAAGCATATGCGCGTGACCGATGGGCTGCGCGGCAACGCCTTCTGGGTGCATGAGCCCGACCCAGCGATGGGCAAGATGGTGCGCTTCGCCACGCCCTTGTTGCTGGCGCTGGTGTTGATCGAGTTCGTCGATCTGGTGTTCGCGGTCGACTCGGTGCCGGCGATCCTTGCCATCAGCACCGATCCGTTCATCGTCTACACGAGCAACATCTTCGCCATCCTGGGCCTGCGCGCGCTCTACTTCGCGCTCGCGGCGATGATCCACCGCTTCAAGTACCTGAAGTACGCGCTGGCCCTGGTGCTGGTATTCATTGGCAGCAAGATCTTCCTGGTGGGCATCATCGGCAAGATCCCCGCGGTGATCTCGCTGAGCGTGACCTTCGGGCTGATCGCAGGCGGCGTGCTGGTGTCGCTGTGGAAGACGCGCGGCCAGTTGGCCGTCGCCGAAGCCCGGTGACGCCGCCGATCGTGAAGCCGTTGTGGGCCGTGCCGGCAGCTTCGCGATGCCGCTGGCCAGGAACCTCATGGCGGCGCTCGGTGTCGTCTTGAGCCGTTAGCCCAGCGGCAGATCGACCGGCCAGCCGAGCAGCTCGGCGGTGCGCCGCACGACCCACTCGGCTTCGGTCGGCCCGACAGTCGCCGGCTCGACGAGCAGGCCCGCGTGGCAGCGCGAGAGCACCGTGCCTTCATCGACACCATCGCGAAAGTGCACCGTGCTGCAGTGGTCGGTCAGCAGGTTCGCGAGGTCTTCGCAGAGCTCGTAGCGCGCGGCGATCGTCTCGCGCGGCGCGGTCAGGCGCTGGCGGGCGTCCTGGTAGAGCGCGATGAATGATTCGGGGACGTGGGTCTGGTTCTCGTCGTAGTCACCCACGAGCGCACCGGCGCTCAATCGAACACCGGCACCACGCCGTCCTTCAGCGTGCCGCGCGCGTGTTCGTACTCCGGCAAGACCGAGCGCACCACGTCCCAGAAGCGCGGGCTGTGGTTCATCTCGCGCAGGTGCGCGAGCTCGTGCGCGACGACGTAGTCGATCGTCGGCAGCGCGAAGTGGATCAACCGCCAGTTCAGACGGATCGAGCCGTCGGCGCTGGCACTGCCCCAGCGCGTCTGCGCCGATGACAGGCTCAGCCGCGTATAGCGCACGCCGAGATGCTGCGTGAACAGCTGGCAGCGCTCCTCGAACACGCGCCGCGCCTGGCGCTGCAGCCAGCTCTGCACCGCATCGCGGATCTGCGCCGCGGTCGCCGTGTGCGGCAGGCCGATGTGCAGCGTGAGGTGGGGCACGCCGGGCAAGGCGGTCGCATCGGTATTGAGCACCGCGCCGGTGGTGCGCGGATCGAGCACGATGATCACGGTGTCGCCGAGGAACGGGATCGTGGTGCCGTCGCGCCAGTCGACCTTGGCCGCGTGCAGGCGCTGCGCGCGCTCCTGCTGCTCGCGCAGCTTGCGCAGGATCCAGGCGGCCTTCTCCTGCAGCGCCGTCTCGATGTCGTGCAGCCCGACCCACTTCGGCGCGTTCACGCTCAGGCCCTCGGGCCCGACGATGAAGCCGATGCTGCGCCGCCGCGCGCGCTTGAGCGCGTAGCCGACGACGTGCTCGTTCAGCCGCGTCTCGCGATCGGCCTGTGGATGGCGGAAGGTGGCGGGGGTCAGCACGGCGGCGATCGGCACGGGTTCGAATGCGACGGCAGGCGGCTCGGGCGGGAGCTCGGCAGCGACCTCGACCACCGGCGCCGGGGC
The DNA here is from genome assembly GCA_040007475.1 of Burkholderiales bacterium. Taxonomy (GTDB): domain Bacteria; phylum Pseudomonadota; class Gammaproteobacteria; order Burkholderiales; family Burkholderiaceae_C; genus LMDS01. Next base: position 11,661 of record JBDTVC010000149.1, read on the forward strand.
CTCGAACAGCGCGAGCTGTTGCGGGTCCGGTGCGGTGCGGCGGGCCATCGCGTCACGCCCGGGGGGTTGCGGCGTAGGCCTCGGGGTCGAGCCGCTGCATCTCGGCTTCGATCCAGGTCTCGACCTCGCGCATCAGTTCGTCCGGCTCGCGCCCTTCGCTCGGGATGGGCCGGCCGATCGACACGTCGATCACCCCCGGCTTGAGCACGAAGCTCTTGCGCGGCCAGCAGCGCGCCGAGGTCACCGCGATCGGCAGCACCGGGCGACCGGTGGCGATCGCCAGCCGCGTCCCGCCGGCCTTGTAGGTGCCGCGCCCGCCGCGCGGCGCGCGCGTGCCTTCCGGGAACATGATGACCCAGTGGCCCTTGTTCATGAACTCGCGGCCCTGCGCCGCGACGAGGTTCCAGGCCTCGGCACGCTTGCTGCGGTCGATGTGGATCATGTCCATGCGCGCCATCGCCCAGCCGAAGA
>JBDTVC010000150.1:0-12074 GCA_040007475.1 Burkholderiales bacterium
TGATCTACACGCCGATCAAGAGCAACTCGACGCGCGTGGCCGCGCTGATCTCGGGTGAGCTCGACGTCGTGCTCGACCCGCCTCCGACCGACACGCCGCGCCTGCGCAACACACCCGGCGTGAAGGTCATCGACGGCCCCGAGAACCGCATCATCTTCATCGGCATGGACCAGGGCCGTGACGAGCTGCTCTACAGCAGCGTGAAAGGCAAGAACCCGTTCAAGGACCAGCGCGTGCGCCAGGCGCTGTACCAGGCCGTCGACGAAGAGAGCATCAAGACCAAGCTGATGCGCGGCCAGGCCTCGCCGACCGGCGCGACGATGGTCTCGCCGATGGGCACGTACAACGACCCGGCGCTCGAGAAGCGACTGCCGTTCGACCTCGACGCGGCGAAGAAGCTGCTCGCGTCGGCGGGTTACCCGGACGGGTTCGAGTTCACGCTCGATTGCCCCAACGACCGCTACGTCAACGACGAGGAAATCTGCAAGACGCTGGTCTCGATGTGGGCCCGCCTCGGCCTGAAGGTGCGGCTGAATGCGATGCCTCGTTCGATCTACTTCGCCAAGCTCGGCAACCTCGACACCTCGATGTACATGCTGGGCTGGGGCGGCTCGGTGACCGATGCCGAGACCACGCTGACGCCGATCTACCGCACCCGCGGCCCAGGCGGCGTGGGCAGCTTCAACTACGGCCAGGTCAACAACCCCAAGATGGACCAGCTCGCCGCGGCCTCGAGCAAGGAGCCCGACCCTGCCAAGCGTGAGCAGCTGATCAAGGCGGCGATCAAGGAGCACAACGAGCAGGTCCACCACATCCCGCTGCATCGCCAGTTCATCCCGTGGGCGGCGCGCAGCAACGTGGAACTCGTGCACCGCGCCGACAACTGGCTCGAGTGGGCCTGGGTCAAGGTCGGCAAGTAATCGACCGACGCTTCGCAACGGCGGCTTCGGCCGCCGTTTTCATTTCAGCAGCGACATCGCGATGCCCCACATCACCAGCGCGATGCACGCGTCCAGGATCTTCCAGGCCAGCGGCCGCGCGAACACGCCGCGCAGCAGCCGCGCACCGAAACCCAGGCCGAAGAACCACGCGAAGCTCGCGCTCGTCGCGCCGACGCCGAACCACACGCGGCTGTCGGCCGGCAGCGGGCTCGCGATCGCGCCGAGCAGCACCACCGTGTCCAGCCAGCAGTGCGGGTTCAGGTAGGTGAAGCCCAGGCAGGCGGCGATCGCGGCGCCGAGTGGCATCGGTGGCTCGTCGCGCGCGACCAATGATTCGTTGTGCAGAGCGCGGCGTGCGGCCAGCGCGCCGTAGACGATCAGGAACAGCGTACCGCCGTAGCGCGCGACCGCCAGCAGTCGCGGGCTGCCCTGGATCAGCGCGCCCAGCCCGGCGACGCCCAGCGTGATCAGCAGTGCATCGGACAGCGCGCAGACCAGCACGACCGCCAGCACGTGCTCGCGCTTGATGCCTTGCCGGAGCACGAATGCGTTCTGGGCGCCGATCGCAACGATGAGGGCCGCCGAGGTGGCGAAGCCCTTGAAGAATTCAGGATCCATGCGGCGACGAGGTGACGGGCGCAGCGCGCCGTCCGGCGCCGCTACTGAAAGTGGGCGAGCATGCGCTCGAGGGCCATCGTAAACGGCATCTGCATCATCGGCAGCGTCAGCAGCATGCCGATCAGCCCGACCGACACGGTGATCGGGAAGCCGATCGCGAAGATGTTCATCTGCTGCGCGACGCGCGAGATCACGCCCAGCACCAGGTTCACGAACAGCAGCATCGCGATCATCGGCAGCGCGAGCCACAGGCCGAGACGGAACACCTCGGCGCCCCAGACCTGCGGCTGCACCGATCGCAGGAACGCGAACGGCTCCGGCCCGACCGGGAACACGTGAAAGCTCTGGATCACCGCGTTGATCAGCAGCAGGTGCCCGCCGGTGACGATGAACAGCCAGCTCACCGCGATGCCGAAGAAGCGGCTCGTCGCGGTGGCCTCACCGCCCGTCATCGGGTTGAAGAAGCCAGCGAAGTTCAGGCCCATCTGCAGGCCGATCATCTCGCCGGCGAACTCGACTGCGCTGAACACGATGCGCACCGCGAAGCCGAGCGAGATGCCGATCAGCAACTGCTGCACGACAGCGAGCAGGGCCGGTGCGGAGTCGAGCGGGATGACCGGCATGACTGGCAGCGTGGCCTGTGCGCAGAACGCGATCAGGAACGCGAGTGCGACGCGGACCCGTGCCGGCACGCCGCGCTGCGCGAAGACCGGCAGTGCGCTGAACAGCGCGAGCACGCGGAGAAACGGCCACAGGATCGGCGTGATCCACGCGAGGACCTGCGCCTCGGTGAAGGTGAGCATCAGCCGACGCCGGGCCGCCGTGGGCCACGCAGAGGGCCACAGCGTGGCCCTCGGGCGGCTGACCGCCCCCTCGGGGGGCAGGAGCGAAGCGACGTGGGGGTTGTCATGCCCTCACCCCACCGCGGATGGGATCGACTGCAGCGTGCGCTGGATGTACTCGACCAGCGTGGTGAGCATCCACGGCCCGGCGATCGCGAGCACCGCGACGGCGCCGATGATCTTCGGCACGAACGACAGCGTCGCCTCGTGGATCTGCGTGGCGGCCTGGAAGATGCTGACGACCAGCCCGATCAGCAGCACGGCCAGCAGCATCGGCGCCGAGACCAGCAGCAGGATGTACAGGCCTTGCTGGCCCACGCTGAAGACTTGTTGTGCGTCCATCGGCGACTCAGGTCGTGAAGCTCGCGGCCAGCGAGCCCAGCAGAAGATTCCAACCGTCCGCCAGCACGAACAGCATCAGCTTGAACGGCAGCGCGATCAGCACGGGCGACAGCATCATCATGCCCAGGCTCATCAGCACGCTGGCGACGATCATGTCGATGATCAGGAACGGGATGAAGATCAGGAAGCCGATCTGGAACGCGCTCTTCAGCTCGCTCGTCACGAAGGCCGGCACCAGCACCTTGAACGGCACGTCGGCGGTCTTCACCGCGGGGTCGACCTTGGCGAGCTTGGCAAACAGCATCACATCGGCCTGGCGCGTCTGCTTCAGCATGAACGCGCGCATCGGCACCTCGCCGCGCTTGAGCGCTTCGTCGAAGGCTATTCTGTTCTCGGCGTACGGCTGGTAGGCGTCGGCGTAGACCTTGTCGATGGTCGGGCCCATCACGAAGAAGGTGAGAAAAAGGCTCAACCCCACGACCACCTGATTTGGCGGCGCGGCCTGCGTGCCGATCGCCTGGCGCAGCAGGCTCAGCACGATCACGATGCGGGTGAAGCCGGTCATCAGCAGCAACACCGCCGGCAGAAAGCTCAGTGCGGTGAAGAACAGCAGCGTCTGGATCGGCACCGAGTAGCTGGTGCCGCCGGCGCTCTGGCCGATCAGCAGGGGCAGGTCAGCGGCCATCGGGCGCGTCCTTGCGCAGTTTGTTCAGCAGTTGCGCGAATGCGGGGGCCGGCGCGGCGGTGGCAGGCACTTCGGCCTGCGGCGCCATCGTGTGCAGCGTGGTGATGCTCTGCGCGGTCACGCCCAGCACCAGCCAGCGACGCTCCTCGCCCTGGCCGACCTCGACCGTGACGATGCGCTGGTTCTGCGACAAGGGCAGCGCCGCGATGCTGCGCATCATGCCGCCGCTGCTCGTGCCGCCCATCGGCGTGCGCTTGAGCAGCCACAGCGCGCACGGGATCATCGCGATGATCGCGATGAACCACAGCAGCGAGTTGAGTCCGGACGAGACCATTCAGCACTCAGCTCTTCGAAAGGCGGCGCATGCGCTCGCTCGGCGTCACGATGTCGGTCAGCCGGATGCCGAACTTGTCGTTCACGACCACGACCTCGCCCTGCGCGATCAGGTAGCCGTTGACCAGCACGTCCATCGGTTCGCCGGCCATGGTCTCGAGCTCGACGACCGAGCCCTGCGCGAGCTGCAGGATGTGCTTGATCGGGATGCGCGTGCGACCCAGCTCCACGGTGAGTTGCACCGGGATGTCCAGGATCATGTTGATGTCGTTGCCCGCGGTGCTGCCACCGGTCGGCGAGAAATTCTGGAACGCTGCCGGCGAGACCTGGTCGGCCGGGGCGTGGACCTCCGAGGCGGTCTCGGGCTTGGCCTCGGCGAGCGCGGCGGCCCACTCGGCGGCCATGTCGTCCTGTTCCCCGGAGGCGGGTGCGGCGCTGTCAGATGTCATGTTGTTCTCCCAGCCAACCCGGATTCGAGTTGGTCAACAGTTGGTCGACCTTGAGGGCGTACTTGCCGTTCGAGATGCCGTAGTGGCAGTCGAGCACCGGCACGCCCGAGACCTTGGCCTGGATGGCCTGCTTCAGGTCGAGTTCGATGAAATCGCCCGGCTTGAACGAGAGCAGCTGCTCCACCGTGGCCGGCGCGTGGCCGAGTTCGGCGACGAGCTCGACGTTCGCCAACTGGATCTGCTGCGTCATCAGCTTGACCCAGCGGCGGTCCGGCTCGGCCGAGTCGCCCTGGATCGTCGAGTACAGCACGTCGCGGATCGGCTCCAGCGTGGCGTACGGAATGCAGAAGTGGATCGTGCCGCTGGCGTCGCCGATCTCGAGGGTGAAGCTGGTCGCGACGACCACCTCGCTCGGCGTGGCCACGTTGGCGAACTGCGGCTGCATCTCCGAGCGTTGGTACTCGAGCTCGAGCGGGTACACGCCGTGCCACGCCTTCTTGTACTCGGCGCAGATCACGTCGACCAGGCGGCCGATGATGCGCTGCTCGGTGGGCGAGAAGTCGCGCCCTTCGATGCGGGTGTGGTACTTGCCGGCACCGCCGAAGAGCGAGTCGATCACCGCGAACACCAGCGTCGGGTCGCAGACGATCAGGCCCGAGCCGCGCAGCGGTCGCACGCTGACGATGTTGAAGTTGGTCGGCACCACGATCTCGCGCAGGAAGGCGCTGTACTTCTGCACCTTGATGTTGCCGATCGCGATCTCCGGGCTCTTGCGGATGAAGTTGAACAGGCCGATGCGGATGTTGCGCGCGAACCGCTCATTGATGACCTCCATCGTCGGCATCCGGCCGCGGACGATGCGCTCCTGGCTGGCGATGTCGTAGTTGCGGATCGCCCCCTCGTCGATGTGCTCCGTCTCGAGCTTCTGGCTTTCGCCGGTGATGCCCTGCAGAAGAGCATCAACCTCGTCTTGCGACAGGATCTGGTTGCTCATGACTGCCCCCCGGCCGATGAGTACATCGGCCGACCCTCCGGGAGGGTCGGGCCTTGCTTGGGGCGGCCCGGCGCGGCGGCCCGTTGGAGATGCGCTGACAACGGCTTCATGATTACTGAACGATGAAGTTCGAGAAGTGCACGTGCTTGATCGGATTCGGCTCGGCCGGCGCCTTGGCCACCTTCTTCTTCGGCTTGGCCTTGGGCTTCTCGTCCTCGTCTGTGGCGTCATCGGCCTTGGTCGCCTTCTCGTCCTTGTCGACGGCAGGCGCCTCGCCCACGTCGATGCCCATCGTGCGGGCCGACTCGCGCAGGATCTCGTCGGCGAGCTGTTCCTTGCCGGCACGGTCGAGCAGCTCGCGCGAGTTCTTGTGGGCCAGGATCATCAGGATGCCGTTGCGGATCGCCGGCATGAAGGCCTTCATCTGTTCGGCGAACTTGCTGTCCTCGACCTCGAGCGTGATGCCGATCTGGGCGTAGCGGTCGGATTCCTTGTCAGCCAGGTTGACGACGAAAGGGTCGAGTGGCAGGAAGGTCGGCGGGTGCTTGAGGTCGGGCTTGGCCGAGTGTTCGGCGTGCGCTGCCGCCGCATCGTCGCCACCTTCGGCGGCCTGGGCGGCGCGTTTCTTCATGAAGAACACCGCGGCGCCGCCGGCGATGGCGAGCACGAGCACGACCGCCAGGGCGATGATGATCAGCTTCTTCTTACCCTTCTTGACGGGCACGACCACGCCGGCATCGACAGTGGGGGCAGCAGCAGACATCGGCACTCCTTCATTTCGTGCGCCGTCTCGTGCGGCGCGATGGACTCGCGGCGCACGACGGCATGAAGGAAATTATGGAAACGAAGGCCCCGGACTTAAGCGGGGATAAGGGGGGGAAATCGCGGTCAGTACGGTGCGGGATCAGGCCAGCGCCGGGCCGCTCCCAAGCGGCCTGATCACCCCCACGGGGGGGTGGCCCTGGTACTCCGGGGCCGGGGGTTGAAATGCTCAGGCGTACAGGTCGAGGCCGCCGCGTGTCACGGCGCGCTGGGCAGCCGTGCTCACGCGCGCGATGCCTTCGTCGCTGACGCGTCGCACGCTGCGCCGGACGTTGTCGCCGCTGTCGCTTCGATCAGGCTGGCCGCGGCCACCCGCATGCTGCGACACGCCGCCACCGGCGAGCGTGAAGCCCGCATCGCGCAGCGCGCTCGCGAGTTCGGGCAACCCGGCCTCGATGGCCTGTCGGGTCGCGGCCATGTCGGCGCCGAAGTCGACGCGGGCCTGTGTGCCGTCCATCACGATCTGCACCGACACCGGGCCCATCTCGGCCGGGTTCAGATGCAGTTCGGCATGCTGGATTCCATCCTTCGCGAGCACGCTCATCTGCACGCCCAGGGCCTGTGCGAAGTCGGGCGAGACAACCGGCGTCGGCACGGCGACCACGACCGGCGCTGCGGCGTCGTGCACCACCGCCGGCGCGGGTGCGAAGGCGGGTGCGCCGATGGCGTCGGTACGGCCGTCGCTGCGGGTGTCGCTGTGGGTGGCCACCTGGCCGCTCGTCGTGTTCTCGACCGCGCGCTGCTCGGCCAGGATCGCGGCGAACGCAGGGGCGGGCATCGAGGCATCCGAGGTGCGCGGCGTGCGGTCCTTCGCGGCAGCGGTCTCGATCGGTGCCTCGGCCTTCGTGCCGTTTGCACGAGCCGCGGGCGCCGCGTCGGGAGGCCGCGCGACCGTGCCGGCGGGTGCCTCGCTGCGTGCTGCCGGCGTTTCGCTCGGCGCGGTGCGCTGCTGGCCGGCGAGCCAGTGGGCGATGGCGGGGTCGAGTGCGGCGGGCGGTGTGGGTGCTGCGTCCGCGGGGCGGTTGTCTGTCGTGCCGAGGTCCGTCGTCATCGTCGCGGCGGCCTTCGGTGCTGCCGGCTTCGCGTCGCGCGGCTCGGGGTCGGCCTCGCGCGCGGCGAGCATGAGAACGGTCCGCGCCCGGCCCGTGACGAGGGCGGGCGGTGCGTCGTCGGGCGCTGGCGCCGCATCCTCGACCCTGGCCTGGGGCGCGTCCGCGTCGCGCGCGGCTTCGCCGTGCGAGCTCGCGGGTTGCGGTGTGCGGGCATCGGCCTTCGGTGCCGCTGCGGTCGGTGGGGCTGCACTCGAGGGCGCGGTGGCCGTCTGCGTCTGGCGCAGCATCGACGAGAAGCCCGCGGGATCGGTCGCGGCATCGGCGCTCGCCGGTGGCGCGCCGATGTGGTCGGTCGGCATCGGGCGGGGCGGCAGGGCGTTGAGGGTCAGCATCGGGGGTTCCTGTTCACATCAGGCGCGGGCCGCCGTTGCCGCCGAGCCGGTTCCATGCGGCGCGCGTGGCCTGTTCGTCGGTGAGCTTCTGGTCGCGTCGTTCGGCATCCGCACGCTGTTCGTGGGTGCGGCGCTCGATCAGCTTGCGCACCGAGGCACAGCGCAGCTCGGCTTCGCGCAACACGGTCATCATTCGGTCGACCTGCGCGGCGGCGTGCTCGGCGACACGCGCCTGCTGGTCCACTGCCTGCGTGAGCCGCTCCATGAAGCTTTGATAGCAGCGCACCAGCTCGATCTGCCCTTCGCGCCTGAACTGCGCGCTCCAGCGCTGCTCGTACTCGCGCCGGTAGGTGTGCAGTTGCTCGGCCTGGGCCTGCGCCGCCTCGCTCGCGACGACGGCACGCTGGTGCTCTGCGAGCGCGGCGTCGCGCTGGCGTTCGTGCTGGCCGAGAAGGACGGTCAGTGGCTGGAGGTTTGTCATGCGATTCAGCTGGCGATCAGCGCGCGCAAGTGGTCGACGCTGTCGTCGAGACCGGCGCGCTCGTTCATGCTCTGCTGCAGCAAGGCGGTCATCGGGTCGTGCAGGCGCACCGCGGTGTCGAGCTCGCGATCGTGGCCGGCCGAGTACGCGCCGAGCTGGATCAGGTCATGGGCCTTGTTGTGCCGCGCGTGCAACTGGCGAAAACGCCGAGCCGCCTCGACGTGCTCGCCGCTGGCGACGCTGGTCATCACGCGCGAGACCGATTTCTCGATGTCGATCGCCGGGTAGTGGCCCGCCTCGGCGAGCTCGCGCGACAGCACGATGTGGCCGTCGAGAATGCCGCGCGCCGCATCGGCGATCGGGTCCTGCTGGTCGTCACCTTCGCTGAGCACGGTGTAGAACGCCGTGATCGAACCACCACCCCGCACGCCGTTGCCGCTGCGCTCGACGAGCTGCGGCAGCTTCGCGAAACAGCTCGGCGGGTAGCCCTTGGTCGCGGGCGGCTCGCCGATCGCGAGGGCGATCTCGCGCTGTGCCATCGCGTAGCGCGTCAGCGAATCCATCAGCAGCAGGACGTTCTGGCCGCGATCGCGAAAGTGTTCGGCGATCACGGTCGCGTAGTTCGCGCCCTGCATGCGCACCAGCGGCGGCGCATCGGCCGGCGCGGCGACGACGACGGCGCGGCGCATGCCCTCTTCGCCCAGGATGTCCTCGATGAACTCCTTCACTTCGCGGCCGCGCTCGCCGATCAGGCCGACGACGATCACGTCGGCCGCGGTGTAGCGCGCCATCATGCCGAGCAGCACCGATTTGCCCACGCCAGTGCCGGCGAACAGGCCGATGCGCTGGCCGCGGCCGACCGTGAGCATCGCGTTGATCGCGCGCACGCCGGTGTCCAGCGGGGTGCGCACCGGGTCGCGGTCCATCGCGTTGATCGGGCGGCGCGTCAGCGGTTCCTTGTGCACGTGGTCGATCGGGCCCTTTCGATCGAGCGGGTGGCCGTGCGAATCGACGACACGGCCGAGCAGCCCGTCACCGACCGGCAGGTGCAGCGTGCGGTCTTCATTGCGGCGCCACGGGTGTCGCGCGGCGCCGAGCTTCATCGGCACGACCGGGGAGGGCCGCGGCACGACGCGTGCGCCGCTGGCCAGGCCGGCCACGTCGCCGGTCGGCATCAGGTAGGCGCGATCGCCCGAGAAGCCGACGACCTCGGCGATCACCGGTGGCTGGCCCTCCATGCGCACCTCGCAGACCGACCCCACCGGCACGCGGATCCCGGCGGCCTCGAGCACGAGGCCGGTCACGCGGACCAGCAGGCCCTGTGTTTCCAGCGCGACCTTGTCGGCCGAGAAGCTGCGCATGTCGCCCAGATAACGCTGCCACTTTTCCGTCGACGCGACGGCGCTGGCTTCCAGCGGCGAGATGATCATTCGGTGTCCTCGGCAGGGGGTTCGCCGCCCCAGCCTTCGTCGCAGCCCAGCGAGGCAGCGGCGCGGCGCCAGCGGGTCTCGATGCTCGCGTCGATCACGCCGATGTCGGACTCGACGAGGCAGCCGCCGCGCGAGATCGCGGCGTCCGGCAAGAGCCGGGCGCCGCGGGCGGCCAGCACGTCGGCCGCGCCCTGCGCGACGAATGCGTGGTCGTCGGGATGCACGCGCAGCGTGATGTGCTGGGCGCTCAGCAGCAGCGTGTCCAGCGCCTCCTGTGCCACCCGGGTGACCAGATCCGGGCGCGCGACGAGCTCGCTGCGAACGATCTGCCGCGCCAGGTGCGTTGCGCTGATCGCCAGCGTGCGTGCCATGTCCTGCTGCAGGCCGCCGAGCTCGGTGGCCAGCGACTGCAGCAGCGTGCCGACCTGCGACGTCGTCTGCATCGCGAAGCTCTGCTTGAAGCCGTCGAGCGCGACCATGCCGTCGCGGTAGCCTTCCTGGTAGCCGGCCTGGCGCGCCGCGCGAATCTGCTCGGCGATCAATGCCGCCGCGTCGACCTTGGGGGCTTCTTCGGGGGCGCGGTGGATGTTGGCCTGCGGGGTCGGGCCGCCGGAGAGATCGCCGGGGTTCCAGGCCGCGAAGCCGCCGAGCTCCTCGCGCGGAATGAACCGCGCATACGAGCCAGCGCGCGCCGCATCGGCCGGCGGCGGAACGTTCCGTGGCTTAGACGAAGTCATCTTCGCCTCCGCCCGCGAGCACGATCTGGCCTTCGTCGACCAGGCGGCGCACGATCTTCAGCATTTCCTTCTGCTCGGACTCGACTTCGGACACGCGCACCGGGCCGCGCGACTCGAGGTCCTCGCGCAGCGTCTCGGCCGCGCGGGTCGACATGTTCTTGAACACCTTCTCGCGCATTTCCGGCGTTGCGCCCTTCAGCGCGATCACGAGCGACTCGGACTGCACTTCCTTCAGCAGCGCCTGGATGCCCTTGTCGTCGACCTTCTCCAGATCGTCGAACGTGAACATGTTGTCCATGATCTTCTGCGCGAGATCGTTGTCGGCCTCGCGGATGTAGTCCAGCACCGAGGTCTCGATGCTCGTGCCCATCATGTTGATCATCTCGGCCGCGGTCTTCACGCCGCCCAGCGAGGTCTTGCGCGTGCGCTCGCCGCCGGCGAGCACGCGGCTCATCACGTCGTTCAGATCCTTCAGTGCCGAGGGCTGGATGCCGTCGAGCGTGGCGATTCGCACCAGCACCTCGTTGCGCTGGCGCTCGGTGAAGGTCTTCAGCACGTCGGCGGCCTGGTCGGAATCCAGGTGCACCAGCAGCGCGGCAACGATCTGCGGATGCTCCATGCGAAGCAGCTCGCCGACCGATTGCGGGTCCATCCACTTCAGTGCCTCGATGCCGGCGGTGTCGCCGCCTTGCAGGATGCGGTCGATCAGCAGGTTGGCCTTGTCGTCGCCGAGCGCACGGCGCAGCACCGATTTCACGTACTCGTCGGTGTCGGTCACGAGCATGCTCTGCGACCCCGCGACGTTGGTGAACAGCTGCAGCACGCCGTCGACGCGCTCGCGCGTGACCGCCTTCATCTTGGCGATCGTCTCGCCCAGGCCCTGGACTTCCTTGGGGCTCAGGTGCTTGAAGACGGCCGCGGCCTCTTCCTCACCCAGCGACATCAGCAGGATGGCGGCGTTCTCGAGACCTTGGTCGTCCACGATCAGGCCCCCGCCGCGTTGGATGAGACGGCGGCGGTCTCGCCGTTGACCCAGCCGCGCACGATGCCGGCCACGGCCGCCGGGTTCTCCTTGGCGAGGATGCGGGCGCCGTTGAGGTGCTCGACGCTCAGCGGCACCGGCAGGGCAGGCAGGTCGTGGGCGTCGTCGACGACCTCGGTCAGCGCCGCGCCGGGTGCCCCGGCAGGCCGCGGCGCCAGCGCTGCCTTGAGGGCAGGGCGCAGCAGGCCGAAGAACACCAGCATCCCGATCAGCGCCAGGCCCGCGGGCACGCCCAGCGAGCGCAGCAGGTCGATCGTCTCGGGCTGCTTCCACAGCGGCACGTCGACGTTGACGACCGGCTGCACCTTGAACGGTGCGTTGATCACCTTGACCGAGTCACCGCGGTCCTGCTTGAAGCCGATGCTCTCGCGCACCAGCGCCGTCAGCTTCTCGACCTCTTCGTTCGACAGCGGCACGCTGGTCGTCTTGCCCTTGGCATCGGTCACGCTGCGGTTGTTCACGACCACGGCGGCGTTCAGGCGCTTGACGTTGCCGGTGGCGTTGCGGGTCACGCGCACGGTCTTGTCGACCTCGTAGTTGGTGGTGGCATCGCGCCGGCCGTTCGCGCCGGCCGCGCCGCCGCCTTGCGCCGTCTGCAGCGGTTGCGATGCGCCGGTCAGCGGCGCGGTCGCGGCCACGGGCGGCTGGTTCGACGCGGCACCGGGCACGCCGCTGGCGGTCGCGCCGTTCGACGAGTTCTGGTCCGAGACCTGCTGGCTGCGGATCGAGACCTTGGCGTCGGTGCCCTGGTTCGGCCGGAACTCCTCCGACGTGGCCTCGGTCTGCGAGAAGTCGACTTCGGCGGCCACCGTGGCACGAAGATTGTCCCGCCCGACGATCGGTTCGAGCAGTTCGAGGATGCGCTTCGAGTAGCCGGTCTCGATCTGGTTCACGTACTGCAGCTGCTGCGCGTC
>JBDTVC010000151.1:0-11910 GCA_040007475.1 Burkholderiales bacterium
CAGAAGCTGAAGTTGTTCATGCGCGCGAAGGCCATGTCGGCCGCGCCGATCTGCAGCGGGATCATCCAGTTCGCGAAGCCGACGAAGGCCGGCATGATCGCGCCGAACACCATGATCAGGCCATGCATCGTGGTGAACTGGTTGAACATCTGCGGGTTCACGAACTGCAGGCCGGGCTGGAACAGCTCGGCGCGGATCAGCAGCGCGAGCACGCCGCCGACCATCAGCATCGTGAACGAGAACAACAGGTACATCGTGCCGATGTCCTTGTGGTTCGTGGCGAACAGCCAGCGCTGCCAGCCGTGCGGCGCGCCGTGGTCGTCGTGGGCATGGTCATGGCCGTGGCCGTGGTGATCGATGACTGCACTCATGGCATTCCTCTGAAAGTCGACTGATTCTTCGAAGACAGGCTGCGGCGTGGCGGCTTACTTGCGCGCCGCGACGACGTCGGACGGCTGCACGAGCTGGCCGGTCTTGTTGGACCAGTTGTTCTTCGTGTACGTGATGACGGCGGCGATCTCGGTGTCGGACAGTTGCTTCCAGGACGGCATCGCGCCGTTGTTCTGGCCGTTGAGCAACACATGGACCTGCTTGGTCTTGTCGGCGTCGAGCACCACGGCAGCGCCGTCGAGCGGCTTGATCGGGCCGCCGCCCTTGCCCGTCGGCAGGTGGCACACCGCGCAGTTGGCCGCGTAGACCTTCTCGCCGCGCGCCTGCAGATCGGCCAGCGTCCAGACCTTGGCCGGGTCGTCGGCGAGCGCGGCCATTTCCTTCTTCTTGCCGTCGACCCACTTGGTGTAGTCGACCTGCGACAGCACCTTCACGTGAATCGGCATGTAGGCGTGTTCCTTGCCGCACAGCTCGGCGCATTGCCCGTAGTAGTCGCCGACCTTCTCGGCGCGGAACCAGGTGTCGCGCACGAAGCCCGGGATCGCGTCCTGCTTGATGCCGAACGAGGGCACCATGAACGCGTGGATCACGTCGGTCGCCGTCGTGATGATGCGAATCTTGCGATCGACCGGAACGACCAGCGGGTTGTCGACCTTGAGCAGGTAGTCGTCTGCGGCGGCCGGCTTGCCGGAGTCGGAGTCGTTGCGTTGCGTGGTATCCAGCGTGGACACGAAACCGATGCCCTCGCCTTCGCCGGTGAGGTAGTCGTAGCCCCACTTCCACTGGATGCCGGTGGCCTTGATCGTGAGATCGGCGGCACTGGTGTCCTTCATCGCGACGACGGTCTTGGTCGCGGGCAATGCCATCGCGATCACGATGAGGAACGGCACGATCGTCCAGACGATCTCGACCGTGGTGCTCTCGTGGAAGTTCGCCGGCTTCGCACCCTTGGACTTGCGGTGCTTGAAGATCGAATAGAACATCACCCCGAACACGCCGACGAAGATGACCGTGCAGATCACCATCATGAAGTAGTGCAGCCAGCGCTGGTCGGCGGCGATCTGCGTGACCGGCGGGTGCAGGTCGAGCTGGTTCACGGCCGGGCCGCCGGGCAAGTTGTTGACCGCCAGCGCCGCATGGGTCGCGAGCAGCGCCCCACCCGTCACGACCAGTTGCCCGATCCGGTGACCGACACTCTTGCCCAGTGCTTTCATCGTCTTCATGGTTGCCACTTCAGTTTTCAGATTTGTCTTGCAGCGCGTTGTCGCGCTGTGCGGCGGTCTGCCAGCGTCGCAGTGCCCAGCGCAATTCATCGGCCAGCTGGCGGCGCAATTCGGGGCGCACGAAGCGCCCGACCGAAATGCGCTGCCCTTGACCCGAGAGCTCCACGAGCGAGCCATCGCTGTGCTCGGGCTCGACCCGGACCCATGACGGCGCGAACTCGACGCGGCGCGTCGTCCGGCCCGAGGTGTATTCGACCGTCAGGCGCCCTGCGGCCAGGCAGATCGCCTCGAAGTCGGTCGCATGGCGTGAGTAGATGAGCAGCGCGGCGCAGAGGGCCAGCACCTCCACCGTGGCGAACGGCATGACCAGCGTTGCACCCTGCAACCAGAACATCGCCGCGATCCCCAGCGACACGGCACACAGCGACAAGCAGACCAGCACCATCTGGCGCGGCGTGATCGAGCAGTTGCGCCTGAGCAGCCACTGCACCGTGCGTTCGCCTACGCCCGACTCGGCGCCGAACTGCAACGGCCACGCCCGCACGGTCGGCAAGGCGGCCTGTGCAATCGAGGGGTGGGAAATGGTCGCTGACATCCGCGCTTGTTGCGTTGAAACTGACTTGAAGAACTGCCGCAAGGAACCCACATGACTTGGTCGACGCCCGGCCACCCGCTCCGCGCGCAGGGCTGGCCGTCGAAACGTGCCGCGCCCAACCATGGGAGTTTAGCGCAGGCGCTAGCGTGCCTTGGGACGCACGTGGCTTGAACGCACCATGGCGCGCATGTCGTCCAGCGACACCCTCGTGGCCTCGCCCGCCCGCAGCCGCGGCGCGGCCTTGAAGGCGTGGCCATAGGCAACCTCGAAGCTCAGGCCCAGCGTGCCGTCCGGCGCGGCCAGCGACTCGAGCTCACGCTCCAGGCGCGCCTGCCAACGTGGCGTGCGCAGGCCGGCGAAGCGCTCCGGCGCCGTGTTGCCCCCCAGCGAGCGCAACTCGGCCAGCAGCGCGCGCGGGGTGCTCCAACGCAGCGTCAGCGTCTCCTGGTCCATCACCGGGTCGGCGAAGCCGGCGTGGACGAGCATGTCGCCGAAGTCGTGCATGTCGACGAAGCCCGGCGTCGGCGCGGGCCAGCCGAGGCGTTCGTACAGCGTGCGCAACTCGCGCAGCGTGCCCGGGCCGAGGCAGGAGAACATCACGAAGCCGTCGGCCCGCAGCAGGCGCTGCCACTGGTCGATCAGCGCGATCGGGTCCACGACGGCGTGCAGCATCATGTTGGCCCAGACGAGACCGGCACCGGGCGGGATGCTCGCCGCATCGGTGACCACGCTGACCGGGGCACCGGTCCAGCGCCCGGGCGTCCACCACGGCCGTTGCGCCTGCTCGTGGCTGCGCGCCGCCCAGGTCGCGTCGGGTTCGACGAGCACCCGCTCCGCCTTCGGGTAGGCCTGCGCGAGCAGTGCGGCCCCGGCGCCCAGGCTGCTCCACCAGTCGATCACCTGCTCCGGCTGGTGCAGGATCACCTGCAGCTTCTCGGCCATGCGGCGTGCCACTTCGACATGCAGCCATGGCGGTTCGGGCGCACGGGCGAGGCGGCGCAGTGCAGCCGTCACCGCCACGGGATCGAGGCGGCGTGCGCGTGAGTCTGATTCGTCGGCCATGTGCAGACCAGTATATTGAGCCGTGCTGTTCACCCGCCTCCACGCTGCCCGTCCGCGCCTGCCCAGCCTGTGCGCGGTGTGCCGCGGCTGGGGCATGCAGCGGGTGTGTGCCACATGCGTCGACCGGTTCGCGACCTGGTCGGCACGGTGCGAGCGCTGCGCGCTGCGCGTGCCCGACGGCACGCGACTGTGCGGCGCCTGCCTGACGGACCCGCCACCGTTCGCACACACGCTGGGTGCGGTCGACTACGACCACCCCTGGGACGGGCTCATCACGCACTTCAAGTTCCACGGTGCGCTCGACCTTGCGCCGGCGCTGACGCAACGCCTGCTGGATGCGTTCGAGCGCGGCGACTACCCCGCGCCCTCGCTGCTGCTGCCCGTCCCGCTGAGCAGCGCGCGCCTGCGCGAGCGCGGCTACAACCAGGCGTGGGAGCTGGCGCGCCGGCTCGCCCGCGCACTGCGCTGCGACACCGACGCGCACCTGCTGCTGCGCGTGAAGGACACGCCGCACCAGCTCGCCCTGCCGCCCGAGCAGCGCGCCGGCAACGTGCGCGCGGCGTTCGCGGTCGAGCCGCGCCGATTGGCCGGCGTGCGCGGCCGCCGCGTCACGATCGTCGACGACGTGATGACCACCGCCGCGACCGCCAGCGAATTGGCGCGCGTGCTGTTGCAGGCCGGTGCCGCCGAGGTCTCGGTCTGGGTCGTCGCGCGCACGCCGCGGCACGACGGGCGCTGACAATCGCTGCGCATGTTCAACATCGTCCTCGTCCACCCCGAGATCCCGCCGAACACCGGCAACGTGATTCGCCTCGCGGCGAACACGGGCTGCGCGCTGCACCTGATCGAACCGCTCGGTTTCTCGATGGACGACCGCAACCTGCGGCGCGCGGGGCTGGACTATCACGAGTACGCGCCGGTTCATCGCCACGCCTCGTGGAGTGCCTTCGTGCGCGACGCCCGGCCCGACACCGATCGCCTGTTCGCGTTCACCACGCGAGGCAGCCAGCCGTTCTCCACGGTGGCCTGGCGTGCGGGCGACTGGCTGGTGTTCGGCTCCGAAACCGCCGGCCTGCCCGAGGCCGTGCGCGAATCGTTCAGTGCCGCGCAGCGCGTGCGCCTGCCGATGCACCCCGAGCAGCGCAGCCTGAACCTGAGCAATGCGGTGGCCGTCGCGGTGTTCGAGGCCTGGCGCCAGAACGGCTATGCGGGCGGCGTGTAGGCGCCGGGGTTGTGGCGCTCCATCCAGATCTCGGGCGAAGCGAGCGGCGCAAACCCGTAGCGCGCGTAGAGGCCGGGCGCCGTGCTCGTGACGAGCGCCGCGCGGCGCAGGCCCTTCAGTTCGGGGTGCGAGACGACGGCCTCGGTCAGCAGCGCGCCGACGCCGCGGCCGCGCTCGGGCGCGACGACGAACACGTCGGCCAGCCACGCGAACGTCGCGTAGTCGGTGACGACGCGCGCCAGGCCGATCTGCCGGCCGCCTTCATACGCGCCGAAACACAGCGAGTTCGCCAGCGCACGCTCGACGATCTCGCGCCGGATGTCACGGGCCCAGTGCGACTCGTTCGCCAGGAAGCCGTGGATCAACGCGACGTCGAGCCGCCCGGCGTCGGTGCTGATCTCGATCATCGCCGGCTCACTCCGGCTGCACGCCCGCGGCCTTGATGACCTTGGCCCATCGGTCGCGCTCGGTCTTCATCAGCCCCGCGAGCGCCTCGGGTGCGGTGCCGGCGGCGCTGAAGTACTGGCCGAGAATCTTGCCGCGCACGTCGTCGCTCTTGATGATGCGGATCAGCTCGTTCGACACGCGATCGACGATGGTCCGTGGCGTGCGGGCGGGTGCCAGCACCGCCTGCCACGAGATCGCCTCGAAGCCGGGGTAGCCCTGCTCGACGATGCTGGGCATGTCGGGCAGCGAGCCGACGCGGGCCAGCGTCGTCACGCCCAGCGCCTTCAGCTTGCCGGCGCGGATCTGACCGATCGCGATGCCCGGCACCATGAAGCCGGCCTGCACCTGGCCGGCCAGGATCGCGTTGACGACCTGCGGAAAGCCCTGGTACGGCACGTGAACGATGTCCAGGCCCGCACGGGTCTTGAAGAGCTCCATCGCGAGGTGCGCCGCGCTGCCGATGCCGACGCTGCCGTAGTTGAGCTGGCCTCGTCTGTCCTTCGCGATGCGCACGAAATCGGCGAGCGTGTTCGCGCCCAGCTTCGGATCGACGACGAGCACGTTCGGCGAGGTCGCCACCAGCGTCACCGGCGCGAGGTCCTTCGCGGGGTCGTAGTTCAGGCTCTTGCTCAGCAGCGGCGCCGTCACGAGCGGGCCCTGGATCGTGAACAGGAAGGTGTAGCCGTCGGGCTCGGCCTTCGCGACCGCGGCCGTACCGACATTGCCGCCCGCGCCGGGCTTGTTGTCGACGATGACGACCTGGCCCAACGCGTGGCCGAGCGGCTCGGACACGAGCCGCGCGATGATGTCCGGCGAACTGCCGGGCGGGAACGGCACGACCATCTTGATCGGCCGGCTCGGCCAGGCCTGAGCGAAGGCAGGCCATGCCGAAGTGGCAGCGACCGCTGCGGTGGTTTGCATGAACGCGCGGCGTTGCATCAACATCGTCTCCATCAGCTCTCGGGCCGCGCACCGCGGCCCATCAGTTGTTCGATCGCATGTGCCGGTGTCAGGTGGCCGTCGAGCACGGCGGCCACGGCCTGCGTGATCGGCATCTCGACACCGAGCGCCCGCGCCCGCTGCAACACCATCGGCGCGGTGCTCACGCCCTCGGCCACATGGCCGAGCTCGGTGAGGATGCGCGCCAGCGGCAGCCCCTGAGCGAGCAGGCGGCCCACGGTGCGGTTGCGCGACAGGTGGCCGGTCGCGGTCAACACCAGGTCACCGAGGCCGGACAGGCCCATGAAGGTCTCCGCGCGCGCCCCCAGCGCCACGCCGAGCCGCGTCATCTCCGCCAGGCCGCGCGTGATCAGCGCGGCGCGCGCATTCAGGCCGAGGCCGCCCTCTGCGCCGGGCATGGCGGGCATGCCATCGGCGATGCCGGTAGCGATTGCGAGCACGTTCTTCACCGCGCCGCCGACCTCGACGCCGATCGGATCGTCCGACGTGTAGATGCGCAGGCTCTCGCCGTGCAGCGCCTGCACGGCATCGATGCACAGGGCCGCATCGGTGCTCGCAGCGACCAGCGCCGTGGGCTGACCACGCGCCACCTCGATCGCGAAGCTGGGGCCCGAGAGCACACCGGTGCGCAGCTGCGGCACGAGCTCGCGCGCCAGTTCATGGCCAAGTCGCCCGCTGACCGGCTCGAAGCCCTTGCACAGCCACAGCACCGAGGAAGCATTGGCACCGACGCGTCGCAGCATGGCCTCGAGCCCGGCCATCGGTGTCGCCACGATCACGAGGCCGCCGCGCGCATGCGCGAGCGCCGCGTCGAGATCGGTCTCGAACTGCAGCGCCGGCGGCAGGTCGATGCTGGGCAGGTAGAGCGCGTTGCGACGGGTGTGGCGCATCCGCGTGATCTGCTCCGCGTCGCGCGCCCAGAGCCGCGTCGGGTGCCGCGCGCACACACTCACCGCGAGCGCGGTACCCCACGCGCCGGCACCGAGGACCGTGAGGTTCATCGCGATGCCGAACGCAGATCCGCGGCGATCAGTTGGCGCTGGTGATGATGCCGGAGCCGTTGCCGT
Source organism: Burkholderiales bacterium (assembly GCA_040007475.1). Taxonomy (GTDB): domain Bacteria; phylum Pseudomonadota; class Gammaproteobacteria; order Burkholderiales; family Burkholderiaceae_C; genus LMDS01. Next base: position 6,967 of record JBDTVC010000151.1, read on the forward strand.
TCGCACTGCCGTTCTGGCCGGCAGCCTGCGCCTGCTGCGCTTCGAACATCGCCTGGAAGTTCACCTCCGACAGCAGCACCGGCGGGAAGCCGGCACGCGTGCACACATCGGAGACGATCGCGCGCAGGTAAGGGTAGATGATGCCCGGGCAGGCGATGCCGATGATCGGCTGCAGCTGGTCTTCGGGGATGTTGCGGATCTCGAAGATGCCGCCTTGCTTGGCTTCGACGAGGAACAGCACCTTGTCGTTGACCTTGGTCGTGACGGTGGCGGTGACGGTCACTTCATAGACGCCGTCGCCGATCGGCTCGGCGCCCAGGCCGAGGTTGATCTCGACCTGCGGCTGCCCTTGCTCGAGCAGGATCTGCGGCGAGTTGGGCTGCTCGAGCGACAGATCCTTCAGGTAGACGCGCTGGATCTGGAATACGGGGTTCAGGTTGTCGTCAGCCATGGGAGTCTCGTGTTGGATGAAAAAGCCCGCGTGCGCCTCGCAGCGGGCGGTGTGCGGCGAGGATTATCCCTGAGCGCCGTTGAGCAGCGGCGTCAGCCCGCCACGCTGGTCGAGCGCGACCAGGTCGTCGCAGCCACCGACGTGCGTGTCACCGATGAAGATCTGCGGCACCGTGCGGCGCCCGGTCAGCGCCATCATGTGGGCGCGTTGCGCAGGGTCGAGGTCGACGCGGATGTCCTCGATGGTTTCGACACCACGCTTCTTCAGCAACGCCTTGGCGTGCACGCAATACGGGCACACCTGGGTGCTGTACATCCTGACGGGTTGCATCGCGAACCCCCGATCAAGCGGTCTTCTCGACCGGCAGATTGGCGGCGCGCCAGGCTTCGAGGCCGCCGGCGAGCGCGGTGGCCTTGTCGAAGCCGAGCTTCTTCAGCGTCGTCACGGCCTTGCCGGCGCGGGTGCCCGTCGCGCAGACCACGACCAATGGCAGGGCCTTGTTCTTCGGCAGGTCGTTCGAGCTCTCGAGCTTGCCGAGCGGCACGCTGCGCGCGCCCATCGGGTGGCCGGCGGCGTACTCGGCCGGCTCGCTCACGTCGATCAGCACCGCCTTCTCGCGGTTGATCAGCTGCACGGCGTCGTTCGTCGACACCTTGGTCGCACCGCCGCCGTTCTTGCCGAGCATCGGCCAGATGAGCAAACCACCCGACACGGCGGCCGCGAGAAACAGGAACCAGTTGTCGATGAAGAACTTCACGGGCGTGCCAATGGGTTTGGGAAAGACTGCGATTATAGAATTCGGGCGACACCCGCCGCGCCTGGCGGCACGATCCCCCCACACCATGCACAAGCTCGTCCTGATCCGCCACGGCGAATCCACCTGGAACCTCGAAAACCGCTTCACCGGCTGGACCGACGTGGACCTCACGCCGCTGGGCGTGCAGCAGGCCCAGCAGGCCGGCCGGCTGCTCAAGGCCGAGGGCTACGAGTTCGACGTGGCCTACACCTCGGTGCTCAAGCGCGCCATCTGGACACTGTGGCACACGCTCGACCAGATGGACCGCACCTGGCTGCCCGTCCGCAACGATTGGCGGCTCAACGAGCGCCACTACGGCGGCCTGCAAGGCCTGAACAAGGCCGAGACCGCCAAGAAGTACGGCGACGAGCAGGTGCTGATCTGGCGCCGCAGCTACGACACCCCGCCGCCGGTGCTCGATGCGAGCGACCCGCGTTCGGAGCGCAGCGACCTGCGCTACGCCCAGCTCAAGCCCGGCGACGTGCCACTGACCGAATGCCTGAAGGACACCGTCGCCCGCGTTCTGCCGCTGTGGCACGAGACGCTCGCGCCGGCGATCAAGTCGGGCCAGCGCATCGTCATCGCCGCGCACGGCAACAGCATCCGCGCGCTGGTGAAGTACCTGGACGGCATCTCGGACAGCGACATCGTCTCGCTCAACATCCCGAACGGCATCCCGCTCGTCTACGAGCTCGACGATGCGCTGAAGCCGATCCGCAGCTACTACCTCGGCGATGCCGAGGCGGCTGCCAAGGCCGCCGCCGCCGTCGCGAACCAGGGCAAGGCCTGATCAGACCGTCACGGCCAGCCCGCGCTCGATCGACACGGGCGCGTCCTGCAAAGAGAGTTCAGTCCAGCGCCGCGGCGATCTGCGCGCGCAGCCGTTCCGACAGCTCGCGCCGCTCGGCGCCGCCGCTGGCCAGCGGCGGCAGCAGTCGGATGCGGGCCACCACGCCCTCGCCGCCCGCCACCCGCCACAGGCTCTGCGCCAGTGTCGTGTCGCCGACGAACTCGACCGCGCGGCTGATCGCCTCGTGGCGATCGGAGAAGCGCAGCGCGACCGGCTGGATCGGGGTCGAGGTCACGATTGCCGCCTGCAGCAGGTTCGCGTGGAACGGCAGCAGGGCGCGGCCGTCCGAGGTCGTGCCTTCGGGGAACACGGCGACCGTTTCGCCCGCCGTCAGCGCCTGCGCCATCACGTGCACCACGCGCAGCGCATCGCGCTTGCGTTCGCGCTCGAGGTAGAGCGTACCGCCCGCGTCGATCAGCTGCGACAGCAGCGGCCAGGACCTCACGTCGGCCTTCGACACGAATCGCGCCTGCGGGCAGACGGCGTGCAGCGCCACGATGTCGAGCCACGAGATGTGGTTCGCGATCAGGAGCGTGCCGCCGCGATGCGGCGCGCCCTCGACCTGCAGCGCGATCCCCATCATGCGCAGCATCTTGGCCGCCCACCACTGGATGCGCACCTGGCGCTGCGCCGCGTCGAGCGCCGAGAAGCGCACGAGAACGATCGCCAGGCCATGCAGCCCGTGCACGACGCAGCGCAGCAGCCGCCAGCCGGCACGCAGCGCGCGGGTCATCCGAGCGCGTCGAACGCCACGTTGCCAGCGACCAGCGTGCAGCGCACCAGGCCCGGCAGCTCGTAGCCCGCGAATGGCGTGTGCTTGCCCTGGCTGCGCAACGCGGCCGGCGTGACTTGCCACAGCATCGCCGGATCGAACACGCAGACATCGGCGACGCCGCCGTCGACGAGCCGGCCGGCGCTCGCTGCAAGCGAACCCAAGGCATCACCGATCGCCGCAACCGGTGCCGAGGTGACGGTCGCGAGCGCGCGCGTCAGCGGTACCTTGTCGTCGGCACTCCACTTGAGCGCGAGGCTCAGCAGCAGTTCCAGCCCGCTCGCGCCCGGCTCCGCCTCGGCGAACGGCAGGTTCTTCGCATCGGCATCGACCGGCGTGTGGTCGCTGACGAGCGCGTCGATCGTGCCGTCGGCCAGCGCCTCGCGGATCGCATCACGGTCGCGCTGCTGGCGCAGCGGCGGCGTGACGCACATCGCCGAGTTGAAGTAACCGATGTCCACGTCGATGAGGTGCAGCTGGTTGATGCTCACGTCGCAGGTGACGGGCAACCCCTCGCCCTTCGCGCGTCGCACGAGCTCGATGCCAGCGGCGCTGCTGAGCCGGCACAGGTGGACACGGGCACCCGTGTCGCGCACGAGTTCGAAGATCGTCGCGAGCGCAATCGTCTCGGCGATCACCGGCACCCCGGACAGGCCCATGCGGGTGGCGAGCGCGCCCTTGGCCGCGACGCCGTTGCCCAGCCAGGCGTCGTTCGGGCGCAGCCAGGTCGTGTAGCCGAAGGTTGCCGCGTACTGCAACGCACGGTGCAGCACCAGCGTGTCCTTCAGGCTCACCTCGGCCTGCGAGAAGCCGACGCAGCCAGCATCGGTGAGCTCGGCCATCGCCGTCAGCACCTCGCCGTTCAGACCCCGCGTCAGCGCGCCCAGCGGGTACAAGTGCGCGAGGTTGAGGTTGCGGGCGCGGAACTTCAGCATCTGCACCAGGCCGGGCTCGTCCAGCACCGGCTCGGTGTCGGGCGGGCAGACGACGCTGGTGACGCCGCCGGCGACGGCCGCGGCCATCTCAGATTCGAGCATGCCTTCGTGCTCGTGGCCGGGCTCGCGCAGGCGTGCCGCAAGGTCGACGAGGCCGGGCGCGACGATGAGGCCGCTGGCGTCGATGATGCGATCGGGTTCGAATTCGGCGCTGACCTGGCCGAGGCCAACGACGCGGCCCGCGGCGATCGCGACATCACCGACCGCGTCGCGATTCGTGGCCGGGTCGATCAACCGGCCGTTCTTGATCAGGATCTTCATGCGACATTCCCCGCGATGATCGACATCACCGCCATGCGTACCGCAATGCCGAAGGTCACCTGCGGCAGGATCACGCTCTGCGTGCCGTCGGCCACCTCGGAGTCGATCTCGACGCCGCGGTTGATCGGGCCCGGGTGCATCACGATCGCGTCGGGCTTGGCCAGCGCGAGCTTCTCGGGCGTGAGGCCGTAGTTCTTGAAGAATTCGGCGGCACTGGGCAGCATCGCGCCACTCATGCGCTCGTTCTGCAGGCGCAGCATGATGATCACGTCGGCGCCGGCAATGCCCTCCTTCATGTCGTGGCAGACGCGCACGCCCATCTCCTTCAGATCGCCGGGCACCAGCGTCTTCGGTCCGACGGCGCGGATCTCGGGCACGCCCAGCGTGGTCAGCGCGTGGATGTCGGAGCGCGCGACACGCGAGTGCACGATGTCGCCGACGATCGCGACGGTGAGCTTGGTGAAATCCTGCTTGTAGTGCCGGATCGTGTACATGTCGAGCAGGCCCTGGGTCGGGTGCTGATGTCTTCCGTCTCCCGCGTTCACGACGTGCACGTGCGGTGCGCAGTGCTGCGCGATCAGGTAGGGCGCGCCGCTCTCGCTGTGGCGCACGACGAACATGTCGGCGTGCATCGCCGAAAGGTTCGCGATCGTGTCGAGCAGGCTCTCGCCCTTCGCGGCGCTGGAGCGCGCGATGTCGAGGTTGATGACATCGGCGCTCAGGCGCTTGGCCGCGATCTCGAACGTGGTGCGGGTGCGCGTGCTGTTCTCGAAGAACAGGTTGAACACGCTCTTGCCCCGCAGCAGCGGCACCTTCTTC
>JBDTVC010000152.1:0-11875 GCA_040007475.1 Burkholderiales bacterium
CGTGGCGGCGCGCGCAGCGCGCTTCGTTGACTGACTCGTCGCGGCTGTTTGAACGGAGCGAACGAAGTGAGCGCAGTGAGTTCGGCGACGCGCCACGAGACCGAGCATCGGAGGGAAGTCGGTGCGAAGCACCGACCGCCGAAGCGAAGCGCCGGAACCTGCCCGCACGTGCCTTTGCTCGCGCCGACCGTCGCATGCATGGCGGCCGTTCAAGGACCGCAATGGGCCGCATGCAGCCATTCGCTCAGAACTCGGATTTCCTGCGTGGCCGGTCGCGCGTGGCGCGGCGGAGCAACTGACATGAGCCACCGCATCCTGATCGCCGACGACGAGCCGAACATCGTGGTCTCGCTCGAGTTCCTGATGAAGCGCGAAGGGTACGGCGTGACGATTGCACGCGACGGCGTTGCCGCGCTCGAGGCGATCCGCCGCGAGCGGCCCGACCTCGTCCTGCTCGACGTGATGATGCCGGGCATGAGCGGCTTCGATGTCTGCCAGGCCGTGCGTGCGGACGAGTCGCTCGCCGCGGTGAAGATCGTGATGCTCACCGCCAAGGGCCGCGATACCGACACCGCCAAGGGCATCGCGCTCGGCGCCGATGCCTACCTGACAAAGCCGTTCTCGACCCGGGCACTGGCCGAGCGGGTGCGCGAGCTGTTGGGGCCGGCGTGAAGGTCGACGCGCGCGAACTCGCGGTCACGGTGGCGCCCGGCGCGCTGCTGGCGCTGCTGATGTTGGGCGTGCCCGGCCTGTTCGCGTTGACGCTGGACGCTGGCGAGCGCGCGGCGCTGGCGGCGGCACTCGCGCCGCGCGCGGCGCTGCTGCTATTGATCTGGCTGGTGCTGGCCGGCGCGCTCGGGATGCTGGCACGCGCGGCTCACCAGCGCTTCGTTGCTGCGCCGGCGCGGCTCGCGGAGCAGGCCGGCGTGCTGCTCGCGGTCGAGGCCGCGGCATCGCCGCCGTGCGCGCCCGGGCCGCAGGCGAGTGCTGCGACGCAGGCCCTCGCCCACGCGATCGATGCGCTCGCCGGTCAGCGCGATGGGCTGCGCGCGGACATGCAGCAGCGCGTCGAGGCGGCGAGCCGCGAAGTCGCGCAGGAGCGCAACCGGCTGGCGGCGCTGATGGCCGAGCTGACGCAGAGCGTCATCGTGTGCAATCTCGATGGCCGCGTGCTGCTCTACAACAGCCGGGCGCGGCTGCAGTGCCGTGCGATCGCCGGCGCGCCGACGATCGGCGGCGGCGAGGTGCTCGGCATCGGGCGTTCGATCTACGCCGTCTTCGACCGACCGCTCGTCGTCCACGCGCTCGACACGATCCGGCAGCGTCTGCGCAGTGGCGCGCCGCACCCGTCGGCGCAGTTCGTCACCAGCACGCGCAGCGGGCAGCTGCTGCGGGTGCAGATGGCGCCGGTGCGTGGCGTTGCCGCGGCAGCGAACGCGGGCGAGGACGTGGCACTGAGCGGCTTCGTGCTGATGCTCGACGACATCACGCGCGACTATGCCGACGATTCCGACCGTGATCGTGTGCTGAACGGCCTGACCGAGGGCACGCGCGCCTCGCTGGGCACGCTGCAGGCCGCGCTGGAGATGCTCGACTATCCGGACGTCGACACGCCGACGCGCGAGCGCTTCCACGGCGTCATCCGCGACGAGGTGCGCGTGATGAGCGAGCGCGTGCACGAGCTTGCCGGCCGCGCCGCGCAGTCGATGAAGACGCGCTGGCCGCTCGAGGACATGCTGGGTCTGGACCTCGTCTCGGCGGCGCAGCGCCGCATCGAGGCGGCGCATGGCTGCCGCACCTCGGCGGGCGAGGTCGACGCGGTGCTGTGGCTGCGCGTCGACAGCTTCTCGCTGCTGCAGGCGATCACCTTCCTGGCGGGGCGGCTCGTTGACGAATACGGTGTCAAGTTGCTCCGCCTGCGGCTCGCGACCACCGGCACACGGGCCCAGCTCGATCTGGTCTGGATCGGCCAGGCGATGAGCACCGAGACCGTGATCGGCTGGGAGACGGACCCGATGCGGCTCGGTGACGAGACGCTGGCACTCACCGTGCGCGACGTGGTCGAGCGCCACGACGGCGCGTTCTGGTTCGAACGCGAGCGCGTCCGCCACGAGGCGTTCTTCCGCTTCTTGCTGCCTTTGGCCGACGACGGCAGCCGAGAGAAAGAGGCAGCGCCCATCGCGCCCGGCGACAGCCGGCCCGAGTACTACGACTTCGATCTGTTCGGCGCGTCGGAGTCGACCAGCGCGCTCGCCGACCGGCCGCTCGCCGAGCTCAGCTTCACGGTGTTCGACACCGAGACGACCGGCCTGGACCCGGTGGCTGGCGACGAGATCATCCAGATCGGGGCGACGCGCATCGTCGAAGGCAAGCTGCGGCGGCAGGAGTGCTTCGATCAACTCGTCGACCCGCAGCGCGACATCCCCGAGGCATCGATCCCGATCCATGGCATCCGGCCCGAGATGGTGGCGGGGCAGCCGACGATCGACGTCGTCCTGCCGGCCTTCCATGCCTACGCCCGCGACACCGTGCTGGTGGCCCACAACGCCGCGTTCGACATGCGCTTCCTGCAGCTCAAGGAGGCCGCGACCGGCGTCGTCTTCGACCAGCCGGTGCTGGACACGCTGCTGCTGTCGTCCGTCGTGCACCCTCAGCAGGCTTCGCATTCGCTGGAGGCGATTGCCGCGCGGCTCGGCGTGGAGGTGACCGGCCGCCACACGGCCCTCGGCGACGCGATCGTCACGGCCGAGGTCTTCCGGGCCCTGCTGCCGCTGCTGGCCGAGAAGGGCGTGCGCACCCTGGCCGAGGCGCGCGCTGCCGCCGAAAACTCCTATTACGCGCGGCTGACCTATTGAGCGCCGTCAAGCGGCGCACCGATGTTGGCGCGCACGGCCCCTATCGTTTTCCCTTGTTTTCGCACTGAGAAACAAAACACTCGGGTTACTACCGAGTTTGTCAGCGTGGGTTCAGCTGGGCGTAAGAATCCGGTCAGAGGGCGCCCCCAACATCCGTTTCGCGTCACCTTCTGGTGAAGAACTTACGAACGGAGATCCGATATGGCAACAACAGTGGCAGCAGGCTCAAAGGTTGGCGAGCCGATGACGGCAGCGGAGAAGAAGGTCATCTTCGCGTCGAGTTTGGGTACGGTGTTCGAGTGGTACGACTTCTACCTCTATGGGTCGCTCGCGGCGATCATCGCGAAGCAGTTCTTCTCGGGCCTGGACCCCGCATCGGGCTTCATCTTCGCGCTGCTGGCGTTCGCTGCCGGCTTCATCGTGCGCCCCTTCGGCGCCCTGGTGTTCGGGCGGCTCGGCGACATGATCGGGCGCAAGTACACCTTCCTGGTCACGATCGTGATCATGGGCCTGTCGACCTTTATCGTCGGCCTGCTGCCCAACTACGCCTCGATCGGCGTCGCCGCGCCGGTGATCCTGATCGGCTTGCGACTGCTGCAGGGCCTGGCGCTCGGCGGTGAATACGGTGGTGCGGCGACCTATGTGGCCGAGCATGCTCCGCAAGGCAAACGCGGCGCGTTCACCTCCTGGATCCAGACCACGGCGACGCTGGGCCTGTTCCTGTCGTTGCTGGTGATCCTGGGCGTGCGGACTGCGGTCGGCGAGGAAGCCTTCGCCGCCTGGGGCTGGCGCGTGCCGTTCGTGGTGTCGGCGCTGCTTCTCATCGTGTCGGTGTGGATCCGCTTGAGCATGAACGAGTCCCCGGCCTTCAAGAAGATGAAGGAAGAGGGCAAGACCTCGAAGGCACCGCTGACCGAGTCGTTCGCCAAGTGGAAGAACCTGAAGATCGTGATCCTGGCGCTGATCGGCCTGACCGCCGGCCAGGCCGTGGTCTGGTACACCGGGCAGTTCTACGCGCTGTTCTTCCTGCAGCAGACGCTGAAGATCGACGGCACGACCACGCAGCTGATGATTGCCGCCTCGCTGTTGATCGGCACGCCGTTCTTCGTGATCTTCGGAACGCTGTCCGACAAGATCGGCCGCAAGCCGATCATCATGGCGGGCTGCCTGCTGGCGGCGCTGACCTACTTTCCGCTCTTCCATGCGCTCACCGAGTACGGCAACCCTGACCTCGCGAAGGCGCTCGCCGGCTCGCCGGTGACTGTGACCGCTGATCAGAACGAGTGCTCGTTCCAGTTCAACATGACGGGCCAGAAGAAGTTCGTCAGCTCGTGCGACATCGCCAAGCAGGCGCTGGCAGGCAGCGCGGTGAACTACGACACCGTCAGCGGGACGGGGCCGGCGGTCATCAAGATCGGCGAGAACACGATCCAGTCGTTCAACGCGACGCTGACGCCCGATGGCCTGAACTTCGACGCCGAGAGCAAGAAGAAGGAGGCCGAATTCAAGAAGGCCGTGTCGGCGGCGGTGAAGGCGCACGGCTACCCCGCGAAGGCGGATCCCGAGAAGGTCAACAAGGTCATGGTCATCGCGATCCTGACCATCCTGGTGATCTACGTCACGATGGTGTATGGCCCGATCGCCGCGATGCTGGTCGAGATGTTCCCGACCCGCATTCGGTACACCTCGATGAGCCTGCCGTACCACATCGGCAATGGCTGGTTCGGCGGCCTGCTGCCGACCACGGCGTTCGCGATCGTGGCCCAGACCGGCAACGTCTACAACGGTCTGTGGTATCCGATCATCATCGCGGGCGTGACCTTCGTGATCGGAATGCTGTTCGTCCGCGAGACCAAGGACGTGGACATCTACAAGAACGACTGAGCGTTCCCGTACTCTCTGTCAGGGCCGGCCGATCTCAGGATCGGGCCGGCCCTTTTTCATGGCGGACAACTCGACGAGGCAGGTCATGCACAAGCACGTGGGGTAGCGTGCTCGCAGCTCGGCCAGCGTCTGCGCGTCCAGCGTGATCGTCGTGCAGGCGCAGGGAGCGGCGTCGTTCGAACCGCAATGAAAGCCGCCTCCGCAGCGCGGGCAGGTGTCGTCGTCATTCACGACGCGAACAAGCCCTTGTGCTGTTCACGCAGCAGGTTCTTCTGCACCTTGCCCATCGTGTTGCGGGGCAGCTCGTCGACGACGAACACGTGCTTGGGCACCTTGAAGTTCGCGATCTTCGCCTTGAGTTCGACGATCAGTGCACTGCCGTCCGGCGCGGCGCCGACGCGTGCGACCACGACCGCAACAACGGCCTCGCCGAAGTCGGCGTGCGGTACGCCGATCACGGCGCTCTCGGCCACGCCGGCCATGTCGTTGAGCACGCCTTCGATCTCGGCCGGGTAGACGTTGTAGCCGCCGCTGATGATGAGATCCTTGCTGCGCCCGACGATGGTCACGTAGCCCTGTGCGTCGATCTTGCCGACATCGCCGGTCTTGAACCAGCCGTCGGCGGTGAACTCCTCGGCGGTCTTCTCGGGCATGCGCCAGTAGCCCTTGAACACGTTCGGCCCGCGCACCTGCAGGTGGCCGATCTCGCCGGGCGGGCAGGCCTCGCCGGCGTCGTCGAGCACGCGCACATCGACGCCCGGCAGCGGGAAGCCGACCGTGCCGCCACGCCGGAAGCCGTCCTTCAGCGCATACGGGTTCGAGGTCAGCATCACCGTCTCGCTCATGCCATAGCGCTCGAGGATGGTGTGGCCGGTGCGGACATGGAAGTCATCGAAGGTCTCGATCAGCAGCGGCGCCGAGCCGCTGATGAACAGGCGCATGTGGCGGCAGGCCTCGCGCGTGAGCGTGGCTTCGCCGAGCAGACGCACGTACAGCGTGGGCACGCCCATGAACACGGTCGCGTCGGGCAGCCGCGCGATCACGGCGCGCGCATCGAACCTGCTGAACCAGATCATCTTGCTGCCGCTCAGCAGCGCGCCGTGCGAGGCGACGAACAGGCCGTGCACGTGAAAGATCGGCAGCGCGTGGATCAGCACGTCGCCCTCGCGCCAGCCCCACAGCGTCTTCAGCACCTCGGCATTGCTCAGCAGGTTGCCGTGGCTCAGCATCGCGCCCTTGCTGCGGCCGGTCGTGCCGCTGGTGTAGAGGATCGCGGCGAGCTCGTCCGCGAGGCGCTGCGCCGGCGTGTGCAGGTCGCCGTGCACCGCGGCGCGCTGCAGCAGGCTGCCGCTGCGGTCGTCGCCGAGCGTGAAGACGTGCGCGGTGCCGGCGCTGAACGCGAGCCGGCTGATCCAGCCGAAGTGGCGCGGCGCGCAGACGAACACGCTGGGTTCCGCGTTGCCGATGAAGTACTCGATCTCGCTGCTCTGGTAAGCGTTGTTCAGCGGCAGGTAGACGAAGCCGGCGCGCAGCACGGCGAGGTAGAGCATAAGCGCCTCGACCGACTTCTCGGTCTGCACCGCGATGCGCGCGCCCGGCTGCAGCGCGAGCGACTCGAGCAGGTTCGCGAGCATCGCGGTGCCGCGCTCGAGATCACGCCAGGTGTAGTACAGCGGCGGCCCGTCGCCGGTCTCGATCGCGGTTGCGTCGAGGTCGCTCGGGAAGGCGTGGCGCAGCGCGCTGAAGAGGTTGTGGTTCATGGCGCCAGATTCTGGCCGACGTGCGGTGGTCTGCGCCATGGGGGCAGGCTACAGTCGCACCGGATGCCCACGCCCTCGATTCCTGCCGCCACGATCGTCCTGCCGGCCGATGCCGACAGCGTGCTCAAGCTCGCGGCGCAGAGCATGTTCGAGACGCTCGCCAGCACCGCGATGGGCATGATGGTGGTGGACCGCGCGCACCGCATCGTCTGGATCAGCGAGGGCTACAAGCAGTTCCTGCCGGCGCTCGAACACGAGGAATCCGACTTCGTCGGCCGCCGCGTCGAGGAGGTCGTGCCGAACACGCTGATGGCGCAGGTCATCGACACCGGCGAGCCGATCCTGATCGACCTGCTGAGCAACAAGGCGGGCACCTTTCTCGTGAGCCGGCTGCCGCTGCGCGATGCGACCGGCACCGTGATCGGCGCGATGGGCCTGGTGCTGCTCGACCACCCCGAGACGACGATGCAGCCGCTGATCGCGAAGTTCGCGCGGCTGGAGCGCGATCTCGCGCATGCGCAGCAGCAGCTCGCTGCGCACCTGACGCAGCAGCGTCGGCCCAAGCACACGATCGCCAGCTTCGTCGGCGCGAGCCCGCTCGCGGTCGAGGTCAAGCGCCAGGCGCGTCGTGTGGCGCAGACCGACAGCACCGTGCTGCTGCTCGGCGAGACCGGCACCGGCAAAGAGCTGCTCGCGCACGGCATCCATGCCGCGAGCCCGCGTGCGAACAAGCCCTTCATCGCCGTCAACATCGCCGCGGTGCCCGAGACGCTGCTGGAGGCCGAGTTCTTCGGCGTCGCACCGGGTGCCTACACCGGCGCCGAGCGCAAGGGCCGCGACGGCAAGTTCCGCATCGCCGATGGCGGCACGCTGCTGCTCGACGAGATCGGCGACATGCCGCTCGCGCTGCAGAGCAAGCTGCTGCGCGTGCTGCAGGAGCAGGAGGTCGAGCCGCTCGGGAGCAACCAGGTGCAGCGCATCGACGTGCGCGTGATCGCGGCGACGAGCCGCGATCTGGTCGCGATGGTCGCCGCCGGCACGTTCCGCGCCGACCTTTACTACCGGCTCAATGTGCTGCCGATCCGGCTGCCGGCGCTGCGCGAGCGGCCGGGCGATCTGGAGGCGCTGGTCGAGACTCTGGCCGAAGACATCGCGCGCCGCAGCGGCATGCCGCACAAGAGCCTCACGCCCGATGCGCTGGATCTGCTCGCGCGCCATGCGTGGCCCGGCAACATCCGCGAGCTGCGCAATGCGCTGGAGCAGGCGACGCTGATGACGGACGATCCGGTACTCTCCGCCGGGCACTTCGCGGGCATCCTGCATGGGGCGCCGGCCGTCGCCGTGCGGCGCGAGACCGTTGCGGCCATCGCGGCCCCCGCAGCGTTGGCGCCCGAGCCGATGCCGGCGCAGATCAAGCCCTTGCCGCAGCTGATCGCCGAGCTCGAGGCGCGCGCGATCCACGACGCGCTGGAAGCCACCGGCGGCAACAAGCTCGCGGCATCGCGCCTGCTCGGCATCGCCCGCGCGACGCTGTACGAGAAGCTCGCCGCGCTGGAGCCCCGGCCTTGAGGCGTCTCCGGGCGCTGCTGTGGAGCTCACTCATCGGCGTCTCCGCCGCGAATGCGCAGACAGTCGCGCCGGCGCCAGCGGCCTCGGGCGCGTCGGCGCCTGAGGCGACACAGCTCAAGCGCGTCGAGATCAACGCCACGCGGCCGGGCGACACGCAGGAGCGGCGCGAGTCGACGGCTGCGAAGATCGTCATCGGCCGTGAAGAGATCGAGCGCTACGGTGACAGCAACCTCGGCGATGTGCTAAAGCGCCTGCCCGGCGTGACGATGCAGGGCCGGCCCGGGCGCGGCGGCAACATCCGCATGCGTGGCTTGGGGCAAGGCTACACGCAGATCCTGCTCGACGGCCAGCGCATCCCGCCGGGCTTCTCGCTCGATTCGCTGACACCCGAGCAGATCGAACGCATCGAGATCCTGCGCGCGCCGACCGCCGAGACCGGCGCCCGCGCGATCGCCGGCACGATCAACATCGTCACGCGCGAAGGCTTCAACAAGCACGTCAACGATGTGCGGCTGACTGCCGCGATCGAGAACGACCGGCTGCAGCCGAGCGCGTCGTGGACACGCAACGAGCCGATCGGCCCGTTCATCGTCAACTACTCTCTGAGCGCGTTCAGCCAGGACCGGCAGAGCGGCAGCACGACGACGACGGTGGACCGCAGCCTGGCGGGCGACACGCTGCTGCTCGACCAGACCGATGATGTGGGCACGGTGCACGAGAAGCGCCAGGGCCTGCACGCCACCGGCCGGCTGCAGTGGCGCGGCGAGCAGGGCATCGATGTCGTCACGCTGATGCCGCTGCTGATCTACGGCACCGGCAGCACCGATCGCCGCGGCACGCTGACGCAGCGGGTCAACCTGCTGCCGGCGATCCCCGGCGCGCCGGCACCCTACGACACGGCCGACACGGCCGGTGACGGCAGCTTCACGCTGACGCGCCTGAACGGCCAGTGGAACCACCGCTTCGAGGCGGGTGGCCGCCTCGAGTCGAAGTTCGGCCTTGGGCAGGGCCGCAGCGTCAGCTCGACACTGCGCCGCGAGACCACGAGCGGTGCGCTGAGCCGGACATTGACCGACGACAGCGACATCGTCGACCGCAACCTGCTGCTCGCGACCAAGTTCACGCGCGTGCTCGAAGGCGAGCACACGTTCGTGACCGGCGCGGAGGGCGAGTCGAACCGCCGCACCGAGCAGCGCACCACGCTGCAGGACGGCTTGCCGCTGCTGGTCGACTTCGGCGACAACGTGAGTGCGTCGTCGGTCAGGTTCGCCGCGTTCGCGCAGGACGAATGGCGCCTCACGCCGCAGTGGGCCGCCCATGCCGGCCTGCGCTGGGAGGGCATCACCACGCGCGGCAGCGGCGAGAGCGGCGATGACCAGCGCGCGACCAACCGCAGCAGCGTGTGGACGCCGCTGCTGCATGCGGTATGGAAACCGGAGCCCGAGGGCCGCGACCAGGTCCGCTTCAGCCTGACGCGCAGCTACCGCTCGCCGACGCTGCAGAACCTGATCGCGCGGCCGCGCATCAACCCGCGCTCGCCCGCGCCGGGCCCGAACCTGCAGACGCAGCCCGACTATGCGGGCAACCCCGGCCTGCGGCCCGAACTCGCGACCGGCATCGACATCGCGGTCGAGCGCTACCTCGCCGGCAGCGGGTTGCTGAGTGCGAACGTGTTCCATCGCCAGCTCCGCAACTACATGCGCAGCCAGGTCGCGCTCGAAGACGTGTCGTGGTCGCCCGGCCAGCCGCGCTGGGTCTCGCGCCCTCAGAACATCGGCGATGCGGTGACACAGGGCATCGAGCTCGAAGCGAAATTCCGCCTCAGCGACGTGATCGGCGAGACCGCACCCAAGGTCGACGTGCGCGCCAATGCGAGCGCGTTCCGCTCGCGTGTGAAGAGCGTGCCCGGCCCCGACAACCGGCTCGATCAGCAACCGGACTACACCGCGAACCTCGGCGCCGACTACCGGGTGCCCGGTCTGCCGCTCACACTGGGTGGCAACCTGAACTGGACTCCGGCCTACGACACGCGCGTCAGCGACGCGCAGACGGCCTACCAGGGCCGCAAGCTCGCGATCGACGCGTTTGGGCTGTGGACATTCAGCCCGACGCTGCAGTTGCGCGTGACGGCCACCAACCTGGCGCCGCGCGACTACGTGACCGGCAGCGGCGTGGACGATGCCGGCGCCCTGACGCGCGAAACGGCGACGACGGTCGCGCCGACCTACCTGAATGTGCAGTTCCGTCTGGAGATGAAGCTGTAGTCCGCATTTTGGACACTGTCTTGATATCGGACTGTTGATGTCGAAAATCGTCCTGAGTCTGGTCGGTTTTCGGGCTGTTTTCCATCAAAATTCTAGGGTTTGCACTAGTTAGGTGCGCGTGGCACGTCGATTGCACAGTCGTCGCACTTGTCCGACCCAGGAGACGATTGCATGACCTTCCCGACTGTTCCCCGCCGCGCGGCCCTCGCCGCCTTGGCGCTGCTCGCCGCCCCGATGCTAGCCTCGGCGCAAGCCAGGGGCGAGATCCGCATCGCCCACGTCTACAGCAAGTCCGGTCCGCTCGAGGCCTACGGCAAGCAGACGCAGACCGGCCTGATGCTCGGTCTCGAGTACGCCACCGGCGGCACGATGA
The DNA here is from genome assembly GCA_040007475.1 of Burkholderiales bacterium. Lineage (GTDB taxonomy): Bacteria > Pseudomonadota > Gammaproteobacteria > Burkholderiales > Burkholderiaceae_C > LMDS01. Next base: position 10,706 of record JBDTVC010000152.1, read on the forward strand.
TGGTGGCGGGCAAGAAGCTCACCGTGATCGAGAAGGACGACCAGGGCAAGCCGGACGTGGGCAAGAGCCTGCTGGCCACCGCCTACGGCGACGACAAGGCCGACATCGCGGTCGGCCCGAGCTCGTCGGGTGTCGCGCTGGCTTTGCTGCCGGTCGCCGAGGAGTACAAGAAAGTGCTGCTGGTCGAACCCGCCGTGGCCGACTCGATCACCGGCGACAAGTGGAACAAGTACATCTTCCGCACCGGCCGCAACAGCTCGCAGGACGCGATCAGCAACGCGGTCGCGCAGGACAAGGTCGGCACCAGCATCGCCACGCTCGCGCAGGACTATGCCTTCGGCCGCGACGGCGTGAAGGCTTTCAAGGACGCGATCAAGAAGGCCAAGATCGTCCACGAGGAATACCTGCCCACCGGCACGACCGATTTCACCGCCGGCGCGCAGCGCCTGATCGATGCGCTGAAGGACAAGCCGGGGCGCAAGGTGATCTGGATCATCTGGGCCGGCGCCGGCAACCCCTTCAAGATCGCCGACCTCGACCTGAAGCGCTACAACATCGAGATCGCCACTGGCGGCAACATCATGCCGGCGATGGTGGCGTACAAGCAGTTCCCAGGGATGGAGGGGGCGACGTACTACTACTTCGGCATCCCGAAGAACCCGGTGAACGAGTGGCTGGTCGCGAACCACTACAAGCTCTACAAGACCCCGCCGGACTTCTTCACCGCAGGCGGCATGGCAGCGGGCATCGCGCTGGTCGAGGCGCTGAAGAAGACCGCTGGCGACACCAGCACCGACAAGCTGATCAAGACGATGGAAGGCATGAGCTTCGAGTCGCCGAAGGGCAAGATGACCTTCCGCAAGGAAGATCACCAGGCGATGCAGAGCATGTACCACTTCAAGATCAAGGTCGACCCGGCCTTCGCGTGGGGCGTGCCGGAGCTCGTGCGCGAGATCAAGCCAGAAGAAATGGACATCCCGATCAAGAACAAGCGTTGATCGTCATCGATCGCGCTCGGCAATGCTCGAAACCCGCGACCTCACGATCCGCTTCGGCGGACACGTGGCGGTGGATCACGTCAGCTGTGCCTTCACGCCCGGCACGCTGACCGCCATCGTCGGGCCCAACGGCGCCGGCAAGACGACCTACTTCAACCTGATCTCGGGCCAG
>JBDTVC010000153.1:0-11740 GCA_040007475.1 Burkholderiales bacterium
CGGTCTCCGCATCGCGGATAGCTCGGGACGGGGAAGTCCCTTCCATTCGTTAGGGGGTCACCGGTTGCGTGGTGACTCGTCGGCGGCGCAATCGTCGACATCGGCGCTGGTCGGCCGACTGCCGTGCATTCCACACGAACCTGTTGACTGCGTTCACCGCAGGTATGCAGCCATGCGCGTTCGTTCACGCTCTGGAGGAGACACACGCGTTTCGTTTCGAGAGGCGAAACGGTACAAACGACGCTTGGTGCTGACCCCCGCATGCGCGTTGTCGCATCGAAAAAGGAGACTGTGATGAGGATTTCGATTTCTTTCGCCAAGCAAGACGTGTTGCCTCTGATTGCTGCCGTCATCGCATCCGCGATGCTCGGTGCGTGCGGCGATGCCACTCCGCCAGGCCATGTGCAAGCCATGGTCGCGCCTGAAGCGGCAAGCCCGTTGTATTTTGGTGCGGAGTATGGCTCCGTCCAATCGGCGCTGACGCCCGAGAACGCCCCTCAGCCGCAAGCCTTCTGACGGGTGGGCGATGGCCATGGAGGCCCGGCCACAAGCGCGGCCTAGACCGCGACGCAGCCTCGAAATCCTCTGGCCGCGTAGTAGGACTCTGCACCGTTGTGATACACGAACACCCTGCCGTAGCGCTTGTCGCAGAACAGCGCTCCTCCGAGAGATCTGACGTCTTGTGGTGTTTCGACCCAACTCGATGTCCTCAGGTCGAATGAGCCCAACGTCTGGAGATGGCGGTATTGCTCTTCGGTGAGCAGGTTGATGCCCATCGCCACGGCCAATTCCTGTGCGGAGCCATTGGGCTTGTTCTCCTTTCGGGCCTCCAGGGCTGCCCTGTCGTAGCAGAGACTGCGGCGTCCGGGTGGACTCTCTGAAGAGCAGTCACAGAAGAGGAACTGAGCGGTATCGCCGTTGTACCCGACAACATCTGGTTCCCCGCCTGTCGCCTCCATGGCCTCGAGCGCCTTCAGAGCATCGGGCTCGCCTTCGAGTTTTGCCTGAACCCTGGACCAGGTCATCTCTCGGTGCCGGCCCATGTTCTTCTCGAACCTGGCCTTCAGCGAGCTAAGCAAAGTGTCCGTGGTCTTCATAGGTCATGCGAAGTGTTCAATGAGGACAAGAGGGTTGCTCTTGACGCCCAACGTTCGGGCTGAGCGGAGAGCGCCGGCGCGGCGTCATGGCCACGAGGCTCGATTGCAGGGTCAGGTATCGCCATCTGGTGGCGCTGTGCTTTCGCGTTCGTAGTACTCGACTGCTGTTTCGGATAGAAACAGCTTACGCAAATGTGGCGTGTCTGGTTCGCTTGCAAAGACGGCAACCTTGTTCGAGTCAGGGTACTCGCAGACCTCCAATGCCTCGTTGTTCGACAACGAGAGGTAGCGCATGTCTGCGCTGCCGGTGTTGACGATCTGGTGGGCAACCTCCGGACCGCCCGTAGGGCAAGCGATGACATCGTGCTTCCGGATGGCGTAGCGTTGATCCCCGAAACGGAGTTCTCCCTCGCCCTCGAGGATGAAGAACATCTCCTCCTCGTTTCGATGCGAGTGAAGTGGGCATTGAGCCTTACCAGGCGGCAGGACAGTCAGGTTGTAGCCCAGCTTGCGAGCGCCAATTCCGGCGCTAAATTGCGCGCGCCGAGACGTGTAGTACCCGTTCTCCTCGATGTCGGTGAACTCAACGTCTTCCAGGTTCACGAAGGGCTTCATCGCGGGGACTCCTCGGCAAAGGATTTGGATTCGAGAATGCGCTCACGTATCGGCGACAGTGGTTGACGCGCGTAACGCTTGACGTAAGCGGAGAGCCGAAGGCGCGTCAGCTTGCAGAAGTGGTCAAGCCTCCGCTTCGTGGCAATCCATCACGATGTTGTGCCCGTGAAGGTTAGGCGTCGGACGCGCCAGAACCATGCATTGAATTCGTTCCAGTTCGGCGGCCCATCAGTCGTATTTGAGGTACTTGAAGCGTGGGTCGTCCGGAGTGCCCTCGAGCGGTGAGCCTGCAATGCTGCCGGGCTGCCACATGACGACCTCTTCGATCTTCTTGGCCAGTTCAAAGTCCTTGTCGGTAATGCCCTTCGCCGCATGGTTCATGAGCTTGACTGTGACGAATGCATAGGAGACGGTCAGGTCCGGGTGATGCCACGCTGCTTCGGCCAGGTGGCCGATCGTATTGACGACCATGAGCGTGCCTTTCCACCCGCTGGTCTTGAACTTGCGACGAATCCAGCCGTCCTCGAAGTACCACTTCGGAAGCTCTTCAGCGAGCCGCGCGGCAGTCTCGTCGGGTTCGTAGACAGCGTCCGCAATCTGCTTTCTCCATTGGCTCATAAATGACCTCGTCGGAGCTTGATCCGCCATGGTACAGCTGCGTTGCAGCACCGCACTATCGCTGTAGTGGAGTGAACCCCTGGGAGGCTTTTATAGCTGCCGTTTCAGTCTCGACCCAGTCTTCTGCTTCCTTGAATTTCTCGAAGTGGCGGCGTTCGGCTCGCCCGTCCGCGTGGATGACTTCGCCATACCAGCCGTCTCGCCCCTTCAGTCTCATGGGGGCTCTCATTTGGCACCTCTCAAATTGACGGCAACCGTTTGTTCGCGGCGGACCGCGCAGATGCTGACCAGGCGCTGGGCCGAGACGCTCGGATGCAACATGAGCGGAATGAGCAGGGCATGCAGAGGTGCGCCCGCGGTGAGGTTTGCGGTAGAAGAGAACAACAACATGACAGCAAGCTCCAGGTGGTTGGGGGGCTTGTCGTCTAGCCAACAGTTTTAGTCATTCCCGGCCCGGCACCGACTTCCGTGGATACGGAGTGTCTATACCGGGTCTTGATGGCCAAACAGTCATCGCACGGGTCCGTCACGCACCGCGCAGCACGCGGGCTACGGTGGTGGCGACTGCCTCCGACTTTGCGCGACAGCGTGGGCCTTGTGAGCGACACGCTGCGAGCGTTGTCCGGTAGTCCCGGCGCTGACATTTCCGCTGACTTTCCGCGATTCGGGCCTGAAAAGACAAAGGCCTGAGCGGTTACTAACCGTTCAGGCCTTATGCAGCGTCGTTTTCTATGGCTCCCCGACCTGGGCTCGAACCAGGGACCTACGGATTAACAGACGAAAATCTTGGCTTGCTTCTGACTGGTGATGATCGCTAGCTTGTTGATTTGATTGGGCTTTTCGTCTGACCTAAGCTGACGCCAGTGAACTACACATGATCTGGCTCTGTGGCAATTTCGTGGCGCTGCGTCGGCAGCGTACTGCCATCCGACTTGCCTCCGACCGACGATCTTGTGCTTGGCCATTGTGTCCAGATGAGGAGTACCTCCTCACCAGCCGCGATCGGCGCATCGTAGTCGGCGAACTCCGCGACGTGGATCTCGCAATCGTCATCATCGTCGTCCCAGGCAGACTCCAAGACGCGGATGACGGCTGCTTCGAATTCTGCCACCGCCACCTGAGCATCAGATGCCCTCGGCAGAAGTTGCGGGAGATCACCGACTTCGCCCACAAGCGACTCTTCAACAAGTGACTTTGAGAGGATCTCACTCTGCTCATCGCAGGTCCGGACCAGCTGCTCTGCATGAGTTCGAAAGTGACCTGCAGTGTTCCACCAGAAGTCTGCCTCAGCTTCGTCTTTGCCTGCATCCGTTGCGCAGGGAGGACTCAGAACCTGATAGGCGCTCGATTGCGCAGCAATCGCAAGCAAGTCGACAGCAAGCGCTTTTGTCAACGCTAACGACTCACGCAGTGCGCCAAGTTGCTTTTCGAGCGAGGCTCGCTCCGAACTCTGCTGCGCGCGAAGCTGCTTTCGAAGCCTCTGCCATTCATCGAGATGAGCCAGAACGGTGGCCTCGCTGTGCTCCACACCGCACTTCGAGTCGATGAGGAGATCATGCACAGACCGAAGGATGCGGGGTCCTCCCTTAGCAAGCGCGAGCTTCCATGCATCTTCAAAGGTAATCAGGCCTCGCGCCACTGCGAGATGAGCAACTCTTGCAAGCCTGTCATCCGAAAAAGTCTTCGCTTCACGCGCTGCTTTGTTCCAGTAATCGCCGAGCACAAACTCTGATGCCGACTCGGTTTGCTCGCCGACCTGGAATTGGTCCTGGAGGTCTTGTGCTGAGACCATGGAGCGGTTGAGAAGTAACTTTGCCAAGGTGCCTGTGGCGGTGGCCTTGCTCTGCTTGATGTGCTCTGCTCTCGGTCGATTTGCCATGACTGAAGCCCAGTGTTGTTGATCGTGGCAAGTTTATGAGTGCCGCATCTATAACAGCCAAGAAAGTTTCTCCTCGCTACTCGGGCTGGGCTCGTTCCTACGGAACGACAGAACGCTCCTGGAACCTGAGCTGCCCGCCGTTTTTCGTCTTCCAGGGGTCGATGGTTAGCATCGAGACCTGAAGGACGAGAAGTGAAGAAGATACCGAAGCAGGAATACACGGCCGAGTTCAAGGAACAGGCCGTCAAGCACGCCCAGGCGGTGGGCATCGTGGTGGCGGCCAAGGAGCTGGGCTTGGTCGAGCAGACGTTGCGCAACTGGGTGAAGGCCGCCGAGGCGGGCAAGCTCGTCGGCGCGGGCAGCAAACCCGTGACGCCCGAGCAGATGGAGCTGTCGCGGCTGCGCGCGGAGAACGCGCGGCTGAAGATGCACGTCGAAATCCTAAAAAAAGCGACGGCGTACTTTGCGAAGGATGCGCTGTGAAGTACGCCTGGATCGACGCGCAGCGCCGCGAGTACCCCCTGCCCGACATGTGCGAGGTGCTGGCCGTGAGCGTCAGCGGCTGCCGCGCCTGGCGCCGCGGCGGCAAGCCAGACCGCACCCGGATGAGCGAGCCACAAGCCGTGGCGCTGATCAAGAGCATTCACGCCGAGGTCAAGGCCGCCTACGGCTCGCGGCGTATGCACCGTGAGCTTCAGGATCGAGGCCACCGCATCGGCCTGCACCGCGTCGAGCGGCTGATGCGCGAGCACGGCATCCGGGCGCGGCACAAGCGGCGCTTCAAGGCGACGACGGACTCCAAGCACTCGATGCCGGTGGCGCCGAACCTGCTGGCGCGCAACTTCACGCCCGAGGCGCCCAACCGTGTGTGGACGGGCGACATCACGTACATCCAGACCGGTGAAGGCTGGCTGTACCTGGCCATCGTGCTGGACCTGTTCAACCGCGAGATCGTGGGCTGGTCGATCAAGCCGCGAATGACGGCCGACATCGTCACCGACGCGCTGACGATGGCCTGGTTCCGACGTAAGCCCGGTGCCGGGATCATGTTCCACAGCGATCGCGGCAGCCAGTACGCAAGCCTTGCCATGACCGCCAAGCTCAACGACTACGGCATGACAGCCTCGATGAGCCGCAAGGGCAACTGCTGGGACAACGCACCCACCGAGAGCTTCTTCAACAGCCTGAAGAACGAGCGGGTGCACGGCACAACCTACACGACGCGGGCCGACGCGCAGGCCGACCTGTTCGACTACATCGAGGTGTTCTACAACCGGAGTCGCCGCCACTCCACGCTGGGCTACGACTCGCCGGTTCGGTTCCTGGAGAACTGGATCAACGAGCATGCTGCCCAGCAATCCAAGGCGGCATAAGCGCGGCCCGTTGGAAGGCGAAATTCGATGGGCACCTCAACCAGTCTTGGACCTGCGGCCAAGTATCGCGCTGATCTTGCGGAATTGTCGGCCTTGGACGGCCCTGGTCGCCACGAATACGCTGCCGTCATGTCCACTCATGGAGGCCGCATGAAGGCTCACCGCGATCAATTCGAAATCCGCAAACAGCTTGCAAGCTTCGGCGACGACCAGGTCATCGACGCAAGCGAGTTCGCCGCCTTCCGAGGAATTTCTGTCGAAGCGCTCTACCGACTTCTGTACCTTCGATCAGATGCCATTCCTCCGCCCCTCGCCGGACTCGGCCGCCGCCGCCTTTGGCGCCTCGGAACTTGCCGCGAATGGCTCAGAAAGCTACAAGTCGCGTCGGTCGGTTCGCACCCACAAGAGAACGCTGGACCTCGCACTGGTAGGCCACGCAAACCGTGAGTATCCAAAACTTGGGCCAGGGCGCCGCTCTCGCTATCGACTGGAGCGGCCCGAGTCGCCAACCTTGTCCAGTCTGTGGTCGCGGCCTCAAGGATAAAAGTTGCGGTGTCACCGTTGGTTCAGACGGAAATGGCGTCGCGCATTGTTTCAGGTGCGGCTACGTCCAAACGCTCCACGGTGACCGAGCGGCGGGCCTTCGCGGCAGCCGTAGGTACGAGAAGCAGTCGACAAAGCATCGGCCGACATTGTCTAAGTATGGCCAAGACCTGTGGGCGGAGTGCATCCAGATCGAAGGCGTCGCGCTCGCCTACTTGAAAGCTCGTCAATGCGTGATCCCGCCATCGGCCGGACATCTTCGTTTTCATCCGAACTTGAAGCATTGGCCTAGCGGCAGCGCGGGACCGGCGCTTGTGGCACTCGTGACGGACGCGGTCACCCGCGAGCCGATGACATTGCATCGCACCTGGGTGCAGGCCGATGGAAGCAAGGCGCAGATTGACCCAGCACGAATGCTTCTCAAGGATCACGGCAAGGTAGGCGGCGTCGTTCGTCTTTGGCCCGACGAGGAGGTGACGACGAGCCTCGGCATCGGTGAAGGCATCGAGACGACGCTGAGCCTCGCGCATGCGTTTACCCCCGCCTGGGCGTTGATTGACGCTGGAAATTTGGCGGCAATGCCCTTGCTCGACGGCGTTCAATCGCTGCTTATCGCGGCGGACAACGACCCACCCGGAATAGCAGCTGCGAACTCCTGTGCGATGCGCTGGGCTGGGCAGGGGCGCGAGGTGAGAATTGTCCTGCCAGAAACGCCCCGCTCAGACCTGAACGATCTGGCAAGGTCAGCATGAGCGTCGCCGCCATTGAGTCAGCGGTGAGACTCGCGCTGGAGGCGCCGCCGATTGAGGCGTCGCCTATGGACGAGGCCAGCAGCACCTGCGAGTGGGTAAATGCAGTTAGCAGCTGGCGCCCGCCACTACACCTGGTCGCTTGCGACCGTCCTGTTGACTTCGTGGTGGGCGGGCTCGTACAGGCGGGGAAGGTAGGCGCGCTCGTCGCCGCGGGCGGCACGGGCAAGACAACGCTCTTGCTGACACTCGGCGTTTGCATCGCGACCGGGCGGCGGTTTATGGACTGTGAGGTCACCCAAGGTACGTTTGTCCTGTTGTCGAACGACGATTCTCAAGGTGATCTTGATGTCGCGCTCGCTCGTGTGGTGGGCGCGATGAAGTTGAACGATGTCGATATCGAACTGGTGAAGTGCAAGGTCCGCGTGCACAGCTTGCAGGGCCTCAAAGGCGACAAGACATTCTCGGCGAGCGCCGGAGGAACGACAACCGGCACCGGCCTTGAATACCTGATCGTCGAGGCGCTTCGCGGCGTTCATGACCTGCGACTGCTCGCATTGGACACGCTGCGCCAGTTCAGTGGGGGGAGCAGCAATGACGAACAGGTGGTGAAGCTGACCATCGGAGGAGCGACTGAAGTCGCGAGCCGAACCGGTGCCGCCGTGGTCATCGCGCACCACACCGGAAAGATGAATTTTCGCGATGGGATCACGGACATGTATTGCGGAAGTGGCTCAGCGGCGATCGCCGACAACGCGCGCTTCGTGTTGCTCCTGCAGAGTACGTCGTGGAAGGACATCGAATCGAAGGTGCAACGCACCGGCCGTGAAGCCGGCGATCCGCTGGTCCTGCAATCGACACGAGGCAGTTTGCTGGTTAAGGCCCCGCCGCCGATATTCATGCATCGCGACGGCTTCTTCGTTGGGCGGATCGCCGGTACCACGCTTTCACACGCCCAAGTGCTTGATGAGCGCGACCGCGCCGTCCTCCGCGCTGTGCGTGGTGGTCACCAATCCAAGAACTCGATCGCGACCGCAGTCGGTGGCAAGAAGACATCGGCGCTCGACAGAATCGATGACCTCGAAGCACGGGGTCACCTACTCAACGGTTCCCCCAACGGTTCCGTTGCGCGACCTCAGTACGTCTTGACTGCCAGCGGCGCCAAGTTTCTGGACGACCTCGGCTGACGTGGGAACATGGTTCCGATCTGCGGTTCCGTACCCAGACGGGGAACCGAGGAACCACACCGAACACGACTGACGCTTCGCTTTCGTCGTGTCGGTCGCTGTGGCGGTGCCCAACTCGACGGTTCCGTGGTGGTTCCCGACACTTGGAACCGATTGGCGATTGTGGCCTGCACCGCGGGCGTGGCTGTGGTACCCCCGCGGGCGCCATTCGAAGCCCGGCCGGGCATCACGGTGGCTACATTGAGGATTTTGTGGTGGCGTTGCCGAGAACTGCGATTGCGCGGCTCCGTTCGGCGCGACGGATCTTTCGCTCAAGTTTGCGCTTCAACTTCAAAAGAAGCACTCGCGAGATAGAAGTGGCGATGACCGCGTGAACCCCGCTCGGCGTCGTGAACATCACCGCTTCCTTGTCGCCGTGTCGAACGATGCGCGCCTCTTTCATGGTTGTGAGTAGACCCGATCCGTTCACTTTCAGTCAACGCTAGGAAGTCAGTTTCGATGCGGCGCGCAGGTGCGGTCGGCCGCAGCGTCGCCAGCACCTTGGTAGTCAACCACGTCGGGCAATGGCGGGAGCACGAAAACGCCGTCTCGGCTACGGCGCGACCCAAGGTCACACCCCCACTGCGTTGGGCCTGACCTGGGTGGAGAGGCTCCTTTGACTGACTCTGGCACGTGTCGGCCGGCCAAAGTAACTTCCCGGCGGCGGGCTATCTCGCTCGTTTCGCCAGAACGCGCCTTGCAGGCTGCACGGCGTCGACCGCTGCAGGGCTCCGCGCCAAGGTGGCGTCGATGCGCGTCGCAAGGTCGCCGGCACTCAGTTCCAAACCGGCGGCCAATCGCCAGAAGACACTCAATGTCGGGTGCTTCGACCCGCCTTCCATGTGCGTGATGAACGGCCGGTCGATCTCACAGCGCCCCGCCAAGTCCTCCTGCGTGAGCTGAAGTTCCAACCGTCGTGCCTTCAGCACGGCGGAAAACGCACGGATCAGGTTCGGATTTCGGCTTGGTCGCATCGAGCACGACTGTCCGAATAATGTTGCCAACAGACACGTGTCTATTGATAACATTCGAGCGTGGAGGGGATCTGTGATGTCGGATGGCTTGTTCCTGCTTTTGTTGACGGTGGTCGGATTCGCTGTGCGCCAGCTCACGCTTGCGCTGCCGATCCCAGAGGATCTCGTGCGCCGGTACGTGAAGCAACAACGCGAGAACGTGCCGGTCCCACGGCAGTACAGCCCGACTAACGACGAAAACTGGCCAAGCCAGCGTTCGAACAGCTTCGACAGCGGCTACGACTGGAGCGACGAAGACGGGGTAAACATCGATGGCACTCCCATGATGGGTGACGTTGACATCCACGGAAACCCGTTTGGCGTGACCGACGACTGGTAGAAGGAAATGGACAACATAAGTGCAAGCCGACTCTTGAGGGCATTGGGTCTGCTGACCTCAATCATCTTGCTGGGATGCTCGACGAATCCATCGATCCAGCAAGGGGCCTCGATCCAGGATTTCGCCAGCAGCCTGAACGGCAAACGCTTCAGCTTCGAGATGACAGGTTCGCTCTGGGTGCCTGCGATGTCCGGCGTGCTGGTGACCGCACAGCGCATCCCCAAGGGTCTGCTGGCTGCCCTCGCGCCAGCCGGCGAGCATTGCGTGCGCCAAGCAGGCGAGATTGCTATGACGAAGATGCAAGCCGTGGAACTGCATCCGCAGTTCCACCCGCAACTTCCGCGACGGGCCCTGTGTGAACGCCGGGGTGAACCGCTCTGGGCGCTGGACCTGCAATACGGCGGGTTGTCGATGGTGGCGGGCGAGGGAGCCGGCGGCGCCAAGAACCTGCTCTACCTCAACATGACGACCGGTGCCCAATACCTGTCGTCGGAACGCTTGGCAGAGCGCCTGCAAGACGAGCAACTCCAGGCGCGAGCGGTCGCACAAGCTGCCGCCGCCCGGCAAGCTCACGAGCTTGCGCTGGAACAAGAACGTCAACGGCTGGCCAGGGACAAGGAGCTCGACGCCGCGAGAACTGCGGCGCAATGGCCTGCGCGGGTCGCCGCCTTCAGGGCCAATCTGAAGGCGGGGGACCGGTTCAAATGGACATCGCCGCCTAGCGGCGCCTGGGGCGGACCCTTCGTCGGCGTGGTTGTGCGGGTCGACACTGCAATTACGCTTGTGCAGTTCGACAACCTGACCATCGGCGGGCAGCAGACGAGGTACATCCTGCGAGACCAACTTGAGCCGTTTGACGGACCAGTACCGGCGGGCCGGTTCGAGATCAAGTGACGCCGACCCGGGCAACGACGGACTCGGCAGTTCTCGACATGAAGATCACTCGAGTCTCCGCATCGAAGAAGAGGCGCCTCAGGCCGAAAGTAAAGATCGACTTCCGTGCTTTCGACTTCACTGCGTTCGCCGCGTTCCTGCAGAAGCACGCAACCGAATGGTTGAACTCCCGGCGACCGCCAGGCACCAATCGCAAGGCCGGCGAACGATGAGACAGGACATTCGCGGGTCGCCCCTGAATCAGCTTTCGGGCGAAGGCCACAGCTCTTTGCCGTTGTCGTCAACCACGCTGAACTGAATGCGCTCCCGGACCCAATCGGGGACTTTGACGGTTCGCTCGACGACCGCCTCTGATTTCGAGGTACCCCGCCACATGCGCAACGGCGTATCTGGCTCGAAGGCGGCTGCATAGCGCGACGCGAGCCCCGGTGATGTCGTCAAGACGGTGAACTTCTGGAACCGCGCAGGCACTCCGTCCGCAGCAGGAGCCAAAGCCGCAATCGTGCTGGACACGAATTCGTCGAAGCGCTGATCCCACTTCGCGTTCAACTCAATTTCCACGCCGATGCGTTCGTTCGCTTCGGTGATCCAGATTGCGTCTGGCTTCTTTTCGCCCCGACGACTCTTCGTGGCTTCTTGCCGCTCGGTCAAGTACGACTTGGCCTTGCCTGTCCGTACGGCGTAGATGGTCGCTCGCTGCGCGAGCAGGTTGTGCCAGATCGTCAAAGGCGCGATGCGGTGCGGATCGAGTTCGGAGTATCGGCAAATCTCTCTTCTCCGTTGCTCCACCCAGGCCACACCCTTGGCGGTGAGTGTGATGACTTTGACTCGCTCGCGAGACGTGGCTCCGGTCTTTCTCAACCAGCCGCCGCTGATGGCGTTCGCGGTCCAGGTCATGCCTTGGTGGCCCAGCAGCAACTGAATGATTGGCGCCGTCGAGTAGCCCCAGTTGTAGATCCAGGACAGTGCGAATCTCTTGTTTCGATCACCCTGTTCTGTGGGATTGGCCTCATTCATGAAGTCTTGCGGACGGGTCGACATGGCTCTTCCTTTCGTCATTTCATTCGTAGTTCCTTCGTACCGGTGGTACGAAGGAAAATCGCAAGCTGGCGTCGGGGCGAATTCAGCGTGGCGAGTCGACGCACGCCAATCCGGTCACCCCACTGGGCTGGCCTGCGGCCAGTCGGCTAGGGCCGATTCCCCAGTGGTCGCGAGGCTGGACGCCCCGCGTGCCCGGATTGACGCGCCTTCGCGGCCTACGGCCTCCAGCGCCCGCCTCGCGGCGTGCTCGGGGGGCGCCGCGCAAGCGCGGCTACCTGCGGTGGTGGCTGCGCCGCCCTGTTCGCTGCGCGCCCAGTGCTGCTTGGCCTGCGGCTCCGGGCTGGACGCCCGG
>JBDTVC010000154.1:0-11721 GCA_040007475.1 Burkholderiales bacterium
GCCGAGCAGGCGACGAAGTTCGAGCAGGAACTGTTCAAGCAGCGCAAGCGCCTGGCCGATGCCGAGCGCATGCTGGCGTCCAAGCCCACCAAGGCGGCGGCGCAGAGCCAGCGCATCGCGTCGGCCAAGATCGAGACCACGCTCGGGTGGCTGGCCGATCTCCGGCGTGTCGAGCCGCTCGATCGCGATGCCAGGATCTTCCCGGGCAACTACGCGCCGGTGATGGTGATGGAGAACGGGCAGCGGGTGATCGAGCCGATGCGCTACCAGTGCCGGCCCGCGGGCAAGGCGGCGTTCTTCGATGCGAAGTTTCCGGGGACGTACAACGCGCGACGCGACAACCTCGAAGGATTCTGGAAGGACCTGTTCGGGTTCTCGCATGGGCTGATGGTGGTTAACGCGTTCTGCGAGAACGTGAACCGGCATCGCGTCGAAGGGCGCGAACTCGAGGACGGTGAGGCCGTCGAGAACCGGATCCTTGAGTTCCGGCCACGTCCGACCCCAGACATGCTGGTCGCGTGCCTGTGGTCGCGGTGGCGTGCGCCGGAGGAGCCCGACCTGTTGTCGTTCGCGGCGATCACGGACGAGCCGCCACCGGAGGTCTCGACGGCCGGACACGACCGTTGCATCATCCCGATCAAGCCGGAGCACATCGATGCCTGGCTCAATCCTGATCGGAGGAATCTGGCGGCGCGGTACGTCGATCCTCGACGATCGTGAGCGGCCGTACCACGAGCACCGCCTCGCGGCCTGAGGAGACCCAACAATGCAGCGTGACTTGTTGCAGACACGCTTCCTGCCTTCAGGATTGGATCATGCAGCCCCATTTCTGCGACGGAAGTCTGGAAACTTGTCCGGGATGACAATGTTGGGATCCCGGTCGGACACTACGGTTCTGTAGCGCAAGTAAGCGATTCTGCTCAGTGGCTTGTCCAAAAACTCAGGGACGAACCAGAACCCAGCGATTGCAAGCACAAAGCTCAGTCCCGCGGACACTGCGTCAGGCATCAGTTTGGATGAGTAGGCTGCAATAGCTGTCGCAAAACCGAAGACAACCGTGATGGTCCATCGCAGGGCCGTATATAGGTCGACCCCGGCATTCACGCCTTCTTGGAGAATTCTGGCCTTCCTCGTCACCTCGGCCGCGTCAACCTGCGCAAGCGCTGCCCTCAATGCGTCGTTGTGGGCGATTACTTGGTGCTGGACAAGCTGCTCCTGTGCCCGCGCGGCCTGAGCTGCAGCCGCTTGCGCTTGCAGGACCAGTCGCTCGCGAGCGGCCTCTTCCTGCATTCGCTCGACGTCTTGCTCGTGCTGCTGACGCATTGCTGCCACGTTCTTCTCACTCTCCGTCCGTACCGCCGCCGCAGCGTACTCGCCTGCAGCTAATTTTGCCTGCTCGATGATGAATGGGAGTCGCTCGGGCGTAACGTCTTCGGGATCACCCTTCGTCGCACGCATAAGCGCCCGAGCACCCTCTCGATCCTCCAGCAGGGCAGCAACGTCATCAGCCTCGGCCTTCCCGCTGAGTTCCAGGACAAGGTTGTATGCCCGAGCCTTGACATCCGCGCGGGGGCGCACGGCTGCAGAGCAGTGAGCAAGCAGCCGGGCTCTCGACATCGCGCTATCGCCTCCGCCTGCTCTCGTCCAAAGGTATCCGGCGAACTGCTTGTCAGACACCGCTACTGGAGCCCATCGCTCGATGTGAGTAGTGCTGTGCTTCGTCGAACCGCGAAGCCACGTTGCCCATGCTTCGTTGGCGATACTTACAAGGGCTGTGTTACGCGTCAACAGGAGCCACTTCGAGTCACAGAGTCGAGGACATGGAAGGCTCGCATCCCGAATTGCAAGCATCGCCCAAACCGATTTTCGATCATGTTCCTTGGCCTCGACATTCCGCCAAGCCTGCATACGACTCGTCATTTGAGCTTCGATATCGCCGACCGTCGTCTGCGCGCGTCGATGCAACGTCGCTTCCGGGTCCTTTTGCACCGATATTCCTAGGCGCTCAGACGCTCGCTTGCCAACGTTTCCGATCAATGCAGCGAGCAAGTCAGGTTTGGCAGTTGTGCCCCATTGAGACGCTATCTGGTTGATGCCTGATCGTAGGTGTGCGAGCCGCGCATGGATCGCTCCTTCTGCTTCGGATACGCAGTGATCAAAAACTGCCGGAGTCGCACCACTAGACTGAATAGCTTCCAGCAGTTCGTTCCCATAGTCAGCGTACTCTGCATTCACCCCTAGCATGTCTAGGAGGAGGGGAGAGTCAAGGTAGACGGTGAGCCCAATAAGCGAGGTATTGCCGCTTGGGGGATCACGGAAGCACGCAATGGCCTCGGCCGCCATGTTGGCGAAAGCAATGTTTGACACGCGCTCGAACGCTTGCGGATTCGTGTCTCTCAAGTCCAAGAGGAACTGGGAAACCAAGAAGTCCAGATGCAGTTCGGCCGGAACAACTTGATCCCCCACTGCCAGCGTTCGCTTAAGCAAGATCGTATCTGCGGTCTTCTTGAACGCGTTTGACGCCTCCCTCCTACTCAATAGTCGCATTGAGTCGACATTGAGCAAGCGGTCAAGAAAGTCTGACTGCAGCGTGGAGTCGTCTCGGTCATCCAACTTCGTATCCGTGCGGCAGTATGCTACGAACGATTGCAAGACTGTCTCGACCTCCGCCTCCGTTACCGGCGATGTCAACGTCGCTTCGTTGATCACTGGTGCAGGTGCATAGCGGTAGACGACCGCGGTCGAGTGCCCAGGGACGGGCACAAGAATTCCCTCGGCTGCCAACTGCTCCGTCAGGCCCAGCGCGGCTAGTCTTGGAACTTGAATGCCATAGCGCTGAGCAACCGCGACTGAAAATTTTGAGGCGTCAAAAAGCTCGCCAGCAAACTGCTGACAAGCCTCAGCCAGAAAGGGCGTCATAGCTTGCACGATGCCCATGCCAGGCGTTCTAAGACGGTCCGCCAGCACACAGTACGCGATCAACGCACGCTTCGGTTTGGTTGTCATTGCCCCCGCCATTCTCTTGGCTTGTTGCATCAAGTCTAGCGGCGACGGTACTTTCTGCGGCTTCTAACTGTCAGGGGTTATCCACGGGATTTGTCTACTTTCCGATGAGCTCGAAGGCCGGAGAAACGAAGTAGAGGATTGCCCAGGCCAGCGCGAAACCTGTCGTCCAAGAGGTTGCCAAGAGTGCGATGACGATTGCTACTCCAGTGAGAAGGGCCTCTCGTACCTTGGTGACAAACTGGATGACTGTGACCAACAACGCCAAGAGGAAGGCGATGCCACTCAGAACAAGGGGTATGGCGTACCAGATGCCATCCTTGCCGTATCGCTCCTGTCCCCAGAAGATGAGTTCCCACGTCGGAGTTAAAAGCAGGGCCTGCACGGTGATGATGAAGCAGGCCAATCCGACGTAGTAGGCGTGCAGGTTCAGCATGACCTTGAACGGAGCCTTCATCCCGACGGCTCTTGCCAACGAAGTCGTCGTCGCGGACAGAAAGCCCACGATGACTACCCCGGGGAGCATGAACACGCTGACGGACTCGAGGGAGAGCGATTTGAGGTCCGTTGGCACCTTCGCGAGAAATGGCTTGAAGAACTCGAGGAACGGCGAGAACGGCTGAATAGTGCCGATGGTCTTCAACATCAAGACAGCATACAAGAAGAGGTTGACCGCCAGGAACGTGAGCGGTCTTGTGGCGTTTACTTGGGGAACTGTCTTTAGGCTCTCGTTGAACAGGAGGCGCCGGTCCAACTTGCCCGGCCGCGAAAGCAGCCACCAGGCGGTCGTCGGTAAGCGGCCAACAAAAACGACCGCGCCCGTCAACAGGTTCTCGACCGTTCGAGAGACGTCGATGTCCTTGAGCCATTCGGGCTCTTTCGAAGAGCGCTTCCAAGCCAGAGACGAAGGCACGCTCGCACCACGGAGGCGAAGCGCATTGCGCATAGCTGCTTGCGCACGGGCGGCTTTACTCAGGCGACCTGTGGAGGCGGTTGGGGTACTCGCTGGCCTATGACGCTTCGTCATCTGTGGTTGATACGTGCTCGAGAGCCCGTAGACCTAGTTGGCGGGCGTCTCACGAAGTTGCTTGCCGGCTGCGTCGCCGTGTCGCTAACGCCCAGGAAGTAGAGCTACAAGTTTTTGATATCGGATATGCGAGCGGTTGCGCGCCGCGTCGTGACTAATTTTGGCTTGAACGCGTCGCTATGCCGACACCGTCGGAGCTGCCCTCGTCTGTCCTCTGCCTCGATTGTGTTCACGTGTCAACCAAGGCACAAGTGGATAAGTGAACACGTGCTCCTAAGAACCGACGCCGGCAGTCAAGTTGGGTTTCCTCGGCCACCTACCGAAGGACGACCTGCTGGGAAAGATGACGTCACTAGAGGTCGCGGCTATGGAGCCCCCGCACTCGACGCTACTTGCAGCTCGCCATACAGGATCGAAACGCATCATTGGCGTGGTTGTAGCAGTTGTCTCTTGAGGTTGGGTCCGCTTTGAGACAAGCGGCCATATCGAGGTCTAGGTTTCTTTTGCAACCTGCCTGAATATCAGCGCAGGACGCATAGACGGCCATCGCGGTAACACTGCCCGCAGCAAGAAAGATCAATTGACGCAGTTTCAACATTTGAACCTCCACACGCCCCTTACCGGGACAGGATCTGAACGAGGAACCATGCGCTCCAACCCGTCACCTAACGACTGCTTCCCACGACGGTGGGCGCAGCAGTATTGTCTCGAGATCGAGTCCAACAGCGAAGCTGAATGCTCCTCCAGTTTGAGGATGACACGCTAGGATTTCGATAGGACGTCGACGCGCCATAGAGCTGAACACGCCTTCAGCCGAAGACTGAAAGCGGCCTGACGGCACCAGCAATCCGAACGACCCCTCCGAACGAAAGCCGCCATTCGCGACACAGGCTCACGACTGAGGCTTTCGACCCGGAGCTGCAAGGGCGCGCCCTTGCCCTGGTAGCAGCGCGCGGAGCTCTCGAGGCGGACAGCGGGAAGAAGGGAAAGGGACCGAACGGTGATGGTGGCGCTTGCGACGCCACATCCGTCACGACCGGCATCACACGTTGGTCCCCCCTGGACTCGCGTAGTGGCAATACTTGCGCCCATGCGAAACAACTGCTTCCTGGTGATGGGCTTGCCGGCGCATGCTGGTGTCCTGGACGCAGCGTTCTTCCGTGGGAAGGTCACGAGTTTCTACGGGCCCGCCGGCGACAGCGCCGAGGACAATGTCCTGATGAACGGCCTGCGCGAGGGCCGGCTTTCCGAGAACCTTGCTGCGGCCACTCAGCAGTCTCTGCTGCTCAAGCATGTCAGCGCCATAGATGAACTTAGGATGATCCGTCGGCTCAATGAGGCGAAGCGTTACCTGCTCAATCCGTGCTCCTTGCACTGAAACTTGCCTCCCTTTTCGTTGCACGAGCGTACGGCACCGGCACGCCAGCAGCAACTGCGAAGCGATCGGCCACTGTTAGCTTGAGGAACCTCGCTGCTGGCCCGCAGGACAAGTGCAGACGATGCGAAGCCCGCCGGGGCGTGGCGGGAGTGTCTCCGCCAGGCGCGACGAACCACCTACGACAAGCAGCTGCTCATCCCGGCATGGGTTGCAGACCTTCATATTGCTGTGATGTGGACGGTGCATCAGCGCCTCAGCGCCGACGGGTGCCCCAACCCCAAGGGCAGGCGTGTCCGGTCTTGAGTGGCCATAGACTAAGCAAACCGAAGGACGGGAACGTCTGACAGGCGCTCGTCATCAAGCTTGTGGATGGGGTGGCGGCGCGTGGCGGGACATGCGACTGGCGCAGCAGACTGACAGCGGTCGTTCAAGGCCGAATTGCCCGGTGACCGCTCCTCTCGCAAGCGGTCGCTGCGGGACATCGCGCAGGTCATCGTCAGCTTGCACATCTGACCGTGGGCAGGTCGCGACCCATTGCTATCGGTCACGTCCCGCGGGTCAGGTCCTGCAAACCGGTGGGAGCGGTCGTCACGCCCCTAGTTCACGGGATTGCTGGCCAAACGTGTTGGGAAGGTAATGCGCCTTGAGAAACTATCGGTACGCGAGACAAGTAAGAAGAGTGGCGCGGCCGTTGCGGGAGATAACGTGGGTTCGCTTCATCAGGTTGTCGCCTTCGTATGCCCGCGAGCTCGATACGGACAAGTTCTTGCGACCGGGACTCGCTGCCAGTCGCGGCATAGTGACCTGCAGCAAACCACGGACCTGTTCAGAAACCCAATCGGAGCGAACAGTGCTGACTCCCACGGAAGCCTATGAGATCTACCGGGGTCTTAGGGCGAGCTATCGGACCCTGCGACTAGTGACGCGCGTCTGTGATGAGTACAGCGCAATCAACAAGGCTGAAACCACGCAAGATTGGCTCGCTGGGATCCGGAGAGTGGAAGAGAGCGAAGGCACATGGGAAGCGGCGGCCACAAGGTTCCAGACGGCCGACAACCCGGCCACGTTGATCGACACGTACTACCGCGGGCTTCCGCATATGCTCTTGGGTGCCATGTCGCAGGCAGCCGACCTGAATGTTCCTTGGGATTGGTCCATTCAGATGATAGAGGCGGCAACATTGGCGAGTCGTAAAGTAGAACGCGAGCTATCGAGCATCCCCAAGGAAGTCAGGCGCATACATCGGTCGCAGGTATTTCCGCTGATTCCAGCAATTCAATGTCTGCCCATAGTAACGAACGAAGCCCACGCGGAATTGTGTAGTCGTGTTGCGGGAATGCTTCAGACCACTCAAGCGCATGGACCTGGCTATACGCCATCAGCGTGTGATCAGATCAATCAGATCGTTCCACAGACGCTCATCGACCAGCTGCTGGCGGGCCCCCATTCGTGGGCCAACTTCTACGTCAGGAACGATGTGCTGAGTGCCCTGATGGCCCCCGCGTACGCGGAAGAGACTGCGGAGCAGTTCGAGACCGGGATTGCATTTGGCCTTCAGTTCCTAGCCTACTACAGGCGGAGCCTTGTCTCCCGCAAGAATCTACCTCCCTGGGCGATCGGACAGCACCAGAGGATCGAGAACTTCTTTGCGGATCTGAAGAAGGCGACTTCGCCCACCCTCAGACGATTGGCGATTTGGGGGTCAAGGTAAGGCAGCATGCGGCCGCCGCAAACAATGGGAGCGCCGCGCCATATCGGACACTCGTCCGGCAAACGTCGGCCGCGATAATCGCTAATGCATACAAGCACCAAGCCATGCCGCGGGAGTTGCTCGAGCTGTGCGTAGTGAACAACCTTCGCGCGGCGTGCCAAAGCCATGGACTTTCCGATGAGGCCGATCGGCTGCATCGTATACGGACGTTCCTGGGCGACCACGGCATAACACACGGATTTGCCCGGACCTGCGCCGACAATTGGATGGACGGACACGCGAACACGCTCAACAGAGCACGCGACTTCGCCGCCTCGCTTCCGCCCGAGCCCCGCCACCCTGCCGAGGGCCCGTCGACATTCAGCACGGCTCGCGGTACAACATTGGACGAGATCCTTTCGGAGTTGCGGGACGTGTCGCAAATGGCTCCCGCGGAAGCCCAGCAGCTTCCGGACAACGCGCGCGTGGTGGCGAAGAAGGTCATGCCCTTTGTTCGGAGCGTGTGCTTCTGCCAGAAGCGACGCACATCGCGACAAACGCGTATCGACACGCTCGTCGGGCGCGTCCTACGAGAAGCAGAGAACATGGCTTGATGGATCGCCCGTCAGGTTCGAAGCTGCAGACCAGCGTCCGGTGTCGACCGAGGCTGTGTGAGAGCCTCGTGCAAGTCCATTGAGGGAACGCAGGCGTTCTGCGACACCAACTGGTCGTCGGCTCTGCCCACAGTAGGTGCAACGTCTGACGTAGCTGTTTTGGCCCTGCAAGTCGGCCTGCGAGCGTCATAGATCGATCACGGAGGGCTCAGGCCCGAGCCAACTTCATGGCCTTCAACGTCTCGGCAATACCCAAGATGCCGATCACGCGCTTGGGGTTATATGCAAGGACATGCAAGCTCATTTCGGTGCTGACGTGCCCGAGTGTCTTCATGAGGAAGTGCGCCGAGCCCATCCAGTGCTTCAGTGTTCCGAAGACATGCACCTAGGCTGTCCGGGCGACGAGGGCTTGGATACGACGTGTGGCACCTGCCTCCCAACGTCAAGCTGATTTACGGGGAAGTAGTGCAGTCGCTAATGAACCAGTCGCCCGTTTTAGCAGGCATAGGTCTCCGCGCACTGGTTGAGGTCGTCTGCAAGGAGAAGGAGGCAAGGGGGCGAACCTGTTCGCTCAAATCGATGCACTTGTCGCGGCGCGTGTTCTAACACCATCATCGGCCGCCATTCTTCACAAGGTCCGCAACCTCGGCAACAAGGCAGCTCATGCGGTGATGCCTCATACGGATGCACAGCTTGAGATGGCACTCGACGTCGTCGAGCATTTACTGAAAGATGTCTACATCCTGCCGAAGAAGACTGAGACGATCTTCGATGGCAAGCCGAATCCTTGGCTCTTGCAACAATCGCTGCCGATGGCCGCTGACGGCACGGTGGATATGTAGGACTTTTGCGAGTCTCGCCACAATGGCACCAGCGGCAGAAAATGAGGCGGGCTTGGTAACTTCCATCCAGAAGTGATCCACTGACTCCTTCAAACTGTTCAAGTTGAACTTTGCCGAGAAACGGGCGAATCAGCTACTGACAAAAATTTGACGCATGAGCGGCTCCGCAGCTCGTACGGCGCGTGGTTCTCTACCACGCGTCGAGACAGCTATGAATGTTGGACCGAGGCGCCCCCCCAGTCGAGGCCTTGCGGCCTAGCGGGAAGTCGTCAACATTTGCTGACATTCGACCGCGCACATCCGTCAGCGCAGCGACCAGGGGGAGACATGAGCATTGCCGAGATCCTGAGGGAGGTTCGCGACCCGTACGAGCGCAAGGCGCGCATGACACCAGGCCTGCTCGTGGTACTGCCACTGCTGGTGCCGCTGTTGTGGATCTTCGGGCCGAAGAATCCGTACCTGACGGCACTGCTCGGCCTGGTCACGGGCTGTGGCGTTATTTATGCGTTGGCCAGTATCGCCCGCGGTCGCGGCAAGCGGCTCGAGGAGCGCCTGGTGCGCGAGTGGGGCGGCATGCCCACGACATGCCTGCTCCGCCATCGCGATACCTTCCTGGACATACACACCAAAGCGCGCTACCACGAGGACATCACCAAGAAGCTCGGTGTGCCCATGCCGAATGCCGCCCAGGAGGCGACCGACCCGACGGTCGCTGACCAGGCTTATATGGCGGCTGCGCGTGCGCTGCGCGAGCGCACGCGCAGCAAGTCGCACGCGCTACTCCTGAAGGAGAACATCGCTTACGGATTTCATCGCAACATGAGTGCGATGCGGCCGTTCGGGCTTGCCACCAGTCTCACTGGACTGATCGCGGGCATCGTGCTGAGCAAGACGCTGCAGCTGCACCCACTCGACTTCGACATCGATCGGCTGACGGCCGCCGGCGGCGTCACGTTCGCGGGGTCGATCTCGCTGCTAGTCGCCTGGTTCTATTTCACGCACGACACTGTGCGGCGCATCGGCATCGTCTATGCCGAGCGCCTCTTCGAGTCGTTGAAATCGCTGCGCGCCACACGCACAAGTTCCACTTCGGGGGAAGGCGAGTGAATTGCGAAATCGAGTTCATGGCCGTCGGCGATGCCAGCCGTGCCGGCGACTGCATCGTCATCCGCTACGGCGGCGAAGAGGACTACCGATTGATGGTCGTCGACGGCGGCAATGCCGATTCTGGCAAGGCGCTGGTTGCGCACCTAAAAGCACAGTTCGGGACCGACGTCCGACTCGAACACGTCGTGCTCACACACCACGACAACGACCACGCATCGGGCCTGCGCGAGTTGATGACCTCGGACATTCCGGTGGCCCACCTTTGGATGCATATCCCGTGGTTCCTCTCCGTCGAGGCCAAGCATCTCTTTCAGCGCAAAGACTGGAGCGATGACGCGCTGCAGCGCACGATCAAGGGCGAATTCAGCATCCTCTCGGAGATCGTCGACGCCGCAAGCACCAAGACGAAACTCCACTACGCATTTCAGGGAACGGCGATCGGACCGTTCACCGTGCTCTCGCCGGCTCGCAATGCTTACCTGCACCTGATGCCACAGTTCGAGCGCACACCGGCGCCGGACCAGGACACGATCGAAGCCGCGGGCCTCTGGATCGCGAAGGCCTCGATCCTGCAGCGGATTGTGAACTTGGCGCGCACGACGGTGCAGAGCTTGACGCGGGAGACCTGGTCCAACGAGCAACTACGTGATGGCGCGATCACCAGCGCCAGCAATGAATCTAGCGTCGTCCTGTACGGCGACTTCGGGACCGAGCGCGTGCTGCTCACCGGCGACGCCGGGGTGCGTGGATTGACCTGGGCGGCCGACTACGCAAATGCGGTTGGGTTCCCGCTTGGCGCCTTCACGTTCGTTCAGGTTCCCCATCACGGCAGCCGGAGCAACATCGGGCCAACGATCCTCAGCCGACTGGTCGGACCTATCCAGCAAGAAGGCACGCGACGATTTGCCGCTTTCGTCTCGGCGCCCAAGGATGACGCCAAGCACCCGCGCGTGATTGTGAAGAACGCGTTTATACGCCGAGGTGGCAATGTCGTCGTGACGGCCGGCCGCGGCAAGGTCCATTGGGGTGGGTTCAACGCACGTGCGAACTATGAGCGCGCGTCGATCGAAACGCTGAATCCGATCGTCGAAGCCTACGACTAGGTGCAATCCTCGCCGGGCGCATGCGGGGCAAGGGCGATAGCCGAGGCACCCCTGAATTTTTTTATGCGGGCCTCCGGACGAGCGACTGCGGACTGTCAGACAGCAGCCGTTGACCTGGCGAGGCCCAAGGACAGCAATCGCTGCAAGGCTGAAGTTCGTCTCGCACCCGCAAAGCACCGCCTTGAGCCCGTCGCCGGCGAAGATCGGAAATCGCCGATGGCCAACTCGGCTTCCAGTTGCCGACGCTGATGGTCGGCGTGAGGTTCCGCCACCTGCCAAGTTGATCGCCAGACGGGCGCAGACTTGGTGACGGTTGTGACCCCGATGTCGCTGACGTGCGATGCGGCCAATCCGCGGCAAACCAGTTTCGACTATGCAACCCGCAAGCTGTCAGGTAGTGTGGCGATGCGGAGTCTGCCGCATCTAGGACGACATCATGACCCGGCAATCGCTACAGCAAAGCATGCCTCGCTGGATCGAGATCGAACACTGGAGCCCGCAGAGGAAGGCTCAAGCGGTCGCTGCCTTCCTGGGGCTCATTCTTGCGGAGCTTGAAGCAAGCGCCTCCGAACCGTTTCCGTGGGAGGCGCATCACCTGGCCTATGCATTGGAGGCGCTGGTGGCAGGCCGTTTCTACGCGGCGCTCACATTTTCGGAGACCGCACTTGCATCGCCCGATGAACGCACGCCCAACTCCGCCATCCTCGGTGCGACGACGGTGAGACGTGAGCACCTGCGCGCGGCGCTGAATCTGGTTCAGGCTCGGATCGAGAAGGCCTGATCCGGTTGCAGATCACGCGATACGCGCCATGGTTCGTTCAAGCTGGCGCGCGAGAAGGTCGTGGTACTCGTCGACAACGCCAAGCAGTTCCTCAAGCTTGGCAACAGTGGTGCCCAAGAGAGACAGCTCTGCTCGGTCAGCAATGGTTCCGAACTCCCCCGCCCCTCTGGCCTCAA
>JBDTVC010000155.1:0-11569 GCA_040007475.1 Burkholderiales bacterium
GGCTGCTGGAGATCATGGTGCCGGTACCGGCCGGCTGGGCCGGGCAGTGAGCAGCACCATTTCAGGACACTACAAGCAGGCGTGAACATGACGCCGTCCCGACTGACCCTCTTGCGCTGTACCGTCCTAAAGAGGCAGCGTGCCCGCGCGGCGAGTCGATCATCGAAGCGATGGCTTCGCTTGATGCAACCCTGAAGCCACGACCGCGACCCGCAGCCAACGCCGCTCTTCAGCATGCGATCATCAGGTCCGTAAATCTCATATTTTCTCAATCTCGCACTGCCGAGATTCCATAGTCCCAACCTGAGTCGCTCCGGTCATCACGAATCCTCACACGAGGACCTACAGTCGTGGGGCGACGCTTCACCCGACGCCCTCGGGTGAGATCTCGCAGTTCGGCGGTCTCAATATCCGACCACTGAGTCCAGTCGATGGCATTGAGTATGACCTTGTGCCTCGCGACGCGACCATGAGCCTCATGGCGCGCCAGCACCATCCCGAATCGACTCGTGATGCCCGACCAGTTGCAAAAGCCAGTTGCGCTATCGCCGCCGGCGAGGAGCTCTTGCTCGACTACTGCCTCGATGTGGATGAAGCAGAGGACAGGAGTACGTTCGGTTGCGCGTGCGGTGCCGACGTCTGTCGGGGCACGATGCTGGCAGCGGCTTGAGCGGGTCAGCGTGACTGCCGCCATCTGAATCACATACGGATTCCCCAAGCGACAAGACGGTCGAAGCCATCGCTGCCACCGCGACGTTGTCGACAAAGTCTGCATACGCAGCTACATTGCGTTCATGGACATCGTCGACAAGTTTTCATTGCGCGGCTACGACTGCGTCTGCGGCAACCTGCGCATGGCGGCACGCGCCGTGACCTCCGTCTACGACCGCCACCTGCGCAGCGCCGGGTTGCAGGCCAGCCAGCTGGCGGTCCTGTGGGCTGTCGCGGGCCTGCCCGGCAGCAGCGTCAAGTCCCTCGCCGGCAAGCTCGCGATGCACGACACCGCACTCGTGCGCAACCTGCGCGTGCTCGAGGACCGCGGCTGGGTCACGATCGACGTCGGCGAGGACCGGCGCCAGCGGCTGGTCACGATCACGCCGCAGGGCCGCAGCGTGTTCGCGCGCGCGCTGCCGCTGTGGATGCGGGCCCAGAAAGAAGTCTCCGCGGCGCTCGACGACGGCGTGGAGCAGATGAACGCGCGGCTGCTGCGCCTGGCCCGGAACGTCTCCTGATTTCCCCTTTTTTTTGACTAAACATGCATACGCATCTATCGACGATCATAGCCGGGGAATGCCCGGGATCGTCGCGCGTGCCGGACGCCGATGGCCCGAGCTTGCGCACGATGCGCCGCGGCGTCGAGCTCGTTGGCTGCGGCACGCGGCACCTGCGGCTCGACGCGGACACTTACCTCGTGACCAATGGCGCCACCAACGAAGCGAGCGCGCATGACGGCGACGCCGGCGTCAGCCCGCTGCTGATCGCGTTTCGGTGCGACACGCCCGCGGTCCCGCCGTTCGCTTTTGTCGAGACGCTGCTGCCGCGTTCGGGTGCGGTCGGCCACCATCTGGTGCAGATCGAGCACGCGCTGCAAGCCGGGCGCGTCGACCCGATGTGGTGGGACGAACGCATCGTGCGGCTGCACAGCGCACTGATCGACGCTGAGCAACTGCTTCAGGCGCGCGCAGGCGCTATCGAAAGCCTGAAGCCTGCTACCCGCCGCGAGTTGCTGCGCCGCGTGCTGCTGGCCTCCGACTTCATCCAGAGCAACTACGAGCGGCCGATCACACTTGACCAGATCGCCGCGGCGGCGAGGCTGTCGCGCTTTCACCTGGTGCGGCAGTTTTTCCGCGTCCACGGCCTCACTCCGCACGCTTACCTGACCGCCAAGCGCGTCGCCGCCGCGCTGCGGCTGCTGTCACAGACGCAACTCGGCCTGGACGATGTCGCCGCGCACTGCGGCCTCGGCACGCGCTCGTCGCTGTTCCGCCAGCTGCGCAGCCGGGAGGGGCGCGGCGCGTCGGCGCTGCGTGGCGGCGAACCGCGCAACATGGAGCCAGCATGCAGTACCTTTGCCTGATCATCGAGCCCGACATCGCCATCGCCCAACGCCTGCAACGCGAGCTGCCGACGTTCGGGTTCAAGCCCTACGTCGTCGACTCGTGCCAGACGGCGCTCGCGTTGTTGCGGCAGTGGCGCTTCGACGCCGTGCTGCTGGACGCGCACGGCTGCGGCGAGCGCTATACCGAGATGCTGCGCAAGCTGCACCAGCGCTGCCGCTCGCCGGTGGTGCTGATGGTGCGCGACCTCGACGAGGCGACGCAGCTGGCCGGGCTCGAGTCGGGCGCGAGCGACATGGTGGCGCTGCCGGCCTCGACGCGCTTGCTCGCGGTCAAGCTGCGCCGCCTGATCGAGGCCGGCGCACTCGCGCAGGATGAGCCGGCCGAGGTGAGCGTCGGCCCGCTGCTCATGAACACGCGCCACGCCACCGCCAGCATCGCAGACCAGCCGCTGCCATTGACCGCGCACCAGTTCGACCTGCTGTACCTGCTTGCCAACCGGCTCGGCCAGTTCGTGCACCGCGAAGCGATCGCGCGCGCGCTGCGCAGCACCGCCGCCGAGGCCGGCAGGAGTGCCGACGTCCACATCTATCGCATCCGCAAGAAGCTGCGCGAGATGGGCGTCACCGCGGTGCGTCTGGACACGGTCCACGGCCGTGGCTACTGCCTCTCGATCGATGCGCCCGACGAGGTCGACGAACTCGACCCGTTCGACGACGCGCCCGAGCTGCGCGGCGAGCTCGCGAACGCGCTGCCTTAGCGCGTTCGCTGGCGCGTGCCGGTTCACGTTTGTTTCAATCGCGTTGCGGCCGCCGCGTCGTTGTGGCCGGCATGCCGCAGCGAAGCAAATTCGCAAGAACCGCGACATCGGAATTTCGGCCGCGCCCGTAGCCTGAGTTGCACGGTGCGCGCACGCGCCGCTCCGTCAACGCATGCAAGGAGGACGCGTCATGCTGAAGAATCGACACATCGCGAGCATCGTGATTCCGGCCATTGGCGGGCTGATCGCCGGCGCACCGATCGAAAGCCGAGCGCAAGCCGCACAGGTGCAACTCGACCGGGTGGAGATCACCGGCTCGTCGATCAAGCGCATCGACGGCGAAGGCGCGCTGCCAGTGCAGGTGCTGACGCGCGACGACATCCAGAAGACCGGCGCGGCGACCGTCGAGCAACTGCTTCAGACCGTCAGCGCGGTGTCGAGCGCTGGCGGTCTGACCACCTCGTCGACTTCGGGCGCCAATACCGGTGGCATTTCGGCCGTGTCGCTGCGCGGCCTGACTTCGCTGCGTACGCTGGTGCTGATCAACGGACGGCGCGTGGCACCCTACGGCATCGGCTTCTCGAACGATTCGGTGTCGGTCGATGTGAACAGCATCCCGATCGCGGCGATCGAGCGCGTCGAGGTGCTGAAGGACGGCGCCTCGGCGATATACGGCTCGGACGCCATCGCCGGCGTGATCAACTTCATCCTGCGCCGCAACTACCGCGGCGCCGAGCTGGGCCTGGAGTACGGCGACACGACGCAAGGCGGCGCGCATCAGGCGCGCGCCAGCGGCACCTGGGGCTTCGGCGAGCTCGCCAAGGACGGCTACAACCTCCTGCTGGTCGGCTCCTTCCAGAAGGAGGGCGCACTCTACGGCCGCGACCGCGGCTTCGCCGCCAAGGGCTACGACGTCGACAAGCTCAACTCGACGAGTTCGGGCAACACCTTCCCGGCCAACATCGCCGCGACGGACGGCTCGTTCGGCAGCCGCAACCCGACCGCCGCGACCGGCTGCGTCGCCCCGTACTCGTTCCTCGATCCGCTGTTCCCGCCTGACCGCTGCCGCTTCGATCCGTCGCCGATCCTGGCGCTGCTGCCGGCGACCGAACGCGCTGGCCTGTTCGGCTCGGCACGCTTTGCACTCGGCAATGACTTCGAGGCCTTCGTCGAGGCCTCGTTCAACCGCAACAAAGTGCGCACCATCATCCAGCCGGTTCCGTTGTCGGATCAGTTCAATCTGCCGAACAACAACCCGCTGTTCAACGTCGCGCCGTACAACCAGTACACGCCACTCGGATCGACCACGATCGTGCTCCAGCCGTCGAGCCCGTTCTACCCGACCGGCTACGTTCAGGGCCTGACCGGCGGCCCGACGCCCGACCTGCTGGTGCGGTACCGCACCGCGCTCAACGGCAACCGCGACAACACCGACACCGCCGACGCGACGCGCCTGACCTTCGGCGTGAAAGGCCAGGCCGCGGGCTGGGACCTGGATGCCGCCTACCTCTACAGCGCCAGCAAGGTGCGCGAGACGATCAACGACGGCTACCCGATCTACACCAAGATCCTGCCGCTGCTCAACAGCGGCACGGTCAACTTCTTCGGGCCCAACTCGGCGGCGGTCGACGCGCAGGTGCGCGCCACGAATTTCACCGGCGAGTCCTACCACGTCGACTCGTCGATCAACAGCGTGACGGCCAAGGCCGGGCGCGAACTGATGCAGCTGGCGGGCGGCCCGCTGGCGCTGGCGGCAGGTGCCGAGTTGCGCCGCGAGAAGTACCACTTCTCGCCAAGCGCCGAGTTGGCGCAGGGGGACATCTCGGGCTACGGCGGCAACATCGCCGAGGTCAGCCGAACGCGCGACGTCGACGCCGTGTTCGCCGAGATCAACGCACCGGTGCTCAAGGGCCTCGAACTCGGCGCCGCGGTGCGCTACGACCGCTACCAAGGCGTCGGCAACTCGACCACACCGAAGGCGAGCCTGCGCTGGCAGCCGATGCCGGCGCTGCTGCTGCGCGCCTCGGCAGGCCAGGGCTTTCGCGCGCCGAGCCTGCAGGACCTGTACGCGCCGGCGACGACCGGCGTCACCACGGTGGGCCTGAGCGACCCGCTGCGCTGCCCGACCACCGGCGCGAACAACGACTGCCAGACCCAGTTCGCGACCGGCATCGGCGGCAACCCGGCGCTGCGGCCCGAGAAGTCGAACAACCAGACGATCGGCCTCGTGCTCGAGCCGACGCCGCAGAGCAGCGTCACCATCGATTACTTCCGCGTCCGCCTGAGCGACACGATCAGCCAGGGCATCGCGCCCGCGGTGATCCTGGGTGACCTCGCCAAGTACGGCAGCTACCTGACGCGCGGGCCGGTGGACCCGGCGTTCCCGAACCTGCCCGGGCCGATCGCCAGCATCGACCAGACCAACTTGCAGACCGGAAAGACCAAGGTCGCCGGCTTCGACATCGAGGCCAGCTGGCGCTTTCCGCTCGGCGAGCTGGGCCGCCTAACGCTCGGCATGAGCGGCACCTACTTCACCCAGTACGACACCGAGAACCCGGACGGCTCGTTCACCGGGGGCATCGACCAGATCAACGCCACCACCGGCGGCGTGGTGCCCCGCTGGAAGCACTACCTGTCGCTGAACTGGGCGCGCGGGCCGTGGAGCGCGACGCTGGCGCAGAACTTCCAGAAGAGCTACCACGACGTTCCCGGCACCAACGAAGACACCGACCCGACCACCAACCCCGGCTTCCAGCCGCGCCGCGTTGGCTCCTACATGACCTACGACGCCCAGGCGAGCTATGCAGGCATCGAGCGGCTCAAGCTGACGCTCGGCGTGCGAAACCTGTTCGACCGCGACCCGCCCTACACGAACTCGGGCGGGCAGATCTCGTTCCAGTCAGGCTACGACCCGCAGTACGCCGATCCGCGCGGGCGCTTCGTGTACGTGCGCGCGACCTACGCGTTCTATTGATGCGACGTGCAGGAATACACGCGGCCCTTGCTGAATGGCATCACCGCAACAAGCTTTCCTGCCTGCGCGCTCCGGGCCGATCTGGGGCAGAACGCGCCTAAGTTGGGTCGACTGATCCCGTCGTCAACGCCGGTTTGTCGGTTGTGGTTGCGGCAGGTCGTCGGAGGCGACCCAAGGGAATTTGGCGCTTGGGAGCCTGGGCATGCCTTCGCGCCTGGTGACGTCTACGTCCCATGATTGGAGTCAAGCCGGCTTCGGTTTCAGGGCATCAGCAGCAACATCCCGGTGGTGGTGCGGCTTTCCATGTCGGCGTGGCCTCGCGCGGGCCGATTCGCTCACGTCGCGGCATTCCATCAAGCGCGCGACAACGTTGGCGCCGTAGGGATCGGCCTACGTGAAGTACCGCGTCCGGCCGCTGGTCTCGCACGCGCCATCGCCTTAGTCTTTGCATCACCCGTGTGCCCGGTGGCGCACAAGCTCGAAGGAGTGGCGATGAATGCACAGATGGCGCTTGCCGGCCTTGCCCTGATCTGGGCGACTGCCTCGTAGCGCACGCCGACGATGGCGATTTCCCTCGGCTCGCACGATTGGCTTGCTCGCTTCAGCCTGCACCTGATGCGGCTGAGGCCGGCGTTCGACGAGTACGCAGCGATCCGCAGGGGCGTGTGGTGTCTCGGCCGCTACGTGTTCGTCGATCCCGAGCTTGCTGCGCAAAGATACTGCGAGTCCGCTGACCCATCACGACCGAGTCCGTCGGATGGGTACCGACAGCAGTTCGACGGAACCCTTGGCGCGGCCCCGCGATAGGCGACGGCGCAGCGTCAGTTGTTGCGCGCCCGCCAGTGGACTCGCGGATTCAGTGTCGCCGGTCGTCACGGCCATGGCCATGACCGCGCCCGCGATCGCCGTGCTTGTCCCAGCCGCGGTGGCGACCACGGTCCCAGCCCGGGTGATGCTCCTCGTAGCGCTCACGCACCCAGCGGTCCTGCACAAAGTACACGGGCTGGCCGCACGCGCTGTAGCGACCGCAGTAGCGGCGCCAGTTCTGCTGATGGGCAGGCGGCACGTACAGATAGATCGGCTCGCGATGCACGACGACGGCTGGAGGGGCGATCATCACCGGCTGCGGCAGCACCAGTGCCGGCGGCGGCAAGCCGCCGATGTTGATGCGGCCATAGACGCCGGGCTGGTGGACGCTGATCGATACGCTGGGCTGAGCCTGCGCTGCGCCGACGGCGATCGCGGCAAGCGCCAGGGCAATGAGTTTTTTCATGGTGTGTTCTCCTGGAGTGGTCACATGGTGACAACGCGGTGGGACGACTTCACGCGGACAGGGTTCCGGAGGCCGAGCCGGCCCTTTACCGGGTCTTACAAGCGCAGCGCACAGGCGTCACGAGTGCACTGCCAAGGGGCTATTCAATGCCTGCGCAACAACGCATTCGCGAAACAGCGCAACTCCTGCACGAACGCGCGGCGGCCATCCGCACGGCGCGCCGAATCGCTGTTTAATCTCTCCACGAAGGGCGCTCGCAAAAGCGTTCCGTCCGACGGGAGCCCATCATGTCAGTGCTTGACGATGTCATCAACAGCCTGCGGCCAATGGGCCAGTGGCAATTGCTGCTGGCCTTCGTCGCGTGCACCGCGTACGTCCTCGCGCAGGGCAGCCTGGTCAGCGCGAAGGGTCGGCGCATCGCCTGGAGCACGGCGTTCCTGTCCGCCGCCGCATTCACGCTGGACAGCCCCGAGTGGATGTACTCCGCCATGCTCACCGCCTTCGCCATCGCAGGTCTGGGGCTGTTCGTGGCCAGCGCGTGGCTGCTCAGCCGCGCGCTGGGTTTCTCGAAGCCGCGTGCCACGGCCGAGGCGGTGGCGTTTGCCGAGTCCGTCGAGGCGGCGGAGTCGAACCAGGCCGCCCCGCCTGCTCAGCCCGCGCCGAGCGCGCGGCCACTGTCACCGCACAACGGCCCGGCTCACTCGACCTGAGCCGCCGCCGCGGGTCTACCCTGAGACCTCGCCCGACCGTCGGGTCGGATAAACTCTGCGGTTGCCTTCGCCGCGCCCTTTTTCGCGGCCCGAAATCACACCCGGAGACACCCGCATGACCTCTGTCGCCCTCATCCGCACGCCAGCCCTCGTGGCAGCCCTGGCCGCCGCCGGCCTGATCGCCTCTGCCCACGCCGCCGACATCAAGCTCGGCGCTGCCGAGGCGCTGTCGGGCCCGGCCGGTCAATACGGGCAGTCG
Organism: Burkholderiales bacterium; assembly: GCA_040007475.1. Taxonomy (GTDB): domain Bacteria; phylum Pseudomonadota; class Gammaproteobacteria; order Burkholderiales; family Burkholderiaceae_C; genus LMDS01. The sequence goes on from JBDTVC010000155.1 coordinate 8,034, forward strand.
ATCAAGAACGGCTTCGAACTCGCGGTCGAAGAGATCAACGCCGCGGGCGGCGTGAAAGGCAACAAGATCACGCTGCAGATCGAGGACGAAGCCGGCAAGAAAGAGCAGGCGATCGATGTCTTCAAGAAGCTGATCTTCCAGGACAAGGTGCTGATGGTCTTCGGCCCGACGCTGTCGAACTCGGCGCAAGCCGCCGATCCGATTGCGCAAGCGGCGAAGGTCGTCGCGTTCGGCACCTCGAACACCGCCGACGGCATCACCTCGATAGGCGACCACGTGTTCCGCAACTCGGTCACCGAGGCCGACGTGCTGCCCGAGACGCTGCGCGTGTCGTCAAAGGTCGCCGGCATCAAGAAGGTCGCGGTGCTGTATGGCAACGACGACGTGTTCACCAAGAGCGGCTACGACGCGTTCAAGAAGGCGCTGGAGACCCTGAACATCCCGGTCACCACGACCGAGACCTTCGCCAAGGGTGACGTCGACTTCAAGGCGCAGCTCACCAAGATCAAGGCGAGCAACCCGGACGCGATCGTGCTGTCGGCGCTGATCGCCGAGGGCGCGCCGATCATGGTGCAGGCGCGCCAGCTCGGCATCAACCTGCCCTTCGTCGGCGGCAACGGCATGAACTCGGTCAAGATCTTCGACCTGGCCAAGGACAAGTCCGACAACCTCTGGGTCGGCAGCCCGTGGGCGCTGGGCAGCCAGACCAAGGAGAACCAGCACTTCGTCGTCGCCTACACGCAGAAGTACAAGGCCGCGCCCGACCAGTTCGGCGCGCAAGCGTATGACGCGATGAGCATCGTCGCCAAGGCGTTGGCCAAGATCAAGCTCAGCGGCAACCTCGAGGCCGATCGCAAGGCGCTGCGTGACGCGCTGCCGACGGTGACGCACACCGGCGCGACCGGCGCGTTCCAGTTCCGCCAGGCGATGACGAAAGATGGCAAACCCGCCGGTTACGACGCCAAGCAAGCCGCCATCGTCAGCGTGACCAAGGGCGGCAAGTACTCGATCGAAAAGTAATGGAGCCCCTCGTCCGCGGGGTACCGCGGCCGATCCCCCGAGGGGATGGCCGCCCGGCTTGGGGCGGCCCGGCGCTCGGTCGGCTTCGCGCACTCACGGTTACCTGACGTGCTCGGCCAGCAACTCGTCAACGCACTCTCGCTCGGGTGCGTCTACGCGCTGTTCGCGCTCGGTTTCACGCTGATCTTCGGCGTGCTCGGCGTGATCAACCTGTCGCATGGCGCCGTGTTCATGGTCGGCGCGTATGCCGCGCTGCAGGTGGTCACGAAGCTCGGCTGGCCGCTGTGGGCCTCGCTCGTCGCCGCATTCGTGATCAGCGCCCTGCTCGGCCTGGCGATCGACATGCTGGTGCTGCGGCCGCTGCGCCGACGCAACGCGCCGCACCTGATCCCGATGATCGCGACGATCGGCATCGCGATCTTCTTCAACAGCGCATCGCAAGGCGTGTTCGGTGCCGAGAACCTGCGCTTCCCGAGCGAGCTGGTGCCTGAGGCGCAGCTGCACTTCCTCGGCGTGCAGATCAGCGTGCTCGAGGTCGCGATCATCGTGCTGTCGTTCACCCTGATGGCCGCGCTGCTGATCGTGATGCGCAAGACGCAGCTCGGCCGGGCGCTGCGTGCGATCGCCGAGTCGCCGAAAGCCGCCGCGCTGCTCGGCATCAATGTCGAAGGCCTGTTCTACCTGACCTCGGCCACCGCCGCGGCGCTGGGCGGCGTGAGTGGCGTGCTGATCGCGCTGTACTCGAACGCGGTGTTCCCGCTGATGGGCCAACCGATGCTGCACAAGGGCATCGCGGTGATCATTCTCGGCGGCATGGGCGACATCCGCGGCGCGTTGATCGGCGGCTTGTTCCTCGGGTTCGCCGAGGTGATGTCGGTGGCCTACATCGGCTCGACGATGCGCGATGCAGTCGCGTTCGGGCTGCTGTTCATCGTGCTGCTGCTCCGGCCGCAAGGCATGTTCGGCAAGGTCCTGGAACGCAAAGCCTGACATGGCGTGGTTCGAGAACTTCTGGCAGGTCTACAACAACCTGGTCCTGACCATCGGCGTCAACGCGCTGCTGGCGCTGTCGATCTGGCTCACGCTGTCGTGCGGCCTGCTCGCGATGGCCAACGCGGCGTTCATGGGCATCGGCGCGTACACGGCCTCCATCCTGACGATGAACGCCGGTGCGCCGTTCCCGGTCGCGCTCGCCGGTGGCATCGCCGCGCCGACACTGGTCGCGCTGCTGATCGGCGGGCCGACGCTGCGGCTGTCCGGCGTCTACCTCGCGATGGCCACGCTCGGCTTCGGCGAGGTCGTGCGCGTGCTGATCCTGAACGCCGAATCGCTGACCGGTGGCGCGCTCGGCCTGAACGGCATCCCGCAATCGACGCAGTGGTGGCACGTGCTGCTCGCGCTCGTCGTGGTGCTGCTGATCCTGTGGCGGCTGCGCCGCTCGCGCATCGGGCGGGCGTTCGAGGCGATCAACGAGGATGCGGTCGCGGCTTCGCTGATGGGCATCGCGGTGAACGCGCACAAGATGCTTGCATTCGCGATGGGCGCGGGCATCGCGGGGCTGGCTGGCGCGCTGAACGCGCACCTGACCTTCTTCATCGGCCCGAGCGAGTTCGGCTTCGACCGCGGCGTCGACATCCTGACGATGACCATCCTCGGCGGTACCGGTGGCCTGACCGGCCCTGTGCTCGGCGCGCTGATCGTCACGCTGCTGCCCGAGCTGCTGCGCAGCTTCCGCGACTTCCGCACGATGATGAACGGTGCGATCCTGGTGTTGATCGTGCTGTTCCTGCCGAAGGGTTTGTGGGATCCGAAGCGCATCCGCCAGTGGTTCTCGCCGTCGTCCCGCAAGGTCGCGTGATGCTGAAGCTGACCAACATCTCCAAGCGCTTCGGCGGCCTCTCGGTGCTGCAGGACGTGAGCTTCGAGGTGCCCGCCGGTAAGGTCTTCGGCCTGATCGGGCCGAACGGCGCCGGCAAGACGACGGTCTTCAACCTGATCACGGGCCTGCTCGCGCCGACCGGTGGCGCGATCGAGTTGCAGGGCCAGAGCCTGCTCGGCAAGGCGCCGCACCAGATCACGCGGCTCGGCCTGGGCCGCACGTTCCAGAACATCCGCGTGTTCAAGGACATGACCTTGCTCGACAACGTCGTCGTGGGCATGCACAGCCACCTCGACTATGGCGTACCGGGCTGGCTGTTCGGGCTGCCAGGCTTTCGCGCCCAGGAGCAACGCGCGCGCGCGAAGGCGCGCGAGTTGCTCGGATGGGTCGGCCTCGCGTCGAAGGCGAGCGACATCGCCGACAACCTGTCCTACGGCGACCAGCGCAAGCTCGAACTCGCCCGCGCGCTGGCCACCGAACCCAAGGTTCTGCTGCTCGACGAGCCCGTCGCCGGCATGAACACCGGCGAGAAGGTCGAGCTGATGAGCGAGATCACCAACATCGCGAAGCGCGGCTACACGATCTTCATGATCGAGCACGACATGCGCTTCGTGATGGGCCTGTGCGAGCGCATCGC
>JBDTVC010000156.1:0-11478 GCA_040007475.1 Burkholderiales bacterium
GTAGCCCGGCTCGCCCTCGTCGAAGCTCAGGTCGTCGCAGAACACGATGAAGCGTTCGGGGCGTTCGGCGACGAGGTCGACGATGTCGGGCAGGTCCACCAGATCGGCCTTGTCGACCTCGATCAGGCGCAGGCCGCGATCGGCGAACTCGTTCAGACAGGCCTTGATCAGCGAGCTCTTGCCGGTGCCGCGCGCGCCGGTCAGCAGCACGTTGTTGGCACCGACCCCCTCGACGAACTGCATCGTGTTGCGCAGCAACCGCTCCTTCTGCGGCTCGACCTCGACCAGCGCGTCAAGCCGGATGCCGGCCACATGCCGCACCGGCGTGATCGCACCGGATGCGCCGCGGCGCCGATAACGAAACGCGATCGAGGCCGACCAGTCCGGTTCGGCCAGCGGCATCGGCAGCACGCTTTCCAACCGTGCGAGCAACGCCTCGGCGCGAGAGATCAAATTCAGCAGCGGTTCATTCGACATGGGGCGGCAGTTTAGCCGGCGCTCGGTGGCTTCGGCCGCGGCTGCAGCTCGACGACGCGGCCATTGGCCGCAGCGAAGATGCGCTGGCCCCGTGTGGGTTTGATCGACTGCATTTCAGTGGAAGTGCCGAAGGCCGGCAACACGCACTGCCGTAGCGAGAACCAGAAGCACGGCATCCGCGGCCGGTCGCGCGCCCGGCCGCGGATGCTGACGCAAGGGGACACATGGCCAGCAAGCACGAATGCTCCGCGGATGGGCTGCGGGCGGTGGCACATCGCGATCCCCCGGTGCATCACGGGCTCGTCGAACGCCTGGATGTCGAGCATCGCTGGCGGCTCGACGATGGGAGGGTCGAGCGGGCTGCGTATCAGTGTCAGTTCGAGCGCGCTGTGCCGCTCGCGCCAGCGCACGATGGCCGCCATCGTCGCCGGCTCGGACCGCGCAGCATGAAGGAAATCGCCGAGAAACACGATGCGCGTGGCCTCGAGCTTGCGCACCAGACCGCTCAGCACGGCCAGCGTGTCGTCATTGGTGCCGACGTGCGCGTCGGCGACGATCAGCGTGTCGGAGTCGGGCAGGAAGATCGCGCGTTCGGGCAGCAGCCACAACGTCTGCCCGCTGGCCTGCAGCGTGACCATGGTCACGTCAGGCATGGCGGGTCGTCAGCGTGCGAGCATCTGCAGCGCAGCGTCGAGGTGTTCGACCGGGCTGCGCTTGAAACCGGAGCGCGCGAAGCGCTGCAACCGCCCGACCGCGAACGAGGTCAGCACCGAGGCCTGCACGTTGGCGTCTACCGTCGGCGTGGCCGAGCCCGCCTCCTCGGCGCGGCCGCGCAGGCTCTGGCGCAGCTGCGACTCGAAGCGTTCGAAGAACTGGTTCATGCGCGTGAGCAACCGTTCGTTCTCGAACACCAGCGCATCGCCGACCATCACGCGCGCCATGCCCGGGTTCTTCTCGGCGAACTGCAGCAGCACGGTGAGCATCTTGTGCACCTGGACGACGGGCTGCGTCTCGCGCTCGTGGATCTGGTTCACGAGGGTGAACACGCTGCTCTCGATGAACTCGATCAGCCCCTCGAACATTTGCGCCTTGCTCGCGAAGTGGCGATACAGTGCGGCCTCCGAGACCTCGAGCTTCGCCGCGAGCGCGGCCGTGGTGATGCGATCGGCGCCGGGCAGTTCGAGCATGCTGGCGAGCGTCTGCAGGATCTGCACGCGGCGCTCACCAGGCTTGGGGCGCTTGCGCGCCGCAACGGGTGGTGGGGCCTCCGCCGCCGCGTTGTCGGAGGAACCGTCAGGTTCGGCAGCGCTGGCGTCGGTGTCGTGGGTCATCTACAAGGTCAGGAGCTTCTTGAGCGAGTTCATTTTGACACACACGTATCGAGGGCTGGGGCAAGGGTGAACACCAACTTCGCGTCTTTTTGGCAGCGTCTTGCGGGCATTGTTCACGCCACTCGTCGCCCCGCCACGCAGGTGCCCGCGGTAGCGGCCTTCGACATACCGCCGCATCCACGCCGTCTGCATGCCGATGCTGCGTGCCGCTTTCTGGTTCTCGAGCACGTCCTCGACCAACACGCAGTCGCTGGCCCGCACCTTCAGCCGGGTCGCGATGTGGCGGAACAGGCGCGCGTCGGGCTTGGGGCGCAGGTCGCCGAACATTGTCATGTCCTCGATGCTGATGACGCCGTCGAACAGGTCGGCGAGCCCCAGCGTATTGAGCACGCGCATCGTGTAGTGGCGTGGCGCGTTGGTCAGGATGAACTTGCGCCCGCGCAGGCGACCGAGCACCGCGCGGTCGTGCGCGCTGGTGCGCAGCCGATCCTCGAGACCGGGATGGCGGTGCGTCTCTTCGAGGAAGTGGCTGGCCTTGACGCCATGGTGCCGCACCAGGCCGAGCAAGGTCGCACCGTAGTGGCTCCAGTAATGCTGGCGCAAGTGCGCCGCCTCGGCGCGGTCCATGCCGAGGTGCGTGATCATGTACTCGTTCATCGCCACGTTCGTCTCGCCGAACGCGGCGTGGCTGGCGTCGTGCAGCGTGTTGTCCAGATCGAACAACCACACCCGACGGGCCGGATCTCGGAACATCAGTGGGAACGGATCATGGTTCCGTAGGCCTGGTCGGTCAGCACCTCGAGCAGCATCGCGTGCGGCACGCGCCCGTCGATGACGTGCACGGTGTTGACGCCGTTCTTCGCCGCATCGAGCGCCGACGAAATCTTGGGCAGCATGCCGCCGCTGATCGTTCCGTCGGCGAACAACTCGTCGATCTCGCGCGCGCTCAGGTCGGTGAGCAGCTTGCCGGCCTTGTCGAGCACACCGGGGATGTTGGTCAGCATGATCAGCTTCTCGGCCTTCAGCACCTCGGCAAGCTTGCCGGCCACGACGTCGGCGTTGATGTTGTAGTTCTCGTTGTCCGCGCCGAAGCCCAGTGGCGAGATCACGGGGATGAACTGGTCGTCCTGCAGCGCCTTCACGACACTCGGGTCGATCGACTCGATCTCGCCGACGTTGCCCACGTCGTGCACCTTGCTCGGGTCCTTCAGGTCGACCATCTTCAGCTTGCGCGCGCGGATCAACCCGCCGTCGCGCCCGGTCAGCCCGACGGCCTTGCCGCCGGCGACGTTGATGAGGCCGACGATGTCCTGCTGCACCTGGCCGGCGAGCACCCACTCGACGACTTCCATCGTCTCGTCGTCGGTCACGCGCATGCCCTGGATGAAGGTGCCCTTCTTGCCGATCTTGGCCAGCGCCTCCTCGATCTGCGGGCCGCCGCCGTGCACCACCACCGGGTTCAGGCCGACGAGCTTGAGCAGCACCACGTCCTCGGCGAAATCCTGCTGCAGCGCCGGGTCGGTCATCGCATTGCCGCCGTACTTGATGACGATGGTCTTGCCGTGGAACTTGCGGATGTACGGAAGCGCCTGCGCCAGGATCTCGGCCTTGTCGCGCGGCGAGATGTGGGTCAGGTCGGGCATGGCCGGGGCGGGTGTGGCGGACGCGTTCTCGGTCATGGTCGGGCCGGCAGTTTGGGGGTTGAGACGATTGTAGGTGGCGCCCCGCGCCGCACGCGCCTCAGGCGGCGCTGCGCCACCACGCGGAGGCCTGCCCGCGCGACGCGAGGCCGAGCTTGTCGAGGATGTTCGCGACATGGCGTTTCACGGTGTGCGGGCTGATGTCCAGCGCGCGGGCGATCAGCTTGTTGCTGTCGCCGGCCGCGATCCGCTCCAGCACCTCGCGCTCGCGCGTGCTCAGGCCGGTCGCGTCGTCCGCCGTCTCCGCGGATGGCATCGTGCTCGTGGCCTGCACATCACCGCGCAGGCGCGTCGCCAGCGCAGCGATCGCATCCAGTTCGAGTTGCAGCGCCGGCGCGAGGCGATCGCGCCGGCGCGAGGCGATCGCCCCAGCGTTCGGAGGCGAGCGCGGTCAGCACCGCCGGGCCGCACATGAGCGCGTGGCCGCGTTCATGCTCGCTGCGCACGCGTTCCAGCGCGGGCGCCAGCACACGCGCGGCGTCGTCGAGCCGGCCGACGCGCAACAGCGCGTGCGCCGCGCGAAGGTGCAACTCGTTGGTCTGGCCGAGCGAGTCCAGGCGCGGTGCCAGCGGCAGCACGCGCTCGAACAAGGCCACGGCATCGGCCCAACGCCCTTGCGCGGCCGCGAGCCGAACCACATAGGAGGAGGTCCGCGCCGCCTCGGCCTCCAGCGCGGCCTCGGTGGGAGGCTCGAACGCGAAGTGCGTCGCCCAGCGCTCGGCGGCGGACGGCTCGCTGCCGAGCACGTCGTGCATGCGCACCGCGAACGACGCCGTGTCGTGGCGCCAGGCGCGCGCTGCGCCGGCGTCCAGGCCGTCGGCACGGGCGAACCAGGTATCGAGCATGTGCGCGACCGCGTCGCGGCGCCCGCGCATCGCGTCGGCGATCGCGTGGAACGCGAGCAGATTGCCTTCGAGCGTGGCAGAACTGGCGAGCCAGCGGCCATCGCTGGCGGCCGCGTCGGCTTCCGCGAGGGCCGCCTCGATCTCACCCGACCACAGCTGCATCCACGCCTGCATCATTCGCAGTTCGGCCCGCAGCGTGAGGGCCCGCTCGCCGATGCGCTGCAAGGCCGAGCGGGCGTAACGCTGCATCAGCGCGCGCATGCCGCGCACGCTCATCCACGCGTTCGACGGCGCACACACCCACCAGGTGAACAGCGAGCCCGAGCGTTCGAGTTCCGCGAGCTGCTCGGCGTACACCACCGGCAGGCGCTCGAGTTCGCCACGCCGGAACAACATCGAACACTCGCTCGTCTGCAGGATCAGGCGCGCCTGCGGCGTCATCGGCAGCGGGACCAGTTCGTCGATCAGATCCTGACACGGCACGTGCCGGCCGAGCCCGTGCAACACCGCCGCCATGACCGCCTGCGCCAGCCGCACCTCGTCGATCGAACCCGACGCGTGGCCCGCGGCGATGGCCGCCCGCAGGGCCTGCTCTGCATCGGCCCACTCCCAGCCCTGCGAGTGGCAGACGCCGCGCACCCGCAGCAAGCGCACCGACGCGTCGCGCCAGGCGCCGGGGAACTGGTCGACGACGCGTTGCACCTCGCGGCGCGCGCCCTGCATGATCAGGTCGTCCGCGGCGCCGACCAGCACCGCCTCGGCCTGCGCCCACTCGGCGGCGCGCAGCAGGAAGCCGACGCAGCGCAACGGATCGGGCTCGCCGGCCGCCGCGCGCTGCAGCAGCGATGGCAGCAGTTCGGGGTGACGGCGGCGCAGCCGCTCATCGAGCGCCTCGCGGAACAGGTCGTGCAGCACCAGGCTGCGCTCGTCGCTGTCGAGCGCGGTGACGAACAGGCCGCGGCGTTCGATCTCGTCGAGCCGGTCGGCGGCGCGGGGATCGCCGCTGACGGCGGCGCAGCGCGTGGCCGTCAGCACGGGCAGCACCGAGCAGCGCAGGAGAAAGTCGTGCAGCTCGGCAGGCATGTCGTCGAGCACCTCGCCGGCCAGATAGTCGAACAGGTGGTGGCCGATGCGCGCGCCGCCCGCCGAGCCGAGGCCGACCGCACCGCCGGGCCGGCTGCGCAGTGCGGCCAGGCACAGGCGCAGCCCCGCCGGCCAGCCTTGCGTGCGCTGGAACATGTCGGCGCCCCGCGCGCCTGCGGTCGCGTCACCGGGGTCCAGGCTCGCGGCAACCAGCGCCGCGGCCTCGTCCGCGTCGAAGCGCAGTTCCGGCAGGCCGAACTCGGCCAGCTCGTCGGCGACACGCCATCGCGCCAGGGGCAACGCCGGCTCTGCGCGCGTCGAGAGCGCCAGTGTCCAGTTCGGCGGCAGGCGCTCGATCAGGCCGGAGAGCAACGCGAACACCGGAGGCGCCTGCACACGATGCAGGTCGTCGAGAACGATCACGCCGTGCGCCACATCGGCGGCGGCCAGCGCGTTGACGAGTTCGGTGACGGCACGCCGCGCGCCGGCCTCGCCCTCGCCGAGTTGGCTCAGCAGCGCCTCCGGGGCCGTGCGCCATGGCAGGTCATGCGGTTCGAGGGCGCCGACGAGGCAGGCGAACAGCCGCTGTGCGTCGTCGTCCGCGTCGAGCGAGACCCAGGCGAGCGCGCCGCCCTGCGCCGCGACCCGCTCGCACTCGGTGGCCAGCGCGCAGGTCTTGCCGAAGCCGGCGGGCGCGAGCAGGAGCACCAGTCTGCGCTCGCGCAGCGCGGCGCCCAGCTGCGCCTGCAGGCGCGGACGCGCGATCCGCGCGCTGCGCAGGCGTGGCGGCTGGATCTTGGTGGCGGCAAATCGCAAAGCGTCCATCACGGCGCAGGACTCGCCAGGAGTCGGCTGCGCGGGCATTATCTGGCGATCGCGCGGCAGGGCGCGGCACAATGGGCCGAGCCATGCAGCTCGCCGCCCTTCTTCCCACCCGACCGGTCGCGTTCCTCGGCCAGGTGATGATCTCCGCAGGGCGTGCCCTCGCTGGGCACTGGCAGTTCCGCGTCAAGGATCTTGGCCGCGTCACCGCCGACTGCAGCGCGCGCGCCGTGCCGATCGTCACCGTGGTCAACGTGCTCGTCGGCGCGATCCTCGCGTTCGTCGGCGCGGTCCAGCTGGTCAAGTTCGGCGCCGGCATCTACGTGGCCGATCTCGTCGGCATCGCGGTCGCGCGCGAGATGGCGGCCATCATCACGGCGGTCGTGATCGCCGGCCGCACCGGCGCGGCGTTCGCCGCCGAGATCGCGACGATGCAGTCGAACGAGGAGGTCGATGCGCTCGAGGTGCTGGGGCTGAGCGCGGTCGACTTCCTGGTGCTGCCCCGCGTCGCCGCGCTGCTGCTGATGATGCCGCTGCTGTACATCTACGGCTGCGTCACCGGGCTGCTGGGCGGCATGGTCGTCGCGTCGGGCATGCTGAACATCGCGCCGGCCGCTTACCTCGACCGCACACTGCTGGCGCTGGACTGGTCGCACCTCGGGCTGGGCTTCTCGAAGTCCTTCGTGTTCGGCGCGCTGATCGGCATGGTCGGCTGCTACTTCGGGCTGTATGCGCAGCGCAATGCGGCCGGCGTCGGCGTGGCGACGACGAACGCGGTCGTGACCAGCATCGTCGGCATCATCGTGCTGGACGCGATCTTCGCGGTCTGCGCGAATGCGCTGGGGATCTGAAGGATGACGCTGCTCGCCGTCGACGGACTCGAGATGCGCTTTGGCGATCGGCTGATCCAGACCGGCGTGTCGTTCAAGGTCGAGAAGGGCACGATCTTCGCGATCATGGGCGGCAGCGGCTGCGGCAAGAGCACGCTGCTGAAGCACCTGGTCGGCCTGCTGGCCCCGGCGGCGGGTCACGTCACCTACAACGGCGTCGACTACTGGGCCGCCGAGGACAGCGAGCAGGCCAGGATGCGTGCCGGCTTCGGCATGCTGTTCCAGAGCGCGGCGCTGTGGTCGTCGATGACGATCCTCGAGAACGTCTGCCTGCCGCTCGAACAGCACACGACGAAGACCGCGGCCGAGCGCGAGGCCCGCGCGCGCGAGGTGCTCGAGTGGGTCGATCTGAGCCAGTTCGCCGACTTCTTCCCGTCCGACCTGAGCGGCGGAATGAAGAAGCGCGCCGGCCTGGCACGCGCGATCGCGACCGAGCCGCCGCTGTTGTTCCTCGACGAGCCGTCGGCCGGCCTGGACCCGATCAGCTCGAAGCGGCTCGACGACCTGGTGCTCGACATCCGCGAGCGCACCGGCGCCGCGGTCGTGTTCGTCAGCCACGAGTTGCCCAGCCTGTTCGCGATCGCCGACGACGGCATCTTTCTGGACGCCGACAGCAAGACGCCCATCGCCCACGGCAGCCCGAGCGCGATGCGCGACACCGCGACGCACCCGACGGTGCGCGCGTTTCTGACCCGCGCGGAGGTGCTGGTGAAGCCCGTACCATCTGCACCATGAAACGCAACGCCCTGCTCATCGGCGCCTTCGTGCTCGCAGCGCTGGTGATGACCGTCGTCGGCGTGCTCTGGCTGAGCGGCAACAACCTGTTCAAGAAGCAGCAGGAGGCGATGATCTTCTACAAGGGCAACGTCAGCGGCCTGTACGTGGGCGCGCCGGTGACCTTCCGCGGCGTCGCGATCGGCCAGGTCGAAGAGATCGGCCTGCAGGTCGACCGCGACTCGCTGAAGGCGTTGGTTCCGGTGCGCATCCGGCTGGCCGCCGACGCGCTGCGGCTGCGGGGCGCCGGCGCCGATGCGCCCGCGGATTTGCCCACGCTGGTGCAACGCGGGCTGCGCGCGCGGCTGGTGGCGCAGAGCTTCGTCACCGGGCAGAAGTCGATCGAGCTCGACTTCGTGCCGAACACGCCGAGCACGCTGATCGGCGACAGCCGCCGGCCCGAAATCCCGGCACTGGCCGAACGCTTCGGCGCGCTGATCGACCAGGTCGCCGACCTGCCGCTGCGCGAAACGGTTCAGGAAGTGCGCGACACCGTGAAGGAACTGCGCGGCACGCTGGCCGCGATGCAGCACACGCTGGACGCCAGCCAGGCGGTGCTCACCAGCGCATCGAACGAGCTGGCTCAGACCGGGCGCGAATCGCGCGCCACGCTGCAGGCGGCCACCGAGGCCGTCCGCGAAGTGCAGAAGAGCACCGCCGCGACGCTGACATCGATCCAGCAGCTCTCGGAGGAAACGCGCGGCACCGTGGCTGCCGCACGGCCCGAACTGCAGCGCACGCTGGTCGGCGCGCGCGAAGCCGCCGAGTCGGCCCGCGTGGCGATGATGCGCGTGTCCGAGCTCACCGCGCCCAATGCCTCGCTGCGCGCCGATCTCGATTCGGCGATGCGCGACCTGTCGCAGGCCGCGCGCGGGCTTCGCGACTGGAGCGAACTGCTGGAAGAGAAGCCGAACGCCGTCATCTTCGGGAACAAGCGCGAATGAATGCCAAGGTTGCTCGGTTCGCTCCGATACTGCTGGCCGCGGTACTGGCCGCATGTGCCTCGCCGTCGCCCGCGCCGGTGTTGCTGACGCTGCCCCCTGCCGCGCCTGCGGCCGCGCTGCCACCGGCCGCGCCCGCATCGGCTCCGGTGCTGGCGGTGCGGCGCGTTGCGATCCCCGAGTACCTGGTCGCGCGGCGCGTGCGCTACCGCGCCGACCCGAGCACGCTGGCCGAGTGGCCGAACACCTACTGGGCCGAACGCATCGAGATCGCAGTGACCCGCGAGTTCATGTCGGCGCTGCGCACGCAGTTGCCGGGCTGGTCGCTGTGTGACGTGAACTGCGGCGACCAGGTCGCGACGCGCGCGTTGCAGGTCGAGCTGGTGCCGATGGACTATCTGCGCGCGACCCAGCAGCTGCGCGCCCGGGCGCGCATCACGATCAGCGACGGCGGCGCCGCGCCACGCGTGATCGCCACGCAGGAGCTGCCCTACGAGTTGCCCGCCGGCGCCGACAGTGCGCAGGCCCAGGCCCAGGCCATCGCCGAACTGGTTCGCCGCGTGGCCGCGGCAGCCGGGCCGATGGTGCTGGCCGCCGCACCCTGAGGCCCGCCGACGATGGGAACCTGGTCCACACTGCCGTTCGGCAACGACGACGCCGCCGATTGGGCATACGAGCTGGAAGATGCCGACGACCTCGCACCGATCGACGAGGCGGTGTCGGTCGTGCTCGCGGTGGGCGACGCCTACCTCGAGGCCTTCGAAGCCGCCGCTGCGGTGGCCGCCATCGAACTCCTGACCTGCCTCGGCGGCCGGCCAGGAGACACGGAGACCTACACCGAAGCGGCGGATGCGTGGCTCAAACGCGTCGAGGCCAAGCCGCCTCCGGAGCTGATGGACAAGGCCCGCTCGGCGTTGAGCAGAGTTCTTGCCGACGACTCCGAGCTCCACGAACTCTGGCGCGACAGCGAAGACTACGAACAGTGGCTGGAGGCCATGGCGGACCTGCGCGCAAGACTGGCCGACAACTGACCGGAAACGAATCGTCATGACGCGCACCTCCTCCACCGCGCCCACCCGGGCCGAGCTTGCGACCTTCCTGGCCGCGGAGTTTCCGCAGACCAAGTGCACGGTCGAATCGGTCGGCGCCGGCACGGCGACGGTGAGGCACGCGATCGGCACTCATGAGCTGCGTCCGGGCGGCACGGTGGCCGGCCCCGTGCTGATGACGGTCGCCGATGTGGCCCTCTACGTGGCCGTCATGGGCGAGATCGGCATCGTGCCGCTGATCGTGACCACGAACCTGAGCATCAACTTCATGCGCAAGCCACCGGCCGACCGCGCGATCGTCGGCGTGTGCAGGCTGCTGAAGCTCGGCAAGTCGCTCGCGGTCGGCGAGGTGACGCTGCTTTCGGAAGGCAGCGACGAACCTGTGGCGCACGTCGTCGGCACGTATTCGATTCCGCGCTGAATCTCAAGCAAATGTGGCTCCGCCACTTTGTTTGAACCCCCTCGGGGGGCGGGCCGGGCGCAGCCCGGCCCTGGGGGTGCTCAGAAGTGGATGCCGCGCATCATCTCGGCCATCGCCATCGCCTCGGCTGACAGCGTGGGTTTGCCGCCCTTCTCACCCTTGGCCGCCGCACTGTCGGGGAACATGCGGAAGGTGGTGTTCATCAACACCTGCGTGACGCGCGGCACCAGGTCGTGCAGCAGCTCGACGAACACGCCCAGGCGCGTCGCGACCCGCACCGGCTTGTCGACGACCGCCTGCACGATCAGGTCGGACGCCTCGTCGGTCGACAGCAGCGGCATGCTGTCGTAGATCTTGGTCGGCGCCGTCATCGGCGTGCGCACCAGCGGCATGTTGACGGTGGTGAAGGTGATGCCCTGGTCCTGGAACTCGCTCGCGGCGCAGGCCGTCCACGCGTCGAGCGCGGCCTTCGAGGCCACGTAGGCCGAGAAGCGCGGCGCGTTCACCAGCACGCTGATCGAGCTGATGTTGACGATGTGGCCCTTGCGCTTGGCCACCATGCCCGGCAGCAGGCCCATCGTGATGCGCAGCGAGCCGAAGTAGTTCAGCTGCATCGTGCGCTCGAAGTCGTGGAAGCGTTCGTAGCTGGCCTCGATCGCGCGGCGGATCGAGCGGCCGGCGTTGTTGATCAGGTAGTCGACACCGCCATGGTCGGCCTGCAGTTGCTCGACGAAGGCCTTGCAGCTCGCCTCATCGGCGATGTCGGCCGAGTAGACGTGCACGATCGCCTCCTTGCCGGCCTCGGCGAGGATCTCGCGCTGGGCTTCGGCGAGCTTGGCTGCGTCGCGCGCACAGATCACGGTGATCGCACCGGCCTTCGCGAACTTCACCGCCGCGGCCAGGCCGATGCCCGACGAGCCGCCGGTCACCAGCACGACCTTGCCCGCGACCTGGCCGCGCAGCGACTTGTCGATCATCAGCGCCGGGTCGAGGTGGCGCTCCCAGTAGTCCCACAGTCGCCACGCGTAGTCGTGCAGGTTCGGGCACTCGATGCCCGAGCCCTTCAGCGCGACCACCGTCTCGCGGCAGTCGTAGCGCGTCGGGAAGTTGATGAAGGTCATCATGTCGTCGGGCAGGCCGAGGTC
>JBDTVC010000157.1:0-11460 GCA_040007475.1 Burkholderiales bacterium
AGCGCGTGCCTGTGGTCGACACCTCCGACCCGTTCATCGCGCGCACAATCCCGACTGCCGACGAGAGTCTCGTCGTGATCCGCTTCGCCAACCCCAAGGGAATCGACATGCCTTACCTGCTGAGCATGCTGCACGACTCGTTCATGTCGCGCGCGAACACGCTCGTGGTGCCGGGTGGCAAGATGGAACTGGCGATGCAGCTGATCTTCACGCCGATGATCATGCGGCTCGTCGAGCGGCGCAAGAAGGCAACGCAAGGCTGATGCAGATTCCCTTGCTGCCGCCGGACCACCCGGAGCGCTATGCTCTGGCCGACGAGGTTCATGCGCGGCCGCCCGAGCCGCTCGAATCACCGTCTCGCGCGACCTACCTGGCGGTACTGATCGACGCCGAGGACCGCGAGCACGAGCGTGACCATCTGGTCACGCTGTGCGCCCACCATGCCGTGGCGCCGCCACCAGCGGGTGCCACCCATTTCATCGCCGGCCTGGGCGCCTTGCGGCTGAAGTGGGAGCGGCACGGCGAATTTTCGGGCTACACCTTCTCCGTCGCCGGCCACGGCATTGCCCCTTGGAGCGAGCCCCCGAGCGCACTGCTCCCGCCCGGCTGGCTCGCGGCCGTTCCCGGCACCACGGTGGTCGCGGCGCAGGCCGAGTTGTGGCCTGCGGATGCCGATGGCAGCGTGCCGGACGCTGCCACACTCGCGCAGCACTTCGGCCCGCAGATCGTCGTGGGTGCCGAGATCGGTGACGGCGCAGGTCTGGCGTTCACCGACTTCCGCATTCAGGCCGATGGCTGTACCCGCCTCCTGGTGTTGAACCGAAGCTTCACGCCGCGCCAGGCGGGCCGCATGCTGCAGCGTCTGTTCGAGATCGAGGCCTACCGGATGATGTCGCTGCTGGCCCTGCCGATCGCGCGCCGCCAGTCGCCACGCATCGTCGCGATCGAAAAGGCGCTCGCGGCGCTGACCGATGACATCGCGCGCGAGCACGGCTCCGGCGACGAAGCACTGCTGCACGAGCTCACCCGCCTCGCGGCCGAAGTCGAGAGCGGGTTGGCGGCGAGCCAGTTCCGCTTCGGCGCGTGCCGCGCTTACTACGAGCTCGTGACGCGGCGCATCGCCGAGCTGCGCGAAAGCCGCCTGCAGGGCCTGCAGACCATCGAGGAATTCATGGCCCGGCGCTACACGCCCGCGGTGGCCACTTGCAGCACGGTCTCGCAGCGTCTGCACGACCTGTCGGAGCGCGTCGCCCAGGCCAGCGGCCTGCTGTCGACACGCGTCGAGATCGCGCGCGAGCGCCAGAACCAGCGCCTGCTCGGCTCGATGGACCGGCGCGCGAAACTGCAGTTGCGCCTTCAACAAACAGTCGAGGGGCTGTCGGTCGCGGCGATCATCTACTACGTGGCAGGCCTGGCAGGCTCCGTCGCGAAGGCACTGAAGGCGGCAGGCGCCCATGTCGAGCCCGACCTGGTGGTGGGCGTGGCGATCCCGATCGTCGCGGTGCTGGTGATTCTCGCGTTGCGTGGCGCGCGCCGGCACCTCCCGCACGACGAGAGCGCGGGTCACCTCGACTGATCAGCGCGGTTCGCGCATCGGGCACTGCAGGAACAGGCGTTCCAGGGTGTGTGTCAGCGCAGCGCGGTCGTCCCCTGCCGTGGCTTGCAGGCCCGCCATCGGCCCGTGCAGCATCTTCTGCGTCAATCCGCGAGACAGCGCTTCGAGTACCGTGTCGATGTCGTCGCCCTTGGCAAGCAGCCTGCGTGCACGCTGCAACTCGGCGGCACGCCACGACTCGGCCTGCGATTGCAGCGCCTGGATCAGCGGCACCGACCCGCGCGTACCGAGCCAGTGCACGAACTCCTTCACGCCGCTCTCGATGATGGTCTCGGCCTGGCCGACAGCCGCGCCGCGCTTGTCGCTGCCGGTCTGGACGATGCGCGCCAGGTCGTCCAGCGTGTACAGGTAGACGTCGCCGAGCGCGGCGACCTCGGGCTCGATGTCGCGCGGCACCGCGAGGTCGACCATCAACATCGGCCGCCGCCGCCGCACCTTGACGGCGCGCTCGACCGCACCGAGCCCGATGATGGGCAGCGTGCTCGCGGTGCAGGACACCACGACATCGAATTCGGCCAGGCGCGCCATCGCCGTCACGAGACCGACCGCCTCCGCATGGAACTGCGCGGCGAGCGCCGCCCCGCGCTCGATGCAGCGGTTGGCGATCGTCAGCTGCTTCGGCGACTTCGCCGCCATGTGCGCGAGCACCGGCGCCGCCATCTCGCCCGCGCCGACGAACAGCACGTTCAGGCCGGCGAAGTCGCCGAACAGTTCCCCGGCGAGCCGCGTGATCGCCGCTGCGAAGCTGACCGTGTGCATGCCGATCTCGGTGCCGCTGCGCACCTCTTTCGCGACCGCGAACGAGCGCTGGAAGAGCTGGTGCAAGGTCGTGCCCAGGGTGCCCGCCGTGTCGGCCTCGCGCACGGCCTGCTTCATCTGGCCGAGGATCTGCGTCTCGCCCACCACCATCGACGACAGGCCGCTGGCGAGCCTGAACGCGTGGCGCGCTGCGCCGGCATCCTCGAGCACGTAGAAGTGGCGCTGCAGTTCGGCTGGCGCCATGCCGCCGGATTCGGCCAACCAGCCGAGTGTCTGCTCGGCCAGCCCGTCGGCGCCGTCGTGGTCGTTGCCGACGTACAGCTCGGTGCGGTTGCAGGTCGAGACGATCGCGACCTCGGCGGCTCGCTGCACGCGGCTGCGAAAGGCCCGCAGCGTCGGCACGAGCGCGTCGCCGGAAAAGGCGAATCGGCCGCGCACGTCGAGCGGCGCGGTGGTGTGGTTCAGACCGAGGGCGATGACGCTCATGACAGCCTTTCGTCCGACGGATACGTCGGCCGATCCCCCAAGGGGATGCGGGCCGGCTTGGGGGCGGCCCGGCGCTCGGCCCGCGACGAAGAGGTTGACACAAGGTGGTTCATGCAACCACCCTTCGTTCACCGGCGGCCGTGGCACCCCGCTGCCATCGCAGCCACAGGTCCGCGCCGTGGGCCACGCCGGCGGCGAGCAGGCACAGGGCGAGCCAGGGCACGCCGGCATCGCGCACGAGACCGCGCAGGGCGAGCATCAGGCACAGCCCCGATGCCATGTTCAGCACGAACTCGCGTGCCGCCACGCCGCGGCCGGTGATCCGGTGAACCAGCAGCAACACGACGCCCTCGATCAGCGTGAAGGCGATCACGAGGTCGATCAGCGAAGCGATCAGAGATCCGTTGTCCATGCCCTCACCTCATCCTGCACCGAAGGGTCCGTTGAGCTTCACCGTCTGCCAGTTCAGCAGCGCTGCGATCGCGACCCACACGACATACGGCGCGAGCATCCACGCGGCACTCTTCGCGCTGCGCGCCAGCACGACGATCAGTGCCAGCACCGACAGCCACAGCAGCGGCACCTCGAGCAGCGACCAGTCTGGGCGGTGCAGGCGGAAGAAGAGCAGGCTCCAGAACACGTTCAGGAAGCCGTTCGCCGCGAACAGGACGAGCAGGATCTCGCGGGCCGACTGCGAGGGCGCGCGACGCCAGCCGATGACGCCAGCCACTGCGGCCAGCGCGAAGATGGTCGTCCAGATCGGGCCGAAGGCCCAGTCCGGTGGTTTCCAGGGCGGCTGCTTCAGGCTCGTGTACCAGGGGCCGAGGTCTGTCATCAGGCCGCCGAGCACGGCGACGACGATCGCCGAAGCCGCGGCGACCGCGATGGGCTTCCAGCGCCTCATACACGCGCCACTCCGAAAAGGTGGGCCAGGTCCTTGAAGAAGATGCGCACGTGCGCCATCGGTTTCTTGCGCACGAGTTCCTTGTTCATGTAGGACTCGAAGGTCAGCTGCTGGACGTCGCGGTCCTTACAGATGGCGACGAAACGCTCGCGCAGCCGGTCGCTCGAGTACCAGAACCACTGCATGATGCCGAGCACACGGAACACCGTGCCGTGCGCCTTCATGAAGCGCCTGCGCGCGAGCGCCAGCGAACGCACGTCGCCGGTCTTCAGCAAGGCTTCGATCGCTTCGGCGGCCAGGCGCCCGCCAACCATCGCGTAGTAGATGCCCTCGCCGGAGGCCGGCGCGACGACGCCGGCGGCGTCGCCCGCGAGCACCACGTCGCGGCCGTTGTCCCAGCGTGGCAGCGGCTTCATCGGGATCGGCGCACCTTCGCGGCGCAGCGTCTCGGCGCCGGTGAGGCCGGCCGCCTGGCGCAGGCCGCCGACCGCCGTGCGCAGCGAGAAGCCCTTGTCGGCGCTCCCGGTGCCCACGCTCATCGTGTCGCCGTGCGGGAAGACCCAGCCGTAGAAGTCGGGCGAGAGCGTGCCGCGGTAGTACACATCGCAGCGCGAGCCGTCGAAGCCGGCGGGCGGTGCCGACGGTGTGCGAAGGATCTCGTGGTACGCGAAGACGTACCTGGTCCGCTCGGCGCCGGGCACGGTCTGACGGGCGACTTCGGAGCGCGCACCGTCGGCGCCGACGATGGCCCGGGCGCGCACGCAGGCCGGCACCGACGCGCCCTTCCTGCCGCTGTCGAAGTGGACGACGCTGACGCCGTCGGCATCGCGTGTGATGCGATCGAACCTGCCGACACGCCGATGTGCGCCGCACGACGCGGCGCGCTCGCGCAGCCACTCGTCGAACTCGTTGCGGTTGACCATGCCGACAAAGCCGTTGTCGATCGGGATGTCGACGCGCACGTCCTTCGGCGAGACCATGCGTGCGGCGGTCGCGCGGGCGACGAGCAACTCGTCGGGGATCGCGAAGTCCTTGATCAGGCGTGGCGGGATCGCGCCGCCGCAGGGCTTGGTGCGGCCGGCACGGTCGAGCAGCAGCACCGAGCGGCCGGTGCGCGCCAGGTCATGGGCGGCCGTGGCGCCGGCCGGGCCGCCGCCGATCACGACGACGTCGAAGGTGGTGGTCATGCGGTCACTCCGTGTGCGGGCGTCCGGGCCTCGGGGCGCGCCGCCGCCAAGCGGCCGCCGCTCAACCGGGCCGCGAGTACCGCGGCGATGATGAACAGCGCCGCCTCGAACGCGAACACCACCGCATACGCCGTGGCCGGTGTGCCGATCAACCAGCGCGCGAGGTCGCTCGCGCCGGTACCCACGAGCCCCCCCATGCCGAACGCGACGGCCTGCGCCGCGCCCCAGAGACCCATGCGCACGCCCTCGCGCGCATGGCGGCCCTCGCTGGCGAGCCGCATCATCGACGCGATCGCAGCGATCGAGAACGCACCATTGGCCGCACCGAGCGCGAACACCGTGGCCCTGAACGGCCACGCTGATCCGACGAACGCCGCCGCGACCAGCCCCATCAGCATCAGCGCCGACATCAGGCAACCGCCGATCTGCCACGCGCGCAGCGAGCCGAAGCGGCGGCCGCGCCCGGCGAGCGCCGCAGCCAGCATGCCCAGCAGCACGCCACCATGCTGCACACCCGAGAGGCTGGTCGATTCGCCCGGTGTGAAGCCGAAGACGCTGCCGGCAAAGGGCTCGAGGATCAGGTCCTGCGCGCTGTACGCGAGCATCGAGATGAACACGAAGATCGTGAAGCGGCGCGCGACCGGTTCGGCCCAGACCTGCGCGAGTGCCTCGCGGAACGAAGCCTTGTGCCCTGTCGCAGGCGTGGCGATCGACGCAGGTGCCGCCGCACCTTCGAGCCGCCAGGTCGCGAGCAGCGTGGTCACCATCGCGATGACCGACACCGCAGCGGTCACGGCGACCAGCCGCAGCGGCGAATACGGGTCGAGCAGTTTGCCCGCGACGCCGGCCGTGACGGCAAAGCCGACGATCATCATCAGCCAGACCAGCGTGGCCGCCCCCGCGCGCCGCGGTGCATCGACGCGGCTCGCGAGCAACACCAGCAGCGAAGTGCCGCTCGCACTGACACCGACGCCGATCAGCGCGAACGCAAGCACGGCGAGCGCGATGCCAGCGACGCGGTCGCTGCCCATCCACGCGGTGGCGACCGATGCCAACGCGCCGCCGACCGCGAGCACCGCCATGCCGCCGACGATCCATGGCGTGCGGCGCCGGCCCACGTCGGAGCCGTAACCCATGCGCGGCCTCACCACCTGCACCAGGTAGTGCATCGCGACCAGCAGGCCGGGCAGCAGCGCCGGCAGCGCGAGCTCGACGACCATCACGCGGTTCAGTGTCGACGTCGTCATCACCACGACCGCCCCGAGGCAGGCCTGCACGAGGCCGAGCCGCGCCACGGACATCCAACCAAATCCGCCGTTCATGCTGCGCCCCGCAGCGCGAACGCGCTGACCATCATGCCGGCCACGAACAGCGGCACGCCGAAGCCGCTGTACCAGATCGCCCGCGCGACGGGTTGTTGCACGAAGCGCCGCATCATGATGGCCTGCAACGCGATCAGCCCGGCCACTGCGGCCGCATGCGCCGGTTGGTGCCAGACCAGCAGCAGCCCGAGCACGCAGAGCTGCGGCACGATCATCACCCAGCACGCGGTGCGCGCCGCCCTGTCGATGCCCAATTGAACCGGCAACGAGCCGATGCCCATCTGCCGGTCACCTTCGACGGACTTGAAGTCATTCAAGGTCATGATGCCGTGCGCCGAGATGCTGTAGAGCAGCGCGAGCGCCAGCGAGCGGAGTTCGGGCATCGCGCCGCCGGCCATCACGGCAGCGCCCGTGACCCAGGCCAGGCCCTCGTAGCACAGGCCGCACGCGGCGTTGCCCCACCAACCGTTGCGCTTCAGGCGCAGCGGCGGCGCGCTGTAGGCCCAGGCCAGCAACAGGCCGACGACACCGGCCGCGAAGCCCCAGGGGCCGAGGAACGCGGCGACGACCAGCGAGAGCAGCGTCCACACGATCGCCACAGCCAGGCCCCAGCGGCCGGGCATGCGGCCCGAAGGAATCGGTCGATGCGGCTCGTTGATCGCATCGACCTCGCGGTCGAACCAGTCGTTCACCGCCTGACTGCTCGCGCACACCAGCGGCCCGGCGAGCAACACCCCGACGGCGATCAGCGGCCAGCGCCCCTCGGTCGCGACGCCCGAGGCCACGACGCCACAACCGAATGCCCACATCGGAGGGAACCAGGTGATCGGTTTGAGCAGCTCCGCGACGGCGGACAGTTCGGGGCGAGCCATGCAGCGATACTGCACGCGACACCCCAGGTCGTCAATCTTAATTTACACTCAGCGTGTCAACTTAAAGTTTCAGACCGGGGCGTTCACTCCTCACCGGGCACTGGCGTCAGGTCGCCGATGTTGAAGCGGCGCAGCTTCACGTACAGGCTCTGCCGCGACAGCCCCAGCATCTCGGCCGCGGAGGCGCGGTTGTCGTGCGTCAGCTCGAGCGCCGCCTCGATGCACAGTTGCTCGATCAGGTCGGTGGTGTCGCGCACGATGTCCTTGAGCGGGACGCGGCCGACGAGCTCGGTCATCTGCCCCACCGAGCGCGGCATCTCGCGGCCGGTGCCGGTGGTCCGCACCTCGGCGGCCAGCCGGCGGCTCACGTCGCGGATCGTGAAGCCCAGACAGGGCTGCTCGCCCTCGGTCACGGCAACGCCCGAGATCTCGACCTCGGTCGACGCACCGTACTCGCCGCGCATCACGGTCGCGAACAGGCGCACCGCACCGCGTTGGCGCAGGTTGGTGATCAACACGTTCAGGTCGACGCCGGTGCGCCCCAGCCAGCGCTCCAGCGACTGGCCGCGCACCTGCGCCTCGGTCGCAAGCTGCGCCAGGTCCATGAACGCGTGGTTCGCGGTCATGATCAGGCCATCCAGGCTCGTGACGACGAACGCATCGGGTGCGCTGTCGATCAGCTTGAGCATCGCGCTCTGGCCGCTGCTCTCGGCGACGCCCCGCGCGGCGTCCTGCGGCGCGACGCGCACGAGCAGGTGCGCGGTCTTCTCCTGGCGGAACAGCGAGGCCGCGACACGGCACTCGCCGGCACGGCCGGTCATCCGCGCGGTCATGCTCTCGCCATGGCCGGTGGCACTGACACGCCCCAACATGGCAGCGACACCGGCCGTCGGTTTCGCGCTGGCATCGGGCTCGAAGCTCTCGGTCAGGATCCAGCCGGGGCGCGACACGTCGGTGCCGAACAATGCACTCGCCGCCGGGTTCGCCTCCTCGAGCTTGCCGGTGACGGCGTCGAGAATCAGCACCGCTTCGGACGCCACCTGGAACAGCGAGCGGTAACGCGTCTCCATGTGGCGCAGGCGCCAGTAGTCGCGTTCCATCGCCTGCTGCGCGCTGATCAAGCGCTGCTGCAGCGCGGCGTTGGCGCGCAGGTCACGGCCGAACACGACCGAGCGCGCGCCCACCTTGCCGCGGCCACCGCTTTGCTGCGGCAACGCGATCGCCGAATAAGACAGCGGCAGGTCGGCACCGTCGATCGACGGGTGGTTGATGTGGCGCCAACGCGGTGCGGCATTCGCACGGGAGTCGCGCAGCAGCGCCTCGACCTTGGGGCGGCTCTCGATCGTCACGGTGTCGGCCCAGGGCTTGCCGAGCCACTCGTAGTAGCCCTCTCGGAGCAGATCCTCGCTGCCAAAAGCGAGGTCGCGGATCACGCCCTTGTCGTCGATGATCAGCGCCACATCGGCCGCCGCGGCGATGAGCTTGCCGGCGACGTCAGCGCTCAAGTCGCCGAGCGTTCGCGCAGGCGCTTCGAACTCTCTCATCTGCCTTGCTTTCCGGGTCGCTGACGCATCACTACCTCGTTCTGTTCATCGTGGCCGATGCTCTCGCGCGTGGCGAGCATCAGTCGACGGAACCGTGCTGCGGCATGTTTCGGGAGATCAGGCCCTCGGCCAGCGCCGGTGCCTCGCGCCCGTCTATTGTCATGCCATCGGCGCCGACCTGGCCCACGAACTCCGGGTGCACTCCGAACAGCGGGCCGCCGACCAGGATGGCTACCTCGCGATTGCAAGTGGCATGCCTGACGGCAGCGATGCTGTCGGCCAGCGCGCGCAGATGCACCTCGGCACCCAGCGAAAAGCCGATCACGTCGAACCATTCGAGGCTGACCAGCGCTGCGGCGTCAGCGCCCGCGGCCCACGCGCCACCGGTCACGTCCCACCCGGCGCGCCGGAAGAACTCGGCCACCATCACCAGCCCGAAGGTGTGCTGTTCGCCGGGGCTGGGCAGCAACAGCACGCGTCGCCCCTGCGCGGGATGCTCCACGCTGCGCCCCAGCGCCGGGCTGAGTTCGCGCAGCACGCGCTGCAGGCGGCCCAGGCCGACGGTGACGTCGGTGAAGTTGCACAGGTCCTCTTCCCACAACTCGCCGAGGTAGCGCGCGGTCGGCGCGAGCAGGTCGAGGTAGATCTTCTCGACCGACACGTCGCGTGCGCGCAGGTTCTGGATCGTCGCGAACGCCACGTCCTCCTCGTGCGACAGCACCAGCTTGGCGAAGTGCTTGACGTCGGCATCGCTGATGGCATAGCCAGCGCTGCCCGGCCGCAGCATCGGTTCGGTGGCCGTGCGGTGCGCGAGCATCAGGCGCGGAATGATCTCTTCTTCGATCGTCCGCGCGAGTTGCGACATGCGGGTGTCGTTGGCTGCGTCGACAGGTCGAAACCCTGGCAGCTCGGCCTCGCACTCGGGTGGCGCGGCACCTCTGGACGACCCCTCCCGCGCCGACTGTTCCTGCGGAAAGCTCTCCATCGACGGTCTCCTCGCGATGTCCTGGCATTGCGCCCGGGAACATACCCGCAAGCGCTGCCACCTTGGTGGGGTGGCCGGGAAAGCGACATCCGAAGCTGTCATCGCTTGGTGCATCGCGGGTCAAGTTCTACCGCCGGCTTCACGGCGCGTCAACCGGGTTAGCGCCCCTCGCGGCGTCGATCCGGCGGCTCCCGCAGTGGGCAGGTCTGGTCATCAATATAGTGTCATGTTTGATTTACGTCTAGACCGATTGACAACCACAACGCCCAGGTCTAGATTCGACGCCAGCCGCACACCGAGGACATCGATGCAAGCAACTGGGGCAAGGCCGGAGTCACACCGGCCCCTGTACTCCGCCGAGGAGCGCCAGCGCCGCGACGCGTCGCGCTGGACCCTCGTGCAGGGCGTGCTGGCACCGGTGCAGTTCCTCGTGTTCCTGGTGAGCCTCGGGCTCGTGCTGCGCTACCTCGCCACCGGCGCCGGGCATGACGCGGCGGCTTTCTCGGTCGTCGTCAAGACACTGACGCTCTACGCGATCATGATCACCGGCTGCATCTGGGAGAAAGTGGTCTTCGGCCGCTACCTGTTCGCCCCCGCCTTCTACTGGGAAGACGTGTTCAGCATGCTCGTGCTGGCACTGCACACCGCCTACCTCGCCGCGCTGTTCACCGATGCGCTCGGCGCACGGCATCTGATGTACCTGGCGCTGGCGGCCTACGCGACCTACGTGATCAACGCGACGCAGTTCATCCTGAAGCTGCGTGCGGCACGACTCGGCCAGGCGGCGATGGTACAGGGAGCCCCCGCGTGAGCCCGGTGATCCCGATCCGCTCGGAGCTTGCTGCGGGGTGCGGCGACGCGCCGGTGCTGCGCGAGCGTGGCCAGCGCGAAGTGTTCTGTGGTCTGACCGGCATCATCTGGCTGCACCGCAAGATCCAGGACGCGTTCTTCCTCGTCGTCGGCTCGCGCACCTGCGCGCACTTGATCCAGTCGGCGGCCGGCGTGATGATCTTCGCGGAGCCGCGCTTTGCGACCGCGATCATCGACGAGCGCGACCTGGCCGGCCTGGCCGACGCGAACACCGAACTCGATCGCGTCGTGACCCGACTGCTCGAGCGCCGGCCTGAAATCAAGTTGCTGTTCCTCGTCGGCTCGTGCCCCTCGGAGGTCATCAAGCTCGATCTGTCGCGCGCCGCCTCGCGCCTGAGCAGCCGCTTCTCGCCCGATGTGCGGGTGCTCAACTACTCGGGCAGCGGCATCGAGACGACCTTCACGCAGGGCGAAGACGCCTGCCTCGCGTCGCTGGTCCCCGGCCTGCCTGCCGAGACCGCCGACGCAAGCGCTTCGCTGATGGTCGTCGGCACACTGGCCGATGTGGTCGAGGACCAGTTCGCGCGCCTGTTCGCGCAGCTCGGCATCGGCCCCGTGCACTTCTTCCCGCCGCGACGCGCCGGCGCGATGCCCGCGATCGGGCCGCGCACGCACATGCTGCTTGCGCAGCCGTTCCTCGCCGACACCGCGCGCGCACTCGAATCACGCGGCGCGGCGCGATTGCCCGCGCCCTTCCCGCTCGGCGCCGAGGGCACGACTTTGTGGCTGCAGGCGGCGGCCAGTGCGTTCGGCGTCAGCGCCGAGCTGTTCGACCGTGCCACCGCGCCGGGCCGCGAGCGCGCTCGCGCCGCGCTGGCGCGGCAGCGTGCCACGCTGGCCGAGAAGCGCGTGTTCTTCTTCCCCGACTCGCAGCTCGAGATCCCGATCGCTCGCTTCCTGTCGCGCGAACTCGGCA
>JBDTVC010000158.1:0-11401 GCA_040007475.1 Burkholderiales bacterium
GAAGCACCGACCGCCGAGGCGAAGCGCCGGAACCTGCCCGCACGTGCCTTTGCTCTCGCCAACCGTCGCATGTATGACAGCCGTTCAAGGACCGCAACGGGCCGACAGCCGTCACCCCGCCCAGCCCTCGGGTTTCAGGCGTCGCGGGCTGCGTGCAGCGCGGTGGAGCAACTGAAATGACGACCCGCCGCACCGCCCTGCGCTCGATGGGCGCCATCGCGCTGCTGATCGGCCGAAGCCAGCTCGCCTTCGGCGCGAGCATCGTCGCCGTGCGCGTCTGGCCCGCGGCCGACTACACGCGCGTGACGATCGAATCCGATGCGCCGCTCGCGCAGAAGCACTTCATCGCCGAGAACCCGAACCGCCTCGTGATCGACGTCGACGGCCTGGAGCTCAGCCCCGCGCTGCGCGACCTCGTCGGCAAGGTGCGCGCCGACGACCCGTTCATCGCCGGTGTGCGCGCCGGCCAGAACCAGCCCCGCGTCGTGCGCATCGTGATCGACCTGAAGCAGGCGACCGCACCGCAACTGTTCACGCTCGCGCCGGTCGCGGCCTACCAGCACCGGCTCGTGTTCGACCTGTACCCGACGCAAGAGCGCGATCCGCTGCTCGCCCTGATCCGCGACAAGGAGGCGTCCGAACGCGAAGCCGCGAAGTCGGTGCAGGACGCGCTCGGCGAGTTCATCGGCAAGATCGATGGCAAGCCGGCACCGGTTCCGCCGTTCGCCGCGGCGTCGACGCCGCCGCTGCGCCCTCCGGTCGTCGCCGCGGTGCCACCGACCGGGCAGACACCCGTGCCGCTGACGCCAGCGCTGCAAGGCAAGATCGACCGCCTGATCGTGGTCGCGATCGACGCCGGTCATGGCGGCGAAGACCCGGGCGCGAGCGGCCCGAGCGGGCTGCACGAGAAGGACGTGGTGCTGCAGATCGCCAAGCAGTTGCGCGACCGCATCGACAGCCTGCCCAACATGCGCGCGATGCTCACGCGCGATGCCGACTTCTTCGTGCCGCTGCACGACCGCGTGCGCAAGGCGCAGCGGGTGCAGGCCGACCTGTTCGTGTCGATCCACGCCGATGCCTTCATCACGCCGCAGGCGCGCGGCGCTTCGGTGTTCGCGCTGAGCCAAGGCGGCGCCACGAGCGCGGCGGCGCGCTGGATGGCCAACCGCGAGAATCAGGCCGACCTGATCGGCGGCGTCAACATCACCGCGAAGGACGCGAGCGTGATGCGCGCGCTGCTCGACATGAGCACCACCGCGCAGATCCGCGACAGCATGAAGCTCGGCGGCGAGGTGCTCGGCCAGATCGGCCGGGTCGGCAAGCTGCACAAGGGCAGCGTCGAGCAGGCCGGCTTCGCGGTGCTGAAGGCGCCCGACATCCCGTCGATCCTGGTCGAGGCGGCGTTCATCTCGAACCCCGACGAAGAATCGAAGCTGCGCGACCCGGGGTACCAGGCGCGGCTCGTCCACGCGCTGGCCACGGGCATCCAGCGCTATTTCGCGAAGAACCCGCCGCTGGCGAGGTCGCGGCAGCTGTAGGTCGCGGCGCGGCGCCTCAGCGCCCCTTGATCTCCGCGAACACCTGCGTCGCGATGCCATCGACCTGCTGCGGCGTCATCTTGCCGAACACGCCGGACCAGGCCGACGAGCTGGTGTTGTAGTCCATGTCGCGAAAGCCCTGGCCGGCGGCGAGGTCGGTGAACGCGACCTTGGAATCGATGTACGCGTTGCCCGTCATCACGCCGAAGAAGATGCGCGCGCCGATGCCGACCATGCGGTAATCGTTGACGTAGACCTTCAGCAGCGTGCCGGTCTCGCCGGTGGGCCGCGCGTCTCCCTGCTGCACATCGAACGCCAGGCCGGCGTCCTTGGCATGCTCGGCGAAGGTGGCGCGCCACTCTTCCTTGAACGCAGCCCAGTCCTTGGCTTGCGTCACGGTGGCCGGGCCGGTCATGTTCAGCACCAGCTTCTTCGTCGGGACGGCAAGCGCGGCCTTCACGGGCGCCGCCGGTGCCACGGCGCCGGTTGCCGCTCCTTGCGGCGGCGTCGAAGCACAGCCGGTGACGAGTGCCAGGGCCAGCAAAGCGGCATGGGTCAGAAATCGCATTAAATCTCCCTCGGTGTTTTGGAGCGCGAAGTATAGAAACCGATCACGACGCGGTACGCTTCGCGCTCGCCCGAACTGCCAAATCCGACCATGCTGCACCCTCAGACCCAAGCCCTGATCGACCTGATCGAAGCGCGCGGCATCCCGCCGACGCACACGCTGACGCCCACCGAGGCGCGCGCCTTCTACCGCGAGCGGCGTGGCTTCACGCAGCCCGCGCCACCGCCGGTGGCGCTGGTGCGCGATCTGCAGGCGGACGGCCCGCACGGCGCGATCCCGTTGCGCCTGTATCGGCCTGCCGGCTCGGAAAATTCGTCCATGCTGCCGGTGCTCGTCTACTACCACGGCGGTGGCTGGGTCATCGGCGACCTGGACACCCACGACACGCTGTGCCGCGAGCTCGCGAACGGCGCAGGTTGTGCCGTGGTGGCGGTGGACTACCGCATGGGCCCGGAGCAGCGCTTCCCTGCGGCGGTGGATGACTGCATCGCGGCCACGCGCTGGCTGCACACGCACGCAGCCGAGTTGCATCTCGATGCAACCCGCCTCGCGGTCGGCGGCGACAGCGCAGGCGGCAACCTCGCAGCGGTCGTGTCGATCTCGGCACGCGACGCGGGTGATCTGCCGATCGCCTACCAGCTGCTGATCTACCCGGCCACCGACCAGCACCGGACCCTGCCCTCGCACACGACCAACGGCCAGGGTTACGTGCTGACCACCGACACGATGGACTACTTCACCGGGCACTACATCGCAGACGCCGCGCAGTACAAGGATTGGCGCGCTTCGCCGCTGCTCCACCCCGACCTGAGCACGCTGCCGCCCGCGCTGGTGCTGACCGCCGGTTACGACCCGCTGCGCGACGAAGGCGCGGCCTATGCCGAACGGCTCACGGCCGCGGGCAACCTCGCCACGTACGTGTGCTTCGAGCGCCAGATCCACGGCTTCATCACGATGGGCAAGGTGATCGATGAAGCCAACAGCGCGGTCGCGCTCTGCGCTGCCGAACTGAAGCGCGCGCTGGCGCCGCGTTGAGCGTGCGCCGCATCGTCACCATCGCCGCCGCGCTGCTCGTGCACGCGGCCGCATTCGCCGCGCCGGCGGGCGTGCTGCTCGAGGACTTCACCTGGCCCGAACTGCGCGACGCGCAACGCGCCGGCAAGACCACCGTGATCATCCCGGTCGGCGGCACGGAGCAGAGCGGTCCACAGTTGGCGCTGGGCAAGCACAACACCCGCGTGCAGGTGCTCGCGGTGCGCATCGCCGAATCGCTCGGCAACGCGTTGGTCGCCCCAGTCGTGAGCTATGTGCCCGAGGGCAGCATCACCCCGCCGACCAGCCACATGCGCTTCCCCGGCACGATCTCGATCCCCGACGCCGCGTTCCAGGGGCTGATCGATGGCGCCGCGCGCAGCCTGAAGCAAGGCGGCTTCATCGACGTGGTGCTGATCGGCGACCACGGTGGTTACCAGTCGCAGCTCAAGAGCGTCGCGCTGCGCCTGAACCGCGACTGGGCTGCGACACCGGCGCGGGCGCACTTCATCGACGAGTACTACCGCATCACGCAGACCGAGTTCGTGCAGGCGCTGCGCGCCAAGGGCCTGAGCGACGCGCAGATCGGCCAGCACGCCGGCACGGCCGACACCTCGCTCTCGCTGGCCACCGACCCGACGCGCGTGCGGCCGGATCAGGTCGCCGCGGCCGCGCAAGGCGCCCCCGGCAACGGCGTGAACGGCGACCCACGGCCGTCGAGTGTTGCGCTGGGTCAAGCCGGCGTCGAGCTGATCGTCTCGCACACGGTCGCCGCGATCCGCAAGGCCACGTCTGCACGACAATAGAACCCTGTTCCAGATCCGGCGCTTGCGCCACGCCCCCGTGAACCGACTCCTGACCCTGCGCCGGGCGGCGCTGCCGCTGATCATCGCCGGCGCGTGCGCCACCTGGTGGGCCCACGCGCAGACGACCGCGACGGCAGCCTCTGCGCCCGCACGCACACCTGCGCCCACGCCTGCCATCGCGACCGTGCCCGGCATGCCGCCCGTCGTCGATCCGAACAACCTGTACAGCGAGACCGGCAGCGGCCGCATGAGCCCGGCCGTGGCCGGCGCACTCGAGCGCGTCTATGTGCCCAACCACACCGCGAACACGGTGTCGGTCATCGACCCGGCGACGCTGAAGGTCATCGGCTCGTTCCCGGTGGGGTTGAACCCGCAGCACATCGTGCCCTCGTACGACCTGCGCACGCTCTGGGTCGCCAACAACGCCGAGAACCGCCCGACCGGCAGCCTCATCCCGATCGACCCGTTGACCGGCAAGCCCGGCAAGGCGATCGCGGTCGACGACCCATACAACGTCTACTGGTCCCCCGATGGCCAGTCCGCGATCATCGTCGCCGAGGCCTTCAAGCGGCTGGATTTCCGCGACCCGACGACACTGGCGCTGCAGTACTCGATCGCCACGCCTGACTGCGGCGGCATCAACCACGCCGACTTCTCGATCGACGGCCGCGTCGCGTTCTTCACCTGCGAGTTCACCGGGTCGCTGACCAAGGTCGACCTGGTCAACCGCAAGGTGCTCGGCACGCTCAAGCTCAACGCCTACTTCAACCGACCCGACGTGCTCGCCGTGCTCGCCAAGCCCGGCAAGAAACCAGCGCGCATCCCCGATCCGAGCGAGCTCGGCGCGACCATCTGCACCACGCCCGGCATGCCGCAGGACGTGCGCATATCGCCCGACGGCAAGCTGCTGTTCGTCGCCGACATGATGGTCGACGGCGTACACGTGGTCGACGGCGAGACGCTCAAGCAGGTCGGCTTCATCCCGACCGGCGTCGGCGCGCACGGCCTGTACCCGAGTCGCGACGGCAAGCAACTGTATGTGGCCAACCGCGGCAGCAACCTCGTGCACGGCAAGCCCGGGGGGCCGGGCGGCGTCTCGGTGATCGACTTCGCGATGCGCAAGGTCGTCACCACCTGGCCGATCCCGGGTGGCGGCAGCCCCGACATGGGCAACGTCAGCGCCGATGGCAAGTACCTCTGGCTGTCGGGCCGCTTCGACGACGTCGTCTACCGCTTCGACACCGGCAGCGGCGCGGTCGACAAGGTCAAGGTCGGCCGCGAGCCGCACGGGCTGACGGTGTGGCCGCAGCCTGGCCGCTACAACCTCGGGCACACCGGCAACCTGCGCTGACGCCCTCCGCGCGCTCGCCCGCGCGGCTGGCGGAGATACCCTTCGAACCCTCCGCTGTTCATCGCTTCGGCATCGGGCGAGCCCCGTATGCTGAGCGCGCCATGAATGACGCGCTCGCCCTGGAGTTCAACACGCAGCGCGAATTGCTGCGACGTGCCGTCGACAACCACGCCCACGGCGTCCCGCTGCTGCTGATCGTCGCGGGGGTCGTCGTCCACCTCGGCTTCCTCGCCCAGCAGGTTCCGGTGTCCGTCGCGGTGGGTGGCCTGTGGGTGGTGATCGCCGCGTGGCGGTTCATGACCTATCGCCGTCACGGCGGCGATCGTGCGTCCGAGCAAACGATCGCCAGGGCGCGATGGGAGCTGGATGCCAATGCCGCGGCTTCCGGCATGCTGTGGGCGATCAGCACCGTGATGATCTACCCGGCCCTGCACGGGTCGGCAGCCGCGCTCTACGTGGCCATGGTGTGCGGATCGATCGGCGTGGCGGCGCTGTCGATGTCGCTGTTCGGCCGAGCCTTCGCGCTGCTCACGGCCTTCCAGACGCTCGCGCTCGCGTGGGCCTCACTGCAACCCGGTGAAGCGCACTCGTTGCCGCTGGCCGTGCTGGCGGTGCTGTACGGCCTGGCGTGCGGCAGCGGTGCCCGCAACCTGAGGGTCATGACCACGCGGGCCATCGCCAGCGCGCTCGAACTGCAACAGGCCAACGCCTGGCTGCAAGAGGCCAAGGTCGCGGCCGATGCGTCGAGCGCGGCCAAGGGCAACTTCCTCGCCAACATGAGTCACGAGATCAGGACGCCGCTGACCGCGATCATCGGCTTCTCCGAAGAGCGCGGCCCGGCGGGCCCGTCCCGCGAAGAACAACTCGACAACCTGCGGACCATCCACCGAGCAGGCAAGCACCTGCTGTCGCTGGTGAACGACATCCTCGATCTGTCCAAGATCGACGCCGGGAAGTTGGAGATCGAGCTGTCGCCCATGCCGCTGCGGCCGCTGATCGACGAGGTCGCCCACCTGTCGGGCGCAGGCGCGACGAGCAAGGGGCTGCACCTGACCACGCAGTTCGACTATCCCCTGCCTCGAACCCTGGTGTCGAGCCCGCAGCACCTGCGGCAGATCCTGCACAACCTGCTGGGCAACGCGATCAAGTTCACGCCGGCCGGCACGGTGACGCTGAGGGTCTCGAGCGCTGGTGACCGGTTGTCGATCGCGATCACCGATTCGGGCATCGGTATCACCGAGGACGGCCTGGCACGCCTGTTCGAGCCCTTCAACCAGGCCGACAACTCCATCATGCGCCGCTTCGGCGGCACCGGGCTCGGTCTGGCCCTGTCCCGGCGACTGGCGCACGGGCTCGGCGGAACGCTCGAGGTCCGCAGCGTGATGGGCACGGGCAGTTGCTTCACCTTGAGCATTCCGATCGTCGAGCCCGACGTCTGGCTGGACGGGCCGGACGCCCCGCCCGACGCGCCGCCGGCAACCTCACCCACCGAGGGCGCGTGGCAGGTGCAAGGCCGCATCCTTCTGGCCGATGACAACGCCGACAACCAGCGCCTCATCTGCAGGCATGTCGGCGGCCTGGGCGCGAGCATCGAGGTGGTCGCCGATGGCAAGGCGGCGGTCGAGGCGGCCCGAGCGACGCCCTTCGACCTCATCCTGATGGACATGCAGATGCCGGAGATGGACGGCCTGACCGCCGTGCGCGTCCTGCGCGAAGGCGGATACCGGATGCCGATCGCCATGCTGACCGCCAACGCCACACGCGAGCACGCCGCCGAATGCACGGAAGCGGGCTGCGACGCGTTCCTCACCAAGCCCATCGTCCGGCTGCAGTTCGACGACGTCGTCCGCCGCCACCTTCCACCGGCGGACGGCCCGCACGCCGTCAGGCCTGCGGTCATCGACGACTCGCCCATCGTCTCGAGCCTGCTGGACGAAGACCCCGACATGGCCGACCTGGTGGACTATTTCGTCGGGCAACTGCCCGTGTACCGCGCGCGGCTGGACGCTGCGCTGGATTCCAGCGATGCAGCCGCACTGGCCAGGCTCGGTCACGACCTGAAGGCGGTTGGCGAGGGGTACGGGTACCCGCAGGTGTCCGAGTTCGGACGCGCGCTCGAACGGACGCTTCTCGCCGAACCCGCGGATCAAACCCGGCAGCGGTTCGGGGCGATGACATCCCGCATCGTGGTCGGACAGGCAGGCGTGCAGAATGTCCCGATGCCTGATCGAACGGTCTGACGATGAACGAACACCAAGCCTCTTTGCTGCTGATCGATGACGAGGAGCCGAATCGCGTCCTGATCACGCGTCGGCTGCAGGACATCGGGCACCGCGTGACCTCGGCGCCGGGCGGGCACGCGGGTCTCGAACTGATGCGTGCCGAGCGGTTCGACCTGGTGCTGCTGGACCTGCAGATGCCGGAGCTCGACGGCCTCGCCACGCTCGACCTGATCAAATCCGACCCCGCGTTAGAGACCGTGCCCGTCATCATGCTCACGGCGTCGAGAACCCGCGAGTCGGTCATCCACTGCCTGAGCCTGGGCGCCGCCGACTACCTCATCAAGCCCGTCGTCCCGGCCGAACTTCAGCGGCGTGTGCAGGCAGCGCTCGACAAGGGCACCGAGCGCCCTTGATCGGCTCACTGCAAACCGTTACTTCCGCCGCGCGCGCCACGCGCCGATGAGCACCAGGAGCCCGGGGATCATGATCGCGCCCCAGATGATCTTCTCGAGATTGCTCTTGACCCACGGCATGTTGCCGAACAGATAGCCGGCCGTCGTCACCCCGCCGACCCACAGCACGCCGCCGGTCACGTCGTAGAACGTGAACTTGCTGCGCGTCATCTGCGCGACGCCGGCGACGAACGGCGCGAAGGTGCGCAGGAACGGCATGAAGCGCGCGAGCACGATCGTGATGCCGCCGTATTTCTCGTAGAAGGCATGCGCCTGGTTGAACGCCTCCTTGTTGAAGAAGCGCGAGCTCTCCCACTGGAACACGCGCGGTCCGAAGTGGCGGCCGATCGTGTAGTTGCTCTGGTTGCCCAGGATCGCCGCCGCGATCAGCAGCACCAGCACCAGCGGCAGGTTCATCAGGCCGGCCCCGGCCATCGCGCCGACCACGAACAGCAATGAGTCGCCGGGCAGGAACGGCATCACGACGACGCCGGTCTCGACGAAGATGATCGCGAACAGCAGCGCATAGACCCACGCGCCGTAGGCCTGCACGAAGGTGGCCAGGTGCACGTCGACATGCACCACGAAGTCGAGCACGAATTTGAGGAATTCCATGCGGCGCGATTATCAGGGCAGGCTTCCTACAATGCCCGCATGAACGCCGTGCTGCAACCCGCGCCTCGTCGCGCCATCCGCGAACTCCCCGACGAGCTGGTGAGCCAGATCGCGGCCGGCGAGGTCGTCGAGCGGCCGGCCTCGGTGGTGCGCGAGCTGGTCGACAACGCGCTCGACGCCGGCGCCCGCGAGATCGTCGTCAAGCTGGTCGGTGGCGGCATCCGCGCGATCGTGGTCGAGGACGACGGCTACGGCATTCCGCAGCACGAGCTGGGCCTCGCGCTGCGCCGCCATGCGACGAGCAAGATCGGGTCGCTGGCCGAACTCGAAGGCGTGGCGACGATGGGGTTTCGCGGCGAAGCGCTGGCCGCCATCGCGTCGATCGCCGATGTCTCCATCGCGAGCCGCACGGCGGAGGCCGCGCATGCACAACGCCTCGACGCGCGCTCCGGCGAACTCGCCCCGGCCGCGCGTGGCGTGGGCACGAGCGTCGAGGTTCGCGAGCTGTTCTTCAGCACGCCGGCACGCCGCAAGTTCCTGAAGACCGAATCGACCGAGTTCGCGCACTGCGTCGAGGCGGTGCGCCGCCACGCGCTGGCGCGGCCCGAGGTCAGCTTCGTCGTCTGGCACGACGGCAAGCTCTCGCAGCAGTGGCGCCGCACGTCGGCCGCGCAGCGCGTGATCGATGTGCTCGGGCCCGAGTTCGTCACCGACAGCCGCGAGGTCACGCTCGACCTCGGTGTGCTCCGCGTGACCGGCCGCAGCGGCACGCCCGAGGCCGCACGCGCACGTGCCGATCAGCAATACGTCTATGTCAACGGCCGCTTCGTGCGCGACAAGCTGATCGCGCACGGCGTGCGCTCTGCGTATGAAGACGTGCTGCACGGCGGGCGCCAGCCGGCGTACGTGCTGTACATCGACATCGCGCCGGACCGCGTCGACGTGAACGTGCACCCGACCAAGGTCGAGGTGCGATTTCGCGAATCGCGCGAGGTACATCAGGCGGTGCGGCGCGCGGTCGAGGCGGCGCTCGCGATCCCGCGCGCGGGGGTCGATGCACTCGCGCCTGCGGTCGAGGCCATGACCGCACGCCCGATTGACATGACGCGTTTCGGCGCCACGCACCAGGCCTCGCTCGGCCTGCAGCAGATGGCGACGCTCTATGCGCAGGAGCTGCCCGCGCGCTGGGCCGAGGCGCCGGTCACCACGGCAACGGTCGTGAGCACGGCTGCCGCACCAGCCGACACCTGGCCGCTCGGCAAGGCGCTCGCGCAGGTCGCCGGCACCTTCGTGCTGGCCGAGAACGCGCAGGGCCTCGTGATCGTCGACATGCACGCGGCGCACGAGCGCATCGTCTACGAGCGCCTGAAGGCGAGCATGGGCGCGGCCGCGATCGAATCACAGCCGCTGCTGATCCCGGCGACCTTCGCCGCGACCGCACAGGAGATCGCGACCGCCGAAGCGCAGGCCGACACGCTGCGCACGCTCGGCCTCGATGTCGCGCCGCTCTCGGCCAGCGTGCTCGCGGTGCGCTCGCAACCCGCGGCGCTCGCCGGCGGCGATGTGGTCGAGCTCGCGCGCAGCGTGCTCGCCGAGCTGGCGCAGTTCGACGCGAGCCGCGTCGTCGAACGTGCGCGAGACGAGATCCTCTCGACGATGGCCTGCCACGGCGCGGTGCGCGCGAACCGCAGCCTGACGATCGACGAGATGAACGCGCTGCTGCGCGACATGGAGCGCACCGACCGCATCGACCAGTGCAACCATGGCCGCCCGACCTGGCGCCAGATCACGCTGAAGGAACTCGACGGGCTGTTCTGGCGCGGTCGCTGAACTTATCCACGTGCCGCGACTCAGTTGCCGATGCTCGACTTTCTGAAAACCGTGCGCTGGCGCTGGCCCGCCCTCGCCCTGCTCTCGGTGGCCGCACTCGCCGGCTGCGTCAGCCTCGACACGCAGCAGCGCAGGTGGATCTTCCAGGCCGCGGCGCTGCCGAGCGCTGAAGGCGGCGCGCACATCGACGGCTTCGACGACGTGTGGATCCCGCTTGCGACCGGCCAGGCGTCGGGCCCGAAGCTGCACGGCCTGTGGCTCGCCGGCCCGACGCGGAACGCGCCGGTGCTGCTCTATCTGCACGGCGCGCGCCGCAATGTGGACAGCAGCACGTTCCGCATCCGCCACATGCGCGAGCTCGGCTTCGCGGTGCTGGCGATCGACTACCGCGGCTTCGGCCGCAGCACCGAGCAACTGCCGTCGGAGGACACGGTGGGCGAAGACGCGCGCGTCGCGTGGAAGTGGCTTGCAGCCAAGCACCCCACGCAAGACCGCTACATCTTCGGCCACTCGCTCGGTGGCGCGATCGCGGTGCGGCTCGCCACCGAGGTCAGCGACGCGAAAGGCCTGATCGTCGAAGGCACGTTCACCTCGATCCCGGCGGTGTTCGAGACCATGAAGTGGGGTTGGCTGCCCATCACGCCCATGATCACGCAGCGCTTCGACTCGGCCGGACGCATCGCGCACGTCAAGGTGCCGGTGCTCGTGGTGCATGGCGATGCCGACTCGTTGATTCGCCCCGCGCTGGGTCGGGCGCTGTACGAGCGCGCCGCGGCGCCGAAGCGCTTCGTGCTGGTGGAGGGTGGCACGCACTACAGCACCAACGGGCGCGGGCAACAGCAGTACCGTGATGCGCTGCGGGAGTTGTATGGGCTTGGGGCTTGAGTTTGGCTATCCCAAGACGCCCGCTCGTCGTGGCAATTTCAGGTCGGACCCAGCGTGCCAGCGTGGCGAACATTTCGACCACGTTGATCGGCTTGGCAATGT
>JBDTVC010000159.1:0-11264 GCA_040007475.1 Burkholderiales bacterium
ACAACGCCGGCGCGCAGACCTCGTTCATCCCGATGCTGACGCTCGGCATTCCGCCGAACGCCGTGATGGCACTGATGGTCGGCGCGATGACGATCAAGGGGATCCAGCCCGGCCCGCAGGTGATGACCAGCAACCCGCAGCTGTTCTGGGGCCTGATCGCCTCGATGTGGGTCGGCAACGCGATGCTGGTGATCCTGAACCTGCCGCTGATCGGCATCTGGATCAAGCTGCTGACGGTGCCCTACAAGTACCTGTTCCCGGCGATCACGCTGTTCTGCTGCATCGGCGTCTACACGCTGAACAACAACACCTTCGACGTCTACCTCACCTCGCTGTTTGCGCTGATCGGCTACGTGTTCTACAAGCTGAGCTGCGAATCGGCGCCGCTGCTGTTGGGCTTCATCCTCGGCCCGATGATGGAAGAGAACCTGCGCCGCGCGCTGCTGCTCTCGCGCGGCGACTGGAGCGCGTTCATCACGCGCCCGCTCTCGGCCGCGCTGCTCGCTGCCGCGGCGCTGATGGTCGTCATCGTGATGCTGCCGTCGATCAGCAAGAAGCGCGAGGCGACGTTCCAGGAAGAGTGACGACCCTCATTCAGGGGGTGGGCGCGATAAATAACAGTTCGTGAACTGCGTTACGATAAAGTTACTGGTTCCGAAGTTTCGTATCCATCCGTGAATGGCGGTCGAACGCTTCCGGGCTGTGAAGCGGGGACGGCGTCGTGCGCCATTGCTGACCGCCCAGGCGAGGCAGCATCGATCTTTACTTGTTTGAGCGCCCATCGGCGCCGAGGAGCAGGTGACATGTGTGAGCGCGTCGGTCTCAAGTCTGTCTTGCTGGCTCTTGCCTTTGTCGCGCCTGGGGGAGCTTGGGCTACGTGGAGTTCGGACATCGACGTGATCACGACGGTCACACCGACGCCGAGCGCGGTGACGTACAGCACGGCCTCTCTTCCGACCTATGCGTCGTACGACGTGACGCTCGCCCACTACAGTGGTCGGAACGAATTGGTCAAGCCTGTATCGTTCTCTGGCAGTACCGTGGTGGTCGACGCGAACAATCTCGCGATACCGGGGCTGACTGCGGTGGTCGTCGCGTCGAGCCTGCCCCCGGGTTGCACCATCGGCTCGACGCCGACGAGCGTGCGCTGTACCTTCCTGAATGGCCTGTATTACAAGACCGACAAAATCAACTTTTCTGTGACGGTCAGTGCTCCGAGCGGAGGCCACCATGTGAACTTCGTCGGACAGGCGTCGTGGGTCGAGTGCGACGACTATCGGCACAGCAGCGTCGAATACGGTCCGGTGGTGACTGCGACGACGGCGCTGAGTGCTCCCGATCCGCTGAAGGTGAGTTCGTATGTGCCGTCAGGCGGTGGCACGTTGTATACGGGCTCCAACAACGGCATCCCTACGCCGACGACCTCCAGTACCTGGGCGGCCAAGGTCAGTTTGCCGTCGACGGCCGCTGCGACCACCGCGAGCATCGTGAACCTGATCGCCGACCCGGGCTGCCCCCGCGCGCCGAATCTGCTCGACTGCAGTTCGTCGACATTGACCATTCCGGGGACATTCGCCAACCTCGTCATCACGCTGCGTCGCGATGCTTCAACGATCAATCGCCGAGCGAAGATCGCCAGCGCGATCGTCTACTACGACAACCCCGCGCATCCGGCTCCCAACATTCCGTATGCCGGTTTCGGCTTCCATGTTCCCGCGTGCACGGATACCTCCTATGGTGGCCCACTGCCCCGTTCTGGCATCCCCTGCATCCAGACACGCAGCGCCGTGTATGCGCCGCGCACGGTGAAGGACAGGGATGAAGACTGCGATCCTGACGACAAGAGCAAGAAGCTCTTGTATTGGGAGTTCATCATCCTGGCGGTTGACAACGGCCGCTTCATCAACTGACGACGCAGGAGACCATTCGTGCCGCCATGGTGAAGTGCCCGGGTTGCGGCGAGGAGAATCCGCCGAGGTTCCGCTTGTGTGGGTACTGCGGTACGGCGCTCGCATCGCAGAGTCAGGCGCATGAGATCCGCAAGACGGTCACCCTGATCTTCTGCGACCTGAAAGGCTCGACCGCGCTCGGAGAGCGTCTTGATGCGGAGGCCATGCACGAGGTCAAGGAGCAGTACTTCGAGGCAATGGTGACCCAGATCCACCGCCACGGTGGCAAGGTCGAGAAGTACATCGGCGACGCGATCATGGCCGTCTTTGGCCTGCCGCGGGCTCACGAAGACGACGCGTTGCGTGCCGTGCGCGCCGCTGCCGAGATGCAAACGGCGCTGGTCGAGGTCAACCAGGTACTGACACGTCGCTACGGCGTGACGCTGTGCAATCGCACGGGTGTCAATACCGGCGAGGTCGTCGCCAACATCGACCCCGGCGCGAACCAGAAGCTGGCCACCGGCGATGCGGTGAACGTGGCCGCCCGCCTGGAACAGGCCGCGCCGGACAACGGGGTCTACATCGGCGAAATGACGTACCGTTTGGTGCGCGACGCAGTGCGGGTCGAGCGCGTCGAAGCACTCGAACTGAAAGGCAAGACGGAGCGTGTGGCGGCCTATCGACTCGTCTCCGTGCAGGGCATCGATGGCAACCTTCGCCGCCAAGACACACCGATCGTCGGCCGCGACGAGGAACTGGCGGCATTGGCGCGCGCCTTTCGCGAAGTGCGCGACGGGCGTGCTGCGCGGCTCGTGACCGTCTTCGGCGACGCAGGCGCCGGCAAGTCTCGGCTCGTATTCGAGGCGGTCGCGCGTACCGCCGGGCAGACCCAGGTCGTGCGCGGGCGCTGCTTGCCCTATGGCGACGGCATCACGTTCTGGCCGTTGGTGACCATGCTGCGTGATGCGGCCGAGATCCGCGCCGACGATGCGCCGGAACTGGCGTATTCCAAAGTGCTCGGCCTCGTCGGCGAACGCGACGTGGCCGATCGGCTTGCCGCGGCAACCGGGCTGAGCGTGGCAACCTTCCCGTTGTTGGAACTGCAATGGGCGGCACGCAAGTTCCTCGAGATCCTCTCCGCCGAAGGGCCGGTGCTTGCGCTGATCGATGACATCCATTGGGCCGAGCCGGCCTTCCTCGATCTTCTGGAGCACGTGATCGATGCGTCCACGGGAGCGCCGCTGTTGTTGCTTGCCACGTCGCGTCACGATCTGCTCGAGGAGCATCCCCAGTGGGGCAAGCGTCCGTCGTCGTCGCGCATCGTGCTGCAGCCGCTCAGTGATGCCGCGTCGACGCAGGTGATTGTCAACCTGATCGGCTCGGCCGACCTGCCGCAGGGCGTGATCGATCGCGTGGTCCAGGCGGCCGAGGGCAATCCGCTCTTCGTCGAGCAGATGCTCTCCATGCTGATCGAGGGGGGCGCGCTGTGCCAGCACGATGGACGCTGGACCCTGCGCGATCCGAACACCGAGATCACGGTACCTCCGACCATCCACGCGCTGCTTGAGGCCCGGTTGGACACGCTCGCGCACCGCGAGCGCGAGGCCGTCGAGCCGGCGTCGGTCATTGGGCTGGAGTTTGCGCAGCCCGCAGTCGAGGCGTTGAGCCGGGACCCGGGTCGCGCGACGGTGGCGGCTCATCTCGAGGCCCTCAGCGGCAAGCGGTTCATTCATCGGTCCGCTGCATTGCCGGAGGAGCTGATCTACCGCTTCCATCATCACCTGATCCGCGAGATCGTCTACAACGGACTGCTCAAGCGCGCGCGCGCGACTCTGCATACCGATTTCGTGCGCTGGGCTGACGAGGTGAACGCCG
Organism: Burkholderiales bacterium; assembly: GCA_040007475.1. Classification (GTDB taxonomy): domain Bacteria; phylum Pseudomonadota; class Gammaproteobacteria; order Burkholderiales; family Burkholderiaceae_C; genus LMDS01. Next base: position 3,765 of record JBDTVC010000159.1, read on the forward strand.
AGCGCGGCCGCGCGCTGGAGTTTCAGGAGGTTCTCGGCTATCACCTCGAACAGGCTCATCGCTACCTTGCCGAGCTGGGGCCGCTGGATGAAGTCGGTCTGGCCATCGGCGCCGATGCCTCACGCCGCCTCGGCGAGGCCGGCGGGCGAGCGTTCGCGCGTGCCGACATGCATGCGGCGGTCAATTTGTTCAGGCGGGCGATGATGCTCGTGCCGCCGCTCGATCCGCAGCGCCTCGCTCTGCTCTCCGACCTGGCCGAGGGGCTGATGGAACTCGGCGATTTCGCCGCTGCTCGGGAGATCACCGACGAGGCCGAAGCGGCCGCCACGCAGGTGGGCGACGCGCGGCTGCTGCATGCGGCGCGCCTGCGCCGGATGTTTCTGCGACTGTTCGGCGGCGAGCCCGGCGACTGGGGATCGCAGGCGCTGCAGGTATCCGCGGACGCGGTTGCAGCACTCGAACCGCTCGGCGCGCACAACGAGCTCGCGACCGCCTGGCGATTGACTTCCTTCGTGCACGGCGTGGCCGGGCGGTACGCGGAGTCCGGGCGAGCCACGCTGCCCTACATGGACCACGCGCGCAAGGCGGGCAACGGTCGCTTGCTGGCGCGTGCCGCCCTGGGTCTGGCCAACGGCATTCTGCCGGGCGACACGCCGGTGGCCGTCGGCATCGTGCAGTGCGAGGGGCTCATGGCGGACGTGTCCGGCAATCGGCAGATCCAGGGCGTCATCATGTGCATCGTCGCGCAGTTGCGCGCGATGAACGGCGAGTTCCAGGTGGCGCGATCGCTCTATCGGCAAGGGCGAGCCATGCTGCACGACCTCGGGCGTGATCTGACCGCTGCCCAATCCAGCGTCGACGTCGCACGCGTCGAGTTGCTGGCGGGCGACCTGGCAACGGCGGAGACCGAGTTGCGGGCTGACTGCGACTTTCTCGTCAAGTCGGGCGAGACCTATGTCCTGTCTACCGTCTCCGCGGTGCGGGCACGGGTGCTGCGCGAACAAGGCCGCGACGACGACGCATGGGCCGCGTCTAAGCTCGCCGAAGGAGCAGCGATCGAAGACGATGTCGATGCGCAGGTTCAGTGGCGCTCGGCGCGCGCACCCATCCTGGCGCGTCGAGGAGAACTTGCCGAGGCCGAGCAGTTGGCGCGCGAAGCGGTCCAGTTCGCCAGTGGTGCCGAAGTGCCATTGCTGCTTGCCGAAGCGCATGCCGATCTGGCCGAAGTCCTCGCGCTGGCGGGCCGACGCGATGAAGCAGTGGCCGAGTATGAATGTGCTGCGGCACTGTGGGCACGCAAGGGCGACGTGGTGTCGGAAGCCCGTGCCCGTGCAAGCGCCGCTCGGACAGGCGCCGGGCCATCGACCAAGGATCTTCCGCTTGGCCCTAGGCAGTGAGTGCGCTCTTCCATGGTCCCGCGGGCTACCCAAATGAGCGGGCTAGCCGAGCGTCAATCCTTCGACGCGACGAGCCGTGACGCGGCGGCAGAGCGGGGGCTTCCGAGCGATCTTGCCGGACGCGTCTGAGCGACTGACGCTTGGCTGGCGCACCGACCTGATCTTCGCCCGCTTCGACGGCGAGGTCATCGCACGCGACGGGTATCTCGTCGTGCGCACGCCCGCCAATCCGGGCTTCTGGTGGGGCAATTTCCTGCTGTTCGATGACCCGCCGCGCCACGGGGACGCCGCCCGCTGGCTCGCGTCGTTCAAGGCAGAGATCGCTGACGCGCAGCCGGAGTCGCGCCATCTCGCGTTCGGCGTCAACGCCGCGCAGCCGTTCGCGCTGCCGGCAGACTTCGCTGCGGTGGGGCTGTCGCTCTTCGCATCGACGGTGCTGACCCTGCACCGCGACGCGCTGCGCATGCCACGCCCGGCGCCGGACCCTGCGCAGTACCGCATCGAGAAGCTCGCGCTGCCGGCGCAGGCACCGCAAGCGGTCGAACTGCACGTCGCCAGCGACGAAGGTGCACACGAGCCCGTGGCCGACTACCGACTTTTCCGCGAACGCCAGATGCTCCGCTACGGCGCGATGGAGCGCGCCGGCCTGGGTCACTGGTTCGGCGTGTTCACGCGCGAGGGCGAGCTGGTCGCCGACTGCGGCCTGTTCCGCGATGGCACGCTCGGCCGCTTTCAACACGTGTCGACGCACCCCTCATGGCGCCGCCGCGGCCTCTGCACGGCGCTGGTCCATGCGGTCTGCCAGCACGGCTTCGAGACGATGGGTCTGCAGACGCTGGTCATCGTCGCCGACCCCGACGACGTGGCCATCGGCCTGTACGAATCGGTCGGCTTCGAGCGCGGCGCGAGCTCGTGGCAGCTGGAGCGAAGCCCTCCGTAGAATCGCCCCGGATGTCTTCATCCGCCGCCACCGCCGACACCGCCGCTCACGCGCGGCCTGTCTGGCCCGGTCTGCTGCTGGCCACGCTCGGCGCGATCGCGTTCTCCGGCAAGGCCATCATCGTCAAGCTCGCCTACCGCTACGGTGTCGATGCCGTCACGCTGATCACCTACCGCATGCTGTTCGCGCTGCCGCTGTTCGCGCTGCTGGCGTGGTGGGCCGGGCGCGGCAAGCCGGCGCTGACCCGCCGCGACTGGATCACCGTGCTCGGCCTGGGCTTCACCGGCTACTACCTCGCGAGCTTCCTCGATTTCGCGGGGCTGGCCTACATCACGGCCAGCTTCGAGCGGCTGATCCTGTACCTGAACCCGACGCTCGTGCTGGTGCTCGGCCTCGTGCTGTTCAAGCGCCGCGTGACGAGCCGCCAGCTGATCGCACTTGGCGTGAGCTACTGCGGCGTGCTGCTGGTGTTCAGCCACGAGCTCACGCTGCTCGGGCCGAACGCCGCGCTCGGCGCCGCGCTGGTGTTCGCCAGCGCCGTGAGCTACGCGGTGTACCTCGTCTACAGCGGCGAGGAGGTCAAGCGCCTCGGCGCGCTGCGCCTCACGGGCCTCGCAACCACCGTGGCTTGCGTGCTGTGCATCGTGCAGTTCCTGATCCTGCGACCGCTCGGTGCGCTGGCGGTGGCGCCCGAGGTGATCTGGTTGTCGGTGCTGAACGCGACGCTGTGCACCTTCGTGCCGGTGCTGATGGTGATGATGGCGATCGAGCGCATCGGTGCGACGCTCGCGGCGCAGACCGGCATGATCGGGCCGCTGTCGACGATCCTGATGGGCGTGGTGATTCTGGGCGAGCCGTTCACGGTGTGGATCGCGGCCGGCACGGTGCTGGTGCTCGCGGGCATCTGGTTGTTGGCGAAGTGGAGGTGAGCATGGATCTCGGAATCAAGGGCAAGTGGGCGCTGGTGTGCGCCGCGAGCAAGGGGTTGGGCAAGGGCTGCGCCACCGCGCTCGTGCGCGAGGGTGTCAACGTCGTGATCACCGCACGCGGCGTCGAGGCGCTCGACGCGACGGCGGGCGAGCTGCGTGCGATCGGTGGCGGCCAGGTGCGCGTGGTCGCGGGTGACATCACGACCGGGGCCGGCCGAGCCGCAGCGCTGGCGGCGTGCCCGCAGGTCGACATCCTGGTCAACAACGCCGGCGGGCCGCCGCCCGGCGACTTCCGCGAGTGGGACCGCGACGCCTGGATCAGGGCGCTGGACGCGAACATGCTCACGCCGATCGAGCTGATGAAGGCGACGGTCGATGCGATGGCCGCGCGTGGTTACGGGCGCGTGGTGAACATCACCTCGGGCTCGGTGAAGGCGCCGATCGACATCCTCGGCCTGAGCAACGGCGCGCGCTCGGGGCTGACGGGCTTCGTCGCCGGGCTCGCGCGCAGCAACATCGCGGCACGCGGTGTCACGATCAACGGCCTGCTGCCCGGCGCGTTCGACACCGACCGGCTGCGCGGCACGATGCAGGGCGCAGCGACCAAGACCGGTCAGCCGCTCGAAGCGCTGATGGCCAAGCGCGCCGGCGCGATCCCCGCGCAGCGCTTCGGCACGTCCGCGGAGTTCGGTGCCGTGTGCGCGTTCATCTGCAGCGTGCAGGCCGGCTATCTGACGGGCCAGAACATCCTGCTCGATGGCGGTGCCTACCCGGGCACCTTCTGATCACACCGGCATCGCCGCGCCGCAGTTCCAGCATTGCTCGAACGGCCCGTCGATCTGCTCGTGGCAGCCCGGGCAGGCCCAGCGCCGATGCGGCGGGTGGCGCAACTCGTGCAGCAGGCGCTGGGCCTGATCGAACTGCGCGGCGTCCTGCACCCAGATCTCGGGCAACGTCTGGTCCGGTGGCACCTCGCCGGCCACGCTGCTCGCGTACTGACGCTGCACCGTCGCGGCCACGCCGGCATGGCCGAGCATGTCGGCCCAGAGCGTGGCGAGCGCGAGGTTCGGGGCGGTCGTGAGGCGTTTCATCGGCAGGGGCATCGGGTTGCTGGCACGATAGCGCACAAGCCCATTCATGACACGGAGACATTCATGCCGCAGACCAGCCCCACGATTCGCGTCGACCAGCACGGCGATGCCGATGCCATGCACCTCGTCGACCTGCCCGTGGGTGAGCCCGGACTCGGCGAGATCCGCATCCGGCACCACGCTTGCGGCCTCAATTTCATCGACGTCTACCAGCGCTCGGGCGTCTATGCGCTGCCCATGCCGCTGTCCCTCGGCATGGAGGCCGCGGGTGTCGTGGAGGCCGTTGGTGACGGCGTGATGCACCTGAAGTCGGGCGACCGCGCGGCGTATGCGAGCAACCCCCCGGGCGCGTACACGACGTTGCGCGTGATGCCCGCGAAGTGCGTCGTCAAGCTGCCCGACGCGATCTCGTTCGAGACCGGCGCCGCGATGATGCTGAAGGGCCTGACCGCGCAATACCTGCTGCGCAAGACGCTGCCCGTCGAAGGCCTGCAGGCCGGCGACTTCGTGCTGTTCCATGCCGCGGCCGGCGGTGTCGGCCTCATCGCCTGCCAGTGGGCCAAGGCGCTCGGCCTGCAACTGATCGCGACCGCCGGCAGCGACGAGAAATGCGCGCTCGCGCTGGCACACGGCGCGGCGCACGCGATCAACTACCGCACCGAGGACTTCACCGCACGCGTCAAGGAGATCACGGGTGGCAAGGGCGTGAAGGTGGTCTACGACTCGGTCGGCAAGGACACCTTCGAGAAGTCGCTCGACTGCCTGCGGCCGTTCGGGCTGATGGCGAGCTTCGGCAACGCCTCGGGCGTGGTGCCGCCGTTCGCGCCGGGCGTGCTCGGGGCCAAGGGCTCGCTCTACCTGACGCGCCAGACGCTGTTCACCCACATCGCCACGCGCGAGGCCACGCAGGCGATGGCCGACGACCTGTTCGCGGTCGTGCTGAGCGGGCAGGTCAAGATCAAGATCGACCAGCGCTATGCGCTCAAGGACGTGGCGCAGGCGCACCGCGACCTGGAGGCGCGCAAGACGACGGGCAGCAGCGTGCTCTTGCCCTGAGCGCTACGTGCCCACCGCGGCGCGATAGGCGTGCCACGAGGCATGCCCCAGCACCGGCCCGACCACCAGCAGGCCGGCAAACCACGGCAGCATCGCGACCGCGACCAGCAGCGTGATCGTCGCGCCCCACAGCAGCATCAGCCCGGGTTGCGAGAGGCACAGGCGGATGCTGGTGAGGCCGGCGGTGATCGCGTCGGTCTCGCGGTCCAGGATCATCGGCATCGCGACCACGCTGACCGAGAAGATCAGCGTCGCGAACAGCCCGCCGACCGCGAGGTAGGCCGCGATGAAGGTCGTGTTCTCGGGGTTCAGCAGCGCCAGCAGCGAGCCTTTGAAGTCCGGCATGCCGTCGAAGCTGAGCGCGAACACGACCAGCGACGCGCGCGCCCAGACCATCTCGAGCACCAGCAGCACGGTGCCGAAGATCGCCATCGTGCCGGTGCGCCGCCGCCACGCCACCAGCGAGGCCGACAGGCGGGGCGGCTCGCCGCGCTCGAGCCGGCGGCTCACGTCGTACAGGCCCAGGCACAGGAACGGGCCGACGAGCAGGAAGCCCGCCGACAAGGCCAGCACGGCTGCCGGCGCGTGTTGAAACAGCAGCACCAGCAACTCACCCATCACCGCGAAACAGCCACCGTAGAACAGGCCGATCAGCGGCGCGCGCGTGAAATCACGCCAGCCCAGGCGCAGCCAGCGCCATGGTGCGGCAAAGCCGAGCGGGTTGAGCCGGACGAGCGGCGTGTTCTCGGCCATGTAGGGCGCGGGCTCGGCCGGGGATCGATCGGGCAGGGCGTCGGGGATCGGTGCGTTCATTGGCACCGGTGTACCGCGGCGGCGCCTGCGCCCGCAATCGGGCCTTGCCCTTGGGGGCTCAGCGCGCGCGGCGAACGCGCAGCAGCTCGTCCAGAATCAGCAGGATCGCGCCGACCGTGATCGCGCTGTCCGCCACGTTGAACGCCGGGAAGAACGAACGCTGGTAGTGCACCTGGATGAAGTCGACCACGTAGCCGTGCAGCAGCCGGTCGATCACGTTGCCGACCGCGCCGCCGAGGATCAGCGCCAGCGCCCAGCTGAACAAGCGCTGGCCGCCGTGGCTGCGCAGCATCCAGACGATGAACACCGCCGCGATCGCGCCCAGGCCGACGAAGAACCAGCGCTGCCAGCCGGCCGCGTCGTGCAGGAACGAGAACGCCGCGCCGGTGTTGTGCCAGCGCACGATGTTGAAGAACGCGTTCACCGTGTGGCTGTCGTTCAGCTGCATGGTGCGCAGGATCAGCACCTTCGTGCCCTGGTCGAGCAGGACGACGACCAGCGCGATGGCCAGCCAGGGCCACAAGGAGCCGCTTCGTTTCGTGGCCATGATCAGGCCACCGTGCGCGTTTCGCCGGCGCCGTAGAGGTTGGTGGTGCAGCGGCCGCAGATCGTCGGATGCGCGGCATCCGCGCCGACATCGTCGCGGTAGTGCCAGCAGCGCTCGCACTTGGTGTCGGTCGAGGGCGTGACCCTCACCGACAGCTCGGTGGCTTCGGTCAGCACCGCCTGCGAGGTGATCGTGACGAAGCGCAGGTCGTCGCCCAATGACGCGAGCAGCGCATGATCGGCCGCGTTCACGCCGATCGCGAGCGCAGCCTGCAACGAGGAGCCGACCTGGCCCGCGGTGCGCACGGTCTCGATCTCCTTGTTCGCCACGTCACGGATCTCGCGGATGCGCGCCCACTTGGCAAGCAGCTCGTCGCCGCGCCATGCACTCACGTCCGAGTAGGTCTCGACGAAGATCGAACTGGTCTTGCCGGGGGCGAAGACCTTCCAGGCTTCCTCGGCCGTGAAGCTGAGGAACGGCGCCATCCAGCGCAGCATCGCGTGCGTGAGGTGCCACAGCGCGGTCTGCGCCGAGCGGCGCGCGTGGCTCTTCGGTGCCGTCGTGTAGAGGCGGTCCTTCAGCACGTCGAGGTAGAACGCGCCGAGGTCTTCGCTGCAGAACACCTGCAGCTTGGAGACGACGGGGTGGAACTCGTAGACCTCGTAGTGCGCGAGCACCTCGTGCTGGAACTGCGCCGCGCGGGCCAGCGCCCAGCGGTCGATCTCGA
>JBDTVC010000160.1:0-11226 GCA_040007475.1 Burkholderiales bacterium
TGCGGAACACGATCAGGTTGGCGACCGGGCCGAAGGTCTCTTCATCGAAGCTGCGCATGCCGGGGCGCACGCCGCTGAGCACCGTGGGCTTGTAGAACAGCCGGTCGTAGCTGCCGCCGGCTTCGATCTTGGCGCCGGCCTTCACGCTGCTCTGCACGATCGCGTCGACGCGCTGCAGCTGCTTCGCGTCGATCAGCGGCCCGAGCGCGACCTGGCCGCTCGCGCCGTCGCCGACCGGCAGGTGGGTGGCCTTGGCCACCAGCCGGTCCTTGATCGCGCCGTAGACCGCCTCGTGCACCAGGATGCGGTTCGAGGCCATGCAGATCTGGCCCTGGTGGAACCACGCACCGAAGGCCGCCGCGCTGGCCGCGAGGTCGAGGTCGGCGTCGTCGAGGATGATCAGCGAGTTCGCGCCGCCGAGTTCGAGCGAGACCTTCTTCAGGTGCTCACCGGCGAGCGCGCCGATGCGCCGGCCGACGCCGGGCGAACCGGTGAACGCGATCATCGGCACGCGCACATCGGTGACCAGCGCTTCGCCGGCCTCGGCATCGCCGGGCAGCACCTGCAACAGCCCGGCAGGCAGCCCGGCCGCCTCGAACACGCGGGCCATCATGAAGCCGCCGGAGACCGGCGTGCGCGTGTCGGGCTTGAGCACCACGGCATTGCCGAGCGCGAGCGCCGGTGCCACCGAGCGCAGGCCGAGGATGAGCGGAAAGTTGAACGGCGAGATCACGCCGACCACGCCATGCGGCACGCGCCGCGCGATCGACAAGCGCCCCGGCACGGTCGGCAGCACCTCGCCCTGCGACTGCATCGGCAGCGCCGCGGCCAGCTGGCACAGCGTGATCGCCTCGCGCACTTCGTGCTGGCCCTTCGGAATGATGCCGCCGGTTTCACGCGTGACGGTCATCGCCAGCTCGTCGAAGTGCTGTTGAAACACCGCCGCGGCGCGATGGAAGACCGCCGCGCGTTCGCGCGGGCCGGTCGCGGCCCAGGCCGCTTGCGCCGCCTTGGCGCGGCCGATGGCCTCGCTCATGTCGGCGGCGCTGGCCACGCCGGTGTTCGTCATGCGTGCGCCGGTGGCGGGCTCGATCACGTCGCGCGAGCCGCCTTGCGGCGTGCGCCATTCGCCGTTGTCGAAGACACGACCTTCCCAGGCCGTGGGGTTGAGCAATTGCATCGTCTCGGGGGCGCCCATGAGCTTTCCTTGCGTGAAGTTGAATAGTTCGATTTGTGAACTGATTCCCCGTGATTGCAGAACACAGGCCCGGCGTCCCTTCGATGCGCCTGCCCCGGCTCCGAATCCGCCCCGATTTTCATAGGTGACATTGGGACTTTCCCCAGCACGTTGCGACCGCTTCAGCGAGGCTCGCTTCACGGGGTTTCCCTGTGGCTTCATTTGTTCATTTGAGAAATGATTCGTCACCACGACCTCGCGGCATTTGCTGATTCGAGAACATGCCCACCCTGAACTCCGCCCCACCCCGCATCTCGCTGGCCGAGGTCTCGCGCACGACCGGCGCGCTGATGCGCCGCGGCCAGCCCTCGCCACTCGCGTCGCACGAACACCCGCGGCTGGCCGACATCACCGAATGCCTGTTCTTCTCGCCCGGCGACGGCCGCATCTGGCTCAACGACCAGCGCATGGTGCTGATGCACACGAGCTCGCTGGGCGCGCTGCGGCGCGAGCTGATCGACAGCGTCGGGCTCGAGCGCGCCCGCGGCCTGCTCACGCGCGCGGGCTACGAGTCGGGCTCGCGCGATGCGCGGCTGGTGCGCGAGCGCTGGCCCGATGGCGACCTGGTCTCGACCTTCATGGCCGGCACGCGGCTGCATGCGCTCGAAGGCGTCGTCAAGGTCGAGCCGGTCGAGTTCGAGATCGACATCGACCGCGGCGCCTACCACGGCGAGTTCCTGTGGCACCACTCGAGCGAGGACGACGAGCACATCGAGGCCTACGGGCTCGGCACCGAGTCGGCCTGCTGGCAGCAGCTCGGTTACGCGATGGGCTACGTCACCGGCATGCTGGGCCGGCTCGTGATCTTTCGCGAGGTCGAGTGCCGCTCGACGGGTGCGGCGGTGTGCCGCGTGATCGGCAAGCACGCCGACGCCTGGGGCGACGTCACCGAGGATCTGCGCTACCTGAACGCGCAGCAGTTCCTGAGCACGCAGGCCTTCGGTGTCGGCAACGCCACGACCGCACCCTCGGCCGCGACGCCGCGCGCCGTGCTCGGCAGCGCTGCACTCGCGAGCGCGGACGGGGAGCACGAGATGGTCGGCGTGTCGTCGGCCTTCAAGTCGGCCTGCCACATGCTCTCGCGCGTGGCGACCACGCGCGCGACGGTGCTGTTCACCGGCGAGTCGGGCGTGGGCAAGGAGTTGTTCGCGGCGATGCTGCACCGCATCAGCCCGCGCCAGGCAAAGCCCTTCGTCGCGCTGAACTGCGCGGCGATCCCCGAGACGCTGATGGAGTCCGAGCTGTTCGGCGTCGAACGCGGCGCGTTCACCGGCGCCACCAGCTCACGCCCCGGGCGCTTCGAGCGCGCCGACGGCGGCACGCTGTTCCTCGACGAGATCGGCACGCTCAGCCTGGTGAGCCAGGGCAAGCTGCTGCGTGCGCTGCAGGCGAACGAGATCGAGCGCGTCGGCGGCACGCGGGTGATCAAGCTCGATGTGCGCGTGGTCGCCGCGACCAACGTCGACCTGCAGGAAGAAGTGCGCGCCGGGCGCTTCCGCGAAGACCTGTACTTCCGCCTCGCGGTGTTCCCGATCCACCTGCCACCGCTGCGCGAGCGGCGCGAGGACATCCCGCTGCTGATGAACTATTTTCTGCACCGCTACGGCCGGCTGCACGGCCGCCACGTGCTGGGCTACACACCGCGGGCGGTGAAGGCGCTGTTGAACTACGACTTCCCCGGCAACATCCGCGAGCTGCAGAACCTGGTCGAGCGCGGCGTGATCAGCGCCGACGAGGGCGGCATCATCGATGTCCCGCACATGCTGCGGCGCGAGCAGCTGCGCGAGGAAGGGCTGTACTCGCTGGACAAGGCCGGCGTGCTGGCCACCGGCGGCGCCGGCGCGACCGAGGCGGTCGACGCCCCGGCCGACTCACCCGGCTTGCTGGAGCGGCTGGCCGGCGCCTCGGGCCAGCTCTCGCTCGAAGCCATCGAGCAGCAGCTGATGACCGAAGCGGTGGCGCGCGCCGCGGGCAATCTCTCGGCCGCCGCGCGCCTGCTGGGCCTCACGCGGGCCCAGCTCGCCTACCGGCTCAAGCCCCGCCCGGGCGCAGCGCCGAGCGCCGTGCCGCCTTGAGCCGGGGCTGCCGCTGCTTCGCGTGCCGCGGCTCGAGTCGATCTGGATGTGGCGGCCGGTGTCGGCCTTGTGGACCTGCACCTCGAACGGCGGGGTGTTGCCGGTCTGGAATGCCGGCATCCTGCCAGCGCCGGCACCTGGAGTTAGCAACCCTTTCGGGGAGTTGTCACAGGAAACCGGTCGAGATCCAGGGGATCGCCGCGATCACGATCAGCGCGACGAACAGCGCACCGAGGTGCGGCCAGACGCGCCCGATCGCCTGGTCGGGCGCGACCTTGCCGATCGCGCACGCGGCGTAGAAACCGACGCCGAACGGCGGCGTGAACAGGCCCAGCCCCATTGCGAAGATCGCGACCATCGCGTAGTGCACTTCGTGGATGCCGAGAGCGCGCGCGACCGGGAACAGCAACGGCCCGAACAGCACGACCGCCGGGATGCCTTCGAGCACGCTGCCCAGGATCGTGAACGCGATCACCGAGATCGCCATGAAGCCGACCTTGCCGCCGGGCACCAGCGCCATCAGGTCGACCAGCGCCTTCGAAAAGCCCGACTGCGTCAGCGCCCAGGCCATCGCCGTCGCGCAGCCGATGATCAGCAGGATCGCACCCGACAGCGACGCGGTCTCGACCAGCATCGGCGTCACGCGCTTCCAGTTGAACTGGCGGTACACGAACAGGCCGGCGAGCACGGTGTACGCGATGCCGACGGTGGAGACTTCGGTCGCGGTGGCGACGCCTTCGACGACGACGGTGCGGATCACGAACGGCAGCGCGAGTGCGGGCAGCGCGATCCACAAGGCCTTGCGGATCTGCGCGCCGCTGGCCTTGGTGATGCCCTGCATCGACTCGCCGCGCGACTGGAAGTACACGACCACGCCGAGTGCGATCATGCCGACCACCGCAGGCAGCAGCCCGCCGGTGAACAGCGCCGCGATCGACACGCCGGTGACGGCGCCGATCGTGATCAGCACCAGGCTCGGCGGGATCGTCTCGCTCATCGCGCCCGAGGCCGAGAGCAGCGCGACCAGGTCGCCCTCTTTCGCGCCGCGCACCTTCATCTCGGGGAACAGCGCCGGCGCGACCGCCGCCATGTCGGCGGCCTTCGACCCCGAGATGCCCGAGACGAGGTACATCGCGCCGAGCAGCACGTACTGCAGCCCGCCACGCACGTGACCGATCAGCGCCGCGAGAAAGTTGACCATCGCGCGCGCCAGCCCCGTCATCTCGATCAGCGCACCGAGGAAGACGAACAGCGGCACCGACAGCAGGATGATGTGCGACATGCCTTCGTCCATGCGGCTCACCACGATGGTCAGCGGCGTGGTTGTCGTGCAGATCAGGTAGGCGAAGGTCGCGATGCCGAACGCGAACGCGATCGGCAGGCCGAGCACGACGAACACCGCCACGATCGCGACGAAGAAGATCAGCAGGTTCCAGTTGCCGAGCTGCGCGAGCAGCGGCTTGCATGCCCACAACCCGCCGGCGAGCACCGCCACGAGCGCGATGCACGACAACGCATCCGCCACCGACGAGCGTTCCGCGAGCCGCGCCAGCGCGATCAGCAGCAGCAGCACGCTGCCGACGCCGATCGCCGCCACGCGCAGGCCGTCGTGCCATTCGAGCGCGGGCGACATCACGATCCACTGGTCGACCGCGTGCTCGTACGACGGCATCAGCATCAGCAGCGCGAACGCGACGGTGACGACCACGCTGAAGGTCTCGACCCAAGCACGGCGGCGCGGGCTCATCATGCCGAGGAAGGTCGTGAGCCGCATGTGCTCGTCGCGCTGCAGCGCAATCACCGCGCCGAGCATCGCCAGCCACAGGAACAGGATCGATGCGAGCTCGTCCGACCACGCCAGCGGCGCGTTGAAGACGTAGCGCGAGACGACGCCGGCGAACAGGATCACCGTCTCGAGCGCCACCAGCACGGCGGCGGGGAACTCGGTGATCGCCGCGATCACGCGGTCGAAGCGCACCCAGCCCGCGCGCCGCGCGCTGGCGGCGCCGGTGGCGGCAGCGTGCATGTCGGCCTAGACCAGCTTGCCGGAGTACTTCTCCAGCTTGGTCATCGCCTCCTCACCGAACTTGCCACGCCACTCCTTGTAGAAGCCGGCCTTGGACAGCGCGTCGCGGAACGACTTGCTGTCCGGGTAGTTGAAGACCATGCCCTTGGACTTGAGCAGCACCTCGGTGCTGTTCTCGAGCCGGCGGATGTCATCGCGCTGCGCGAGCACGGCCGCATCGACATGCTTGGTGATCATCGCCTGCACGTCGGCCGGCAGCGCGGCCCAGCGTTTGCCGTTGGCCAGGATCCACTGGCCGTCCCACATGTGGCGCGTCATCGAGCAGTACTTCTGCACTTCGTACAGTTTGGCGATGTCGATCAGCGCGACCGGGTTCTCCTGGCCTTCGGCCACCTTGGTCTGCAGCGCCGAATACACCTCGCTGAAATTGATACTCACCGGCGAGGCTTCGAGCGCCTTGAACATCGACGTCCACAGCGGGCTCACGGGCACGCGGATCTTGAAGCCCTTCAGGTCGGCCGCGGTGTTGATCGGCTTGGTGCTGCTGGTGATGTTGCGGTAGCCGTTGTCCAGCGGCTTCTCGAACACGTGCAGGTTGACCTTGGCGATCGCGGCGCGCACGAAGGCGCCGAGCTCGCCATCCATCGCGGCCCAGACGGTCGCGTAGTCCTTGAACGCGAAGGCCAGGCCGTTGATGCCGGCCAGCGGCACCAGCGTCTGCAGGATCAGGCCCGACAGCGGGAAGATGTCGATCGCGCCCGAGCGCACCTGCGACAGCATGTCGGTGTCGCCGCCGAGCTGGTTGTTGGGGAAGACCTGGATGTCGATCTTGCCGCCGCTTTCCTTGCGGATGTTGTCGGCAGCCTCCTTCGCCCGAATCGTGCTCGGGTGCGTCACCGGGATGTTGTTGGCCCATTTCAGCGTGATCGGTGCGCTCTGCGCGAACAGCGGCTGGCTGGTGGCGGCGAGCGCGCTGCCGGCGGCGATGCCTTGGACGAATTGGCGGCGTGCGAGGGTCATGGTGAGTCTCCGGTTTGTGTGCTGCAGGGTGATCAATACATCGCGAGGCCGTTGTCGGCCACCAGCGTGGTGCCGGTGATCGCCGAGGCCTCGGGTGACACGAGAAAGGCGATCGCCGCCGCCATCTCGTGGGGTTGCGCGGTGCGGTTGAGCACGCTCATGCTCTCGACGCGCGTGCGGTGCGCGTCGTTCTTCCATTGCTCGGCGATCATCGGCGTCAGCGTCGCGCCCGGTGCGATCGTGTTGACGCTGATGCCCTTGGGCGCGAGCGCGCGCGCCGCGTTCTTCGTCAGCGCCAGCACGGCGCCCTTGCTCGCTGCATAGGCCGCGGTGCCGCTCAGGCCGCCGCCGCGGATGCCGGCGACGCTGGCCACCGTGCAGATGCGCGCGCCGGGCTGCATGCGCTTCGCGGCCTCGCGGATCGCGACGAAGGTGCCGATCACGTTGGCCTCGTTCACGGCGCGAAAGGTCTCGACCGTGAGGTCCATGAAGGGCGTCATGTCGGCGACGCCGGCGCTGGTCACGAGCACGTCCAGCTGCCCGAGGAAGGCCAGCGCCTCGTCGAAGGCCACGATCAGCCGCGGCTCGTCGGTCACGTCGGCACGGATCGCGAGGTGGCGTGAGGCGTCGAGCGTCGTGCCTTCGACGACCTTGTCGATTCCGACGGTTCGGTAGCCGCGGCGCTGCAGCTCCTGCACGGTGGCGGCGCCGATGCCGCTGGCCGATCCGGTGACGACGGCGGTGCGAGTCATTTGAACCATCCCTGCGCAGCAGCGACGATCTTGTCGGCGCTGAGGCGTGATTCGTTCTCGAGCGGCTGCGCATACCCGACCGGGATGCGCGGGGCGCCGAGCCGCTTCACGGGCACGTTCAGCGCCTCGGCCACGGTCGCGGCGATCTCGGCGCCGAAGCCCGCGACCTGCACCGCTTCGTGCACGACCAGCAGCCGCTTCGTGCGCGCGGCCGAGGCGAGCACCGCGTCGCGGTCCCAGGGCCACAGCGTGCGCAGGTCGATCACCTCGGCCGAGACGCCGGCCTCGGCGAGCCGCTGCGCCGCATCGAGGCTGGGCTGCACGGCGCGCGACCAGGTCACGATCGTCAGGTCGTTGCCCGGCCGCGCCGTGCGGGCCTTGCCGAGCTCGATGAACTCATCGGGATCGACCTCGGCCTGCAAGCCCCACAGCTCCTTGTGTTCCATGTAGACGACCGGGTCGCCGCTGTCGAGCGCGGCACGCAGCAGGCCGTGGTTGTCCTGCGGCGTCGCCGGCGTCACGACGACGAGGCCGGGGATGTGCGCGAACCAGGCTTCGAGCGACTGCGAGTGCTGCGCGGCGGACGCACTCCAGATGCCGATCGGCAGGCGCATGACCAGCGGCACGCGGCCCTGGCCACCGAACATGAAGCGGTTCTTCGCGGCCTGGTTGACGATCTCGTCGATCGCGCACAGTGCGAAGTCGATCACCCGCATCTCGACGACCGGGCGCAGGCCCGCGAGCGCCATGCCGACCGCCGCGCCCATGATGGTGGACTCGGATATCGGCGTGTCGACGACGCGATGCGCACCGAACTCGGCCTGCAATCCGCGGTACTGGCCGAACACGCCCCCGCGGCCCAGGTCTTCGCCGAGCGCGACCACGCGCGCGTCGCTGCGCATCAGGTCGCCGAGCGCGGTGGCTGCGGCCTGCGCGTAGGTCATCAGTGCCATGGCCCAGCGCCTGCAGTGGTCATCACGTCTTGATAGGCGGCAGCGGGCGTCGGCCACGGGGCGGCTTCGGCCGCAGCGAGTGCGGCGGCGATCTCGGCGTGGGCCGCCGCGTCGATCGCGTCGACATCGCCAACTGCCACTCCCTGCCCGAGCAGCTTCGTCCGCGCGAGCAGCAGCGGATCGGACTGCCACGCCGCCTCGACCTCGGCGGCGTCGCGGTAGGCGCCTGGGTCCACCGACACGTGGCCCTTGAACCGGTAGGTGAGCGCATGCAGAAAGCGGGGGCCGCCTCCGGCGCGGATTTCGCCGATCAACTGCGCGGCGGCATCGTGCACCGCCATCACGTCGTTGCCGTCGACCGTCAGCCCGCCAATGCCCATGCTGCGCGCGCGTGCCGTCGCGCCCTCGCCGGCCGTCATCGGTGCGGTCGGCGTCGTGGCCGAGATGCGGTTGTCCTCGCAGACGAACAACACCGGCAGGTCGTAGACCTTGGCCCAGTTCAGCCCTTCGAGAAACGGCCCGCGGTTCACCGCGCCATCGCCGAAGAAGCACGCGACGACATGCGGTTCGCCCCTGATCTTGAGCGCGTGGGCCGCACCGACCGCGATCGGGATGCCGGCCGCGACGACGCCGTTCGCGCCCAGCATGCCGACGCTGAAGTCGGCGATGTGCATCGAGCCGCCCTTGCCCTGGTTGGTGCCGGTGGCCCGGCCGAACAGCTCGCACATCATCGGCACGACGGACGCGCCCTTCGCGAGCGTGTGGCCATGACCGCGGTGGGTGGAGGTCAGCAGGTCGGCATGGCTGAGGTGCTTGCACACCCCGACCGCGACCGCCTCCTGCCCGGTCGACAGGTGCAGCGGCCCGCGCACCAGTGCCGGCTTGGCGTTGGCGCTCAGGCCCCAGGCCGCCACGCCGCCCTGGCTGGCGACCTCGGCCGCGTTCTCGAATGCGCGGATGCGCGCCATCGTGCGGTAGAGATCGAGGAGCAACGAGTCGGGATTCAATGCGGGTGCTGCAAGGCCAGGTGGGCCGAAGATGCTAGCAGTCTGCCGCGGGTGAACCTGTTGGGGTTGTCGCTAGAAGTCGGGGCAGATCGACTTGATCACCGCGGCGTCGTCGAGCTCGCCGAGACCCGCCGCCACGGTCGCCTTGAACAGCCGCAGCGCCTCGTCGCCGAGCGGCGTGTCGACGTTCGCTTCGTCCGCCATCTGCACGGCCAGCCCCACGTCCTTGGTCAGGATCACGCTGCGGGCACGCGGCACGTAGTCGTTGTCGAGCGCGCGCGCCATGCGGTCGGTGACGATCCACGAGGCGCCGCTCGACGCCTTGATGACCTCGAACAGCGCGCGCTTGTCCAACCCCAGCCGCGCGCCCAGCGCGAGCGCCTCGGCGCCCGCGACGAGGTTGATGCCGGCCAGCAGGTTGTTGACCAGCTTGGTGCGCGCCGCATCGCCGACCTTCTCGCCCACGTAGAACAGCGTGCCGGCCATCTGGCGCAGCAGCGGCTCGAAGCGCTCGCGCAGCGACTGATCGCAGGCCAGCATCATCGACATCGTGCCGTTCGCCGCCCGCGCCGGGCCGCCGGAGATCGGCGCGTCGAGCAGGTCGATCCGGTGCGCCACGAGGCGGTCACGAAAGCGCTCGGTGTCGCGCGCGGCGATGGTCGAACAGATCATCACCGTGAGCGCTCGGCCTTGCAGGTTCGCGTGGACCACGCCGCCCGCGCCGAACAGCACGTCGTCGATCTGCGTGGCATCCACGACGACGATGGCGACGAGATCGCAGCGCTCGGCCAGCTGCGCCGGCGAGTCGCATGGGGTGAGCCCGTGTGCGGTGGCCGAAGCGATGGCCTTCGGATCGATGTCGCGGACCTGCGGCGCGTGGCCCCGCCCGCGGAGGTTGGTCGCCATCGCGAAGCCCATCGCGCCGATGCCGATGATGCCGATGCCGATGCCGATGCCGTGGGTTGTCGTCATGGGGTCGTCTCCTTCTGCCTGCGCAGCGGGGCATGGGACGCGTGCCCGCCGCTCAACGCTTGCTTGCGCGCCCCAACGCCACCTTGTTCAACAACTCGATCAGCAGCGCCTTCTCGGCCAGCGACAGCACACTCAAGGTCGGCGCCTCCATCACGGAGGCGACCTTCTCCGCGCGCTGCACGAGCTGCGCGCCTTCCTTGGTCAAGTGGATGTGCTGCGCCCGCCGGTCCTGCGTGCCGCGCACGCGCTCGACCCAGCCGCGCTCGACCATGCGGTCCAGCGTCACGGCCATGTTGGGCGCCGAGATGTCGAGCGCCTGGCCGAGCTGCTTCTGGTTCACCTGCGGGTTCTGCGCGACCAGCATCAGGATCGAGAACTCGACGATCTTCAGCTCGAACGGCGCCATGTGCTTGGCGAAGACCTTGCGCATCGTGATCGCCGCGCGGCTGGCCACGTAGCCGACGAGGTGATCGAGCCGCGACGTGTCGAGCTCGGCAGCACCAGTTTTCGATGCGGTCATTTCGCGCGCGCAGCGCCGAGGTAGGTGTCGATCACACGCGAGTCCTTGGCCAGGTCGCGCGCCGGGCCCTCGAGCGCGATCTCGCCCATCTCGAGCACGTAGCCGTAGTCGGCCACCTCGAGCGCGGCGCGCGCGTTCTGCTCGACGAGCAGAATCGTCACACCGGTGCTGCGCAGGCTCTCGATGATGCGGAAGATCTCCTTCACGACGAGCGGCGCCAGGCCCAGGCTGGGCTCGTCGAGCATCAGCAGCGAAGGCTTGCTCATCAGCGCGCGGCCGACCGCCAGCATCTGGCGCTCACCGCCCGAGAGCGTGCCGGCCAGTTGCGTGCGGCGCTCCTGCAGGCGCGGGAACAGCTTGTACACATCGGCCGGCGCCGCGCTGCTGTCCTTCTTGCCCAGCAGCACCTGGCGATAGGCGCCGAGCAGCAGGTTGTCCTCGACGGGCATCGTGCCGAACAAGGCCCGCGTCTCGGGCACGAGCGCGATGCCCTGCATCACGCGCTCTTCCAGGGTCTGCAGCACGATCGATTGGCCGGCATAAGCGATCGCGCCGCGCGAGGGCAGCACACCCATCAGCGCGTTCAGCAGCGTCGACTTGCCGGCGCCATTCGGGCCGATCACGGTGATCACGCTGCCGGCATCGGCCTTCAGGTTCAGGCCAT
>JBDTVC010000161.1:0-11221 GCA_040007475.1 Burkholderiales bacterium
ACGAGGTCTGCCCCATCGTGAACACCGAAGTCGGCCTTGCTTTCGAGCACCATGGTGGTCGGCGTGTGCTCCGGCGCCCCTTCCAGGATCTCGACGTCGAGACCTTCATCTCGATAGAACCCCTTGGATTGCGCCGCATAGTAGCCGGCAAACTGGAACTGATGAAACCACTTCAGCTGCAACCGCACCTTCTCAGGTGCGGCTGCAAAGGCGCTGTCATGGAACAGCGCGGTCATTGCCCAAACAAGGGCGACGAGCAGGCTACGGAGTTCGATGTTCACGCTCCACGCGAAGAACATGCCGGCAACCCTGTCATGGACCATCAGCAATCGCGCCAGCGGTCCACTAGCTTGGGACGTATCGTCGCGCACGCGTTTCTCCACCGACTCGAGCCGTGTTTCGATCACTACCGCGTCGAGCAAGACCCTACGGACTCGGCCTGCATTCTATGCGCCGTCCAGCACCGCGCCACCTTTGGCCCGATAGCTGTCATCACGGGGAACTGCTGATGGCCGCGAAGAGCCGGCTACGAGCACGCGCCGTTGCTGTCACTCGTCACCAAGCGAAATCGAACGACAGCTCAGCCCGTGTCAGGATCCCGGCGGCAGGTATCGAGACCTACACGTGCAGCAGCACCTCTACCGTGCCCGATGCCGACCCGTGACCACATTCAGCGCCCGATTTTTTGCCTCGGCTTGACCTGCATCAAACGAACGTCGTCCATCGCTCAAGTGGTCGCCTCTGCCAGTCGATGCTGCCTTTGCCATGTCCCGGAGCGACCATCCCGTCGTGCTCGCGGCGCACCATTCGATCCAGAAAGCAACGTTCCAATGAAGTCGACGGGTTCTTCCTATGACACCACCTTGCCCGAACTGCGGCGCAACGGCGATGCCTACATGCTGGTCGCGACGGTGTTCGGCGCGACAGGGCTTGCCTGGCTCGGCTGGCGATTCGATCACACTGCCCTGAGCGTCGGGCTGGCAGTTGCGCTGCTGGCTGCCGCCACTGGTCTGTTTCTTTTCGCGCGCGGCAGTTGGTTCAACTCGATCGCGTATCCGATCTTGCTCGCGGGGTCTGTGGCGGCGCAGATTCACGTCACTGCAGGGCGGGCGGAATACCACTTCGGCGGCTTCGTCATCCTGGCTTACGCCCTCGTCTACCGTCATTGGCTGCCGCTGGTGGCAACCGCGGGCGCCATCGCAGTCCATCACATCGTCTTCGACCGGCTGCAGGCGCTCGGCTTTGCTGTGTTCTGCCAGGTTCAACCCGATCTTCTCGGCGTGCTCGAAGAATTGAGCTACCTCGTCTCGCAGGCCGGCTTCAGCGTCGTGATGGCGCGCCAGATGCGGCAGGAGTCTCACCTCGCAGCCGAACTTGACAGCATCACGAACGGCCTCTCGACGACGCCGGGCAAGATCGACTTCACCAAGTTGGCGACTCACGGGCGCACTGTCGCAGGCGAGCGGCTGCTGGCTGTGCTGCACGCCGTGCGCGATGCCACGGCGCTGGCGCGTCGCACCGCACAGACGGTCAGCATCGCTTCGTCGGAAATCGCCACTGGCAACCAGGAACTCTCGGCCCGAACGGAGCAGGCCGCGACCGATCTGCAGCGCACGGCGACGGCGCTCGACAAGTTGACCTGCACCGTGCAGGGATCGTCGGACACTGTGCTCGCGGCCTCCCAACGGGCCAGCGAAGCCGCTCGACGCGCCGCCGAAGGCGAGACATCGGCCGATCAGCTCGCGGGCAGCATGCAGGCCATCAGCGAATCGTCGCGGCGGGTCTCCGAGATCACTTCCGTCATCGACGGCATTGCCTTCCAGACGAACCTGCTGGCACTGAACGCCTCGGTAGAAGCGGCCAGGGCCGGCGAATCCGGTCGTGGCTTCGCCGTCGTCGCAAGCGAAGTACGTCGGCTTGCCAAGCGCAGCGCAGATGCGTCCAAGGAGATCACGTCGCTGATCGCCCAGTCCTCGGAACAGGTCGAACACGGTGTCTTCGTGGGCCAGCAGACACGCCAGACGCTGACAGGCATCATCGCGGAGGTCCGGCAGGTTCATACGCTTCTGGCCGAGGTCTCGAAGGCCGCCTCAGAGCAGACGGCCGGCATCGCCGACGTCAATCGATCCGTTGCCGCCCTCGACCAGGCCACTCAACACAACGCGACATTGGTCGAAGAGTCTGCGGCAGCGGCCGATGCCTTGAGGGACCAGGCCACGCTTCTCGAACAGGCGATGGGTTCGTTCGAGACGGACGCTGTACCTGCTTGAAGCAGGGCAGGTGTCGGTGGGGCCTACCGGTCAAACGTCCGATTGAACCTCGAGAGATGGGCCCTACTTGACGAGCACTTTGTACGTCACCTTGCGATCTGCGTTGATCGCCTTCACTCGGCCGCCGAACGAGATGGTGTGCTCGCCACGCGGAAGCGGTCGCAAGGTTACCCAAAGGCCGAGCCAGTTGGCCTGCTTTGCTAGCTGATTGCCCGCGACGGTCAAGGGCGAGCAAGAGAATTCACTCGCCGAGTAATCCTGCAGCCGATCGAATCGCCTGCCATCAATCTCCAGATAGCTGTCTTGAATCGTGTGGGGTGACAGGCGTGCAACCTGGGCAGTTGCGGCGCAAGTGTCATCACTATCGCTGGTCAGCATCGCGGATGTCACCGGAATCACGACATTCGTTCCGAACGGCACCGTGCATGTCCGCTCGATTCGCGCCGAGGCGTCCGCACCCGCCAGGAACCAGAGCTGACCGTTTTGCCTCTCGGCACAAAGGCTGCCGGTCCGGTCAAGAGTTGGGTTCTCGGCCGCGTTTCGATCCAACAGCCAGTCCCAAAACGCGATGGCAGTCTGCTTCAGCTCCAGGTTGACCGTTCGTTCGTAGGTGGGCACGAGCCAGCGAATGGGGTCTTCTTCGTCGCGACTGTAGTACCAGGGAGAGTAGCCGGCAGGCATGGTGTACTTGAAGGGGGTCTGCCCATAGTTGATTTTGACTTGCCCCCTTGTCAACCAGTACTCAAGGTTCCGCGCACCTTTGACTTTGATCGCATATGACCTCGTGCCAATTGCCAACGGAATACCGTCGTCCGAAAATGTCGAAGTCAGCGTGCGCCAATTGAATGTTCGTCTGTCTAGATCGACCATGAGTCCGACGACTTCGACCGGCTGTTCGGGCGGCAACTTCACTTTGCCGAGGCCGAGCGCATAGAACCCGCTTGCGTTGTCAATTCCGATGTGAAAGCCCGCCCTCTCCGCGGCTTCCGCGATGCCTCGTTCAATCGTCACTTCGGCATACCATTTGCCGGAGTTGCGCCCTATCGGAAGGGTGAACTCCTCGACATGTGCCATCCGACCCGTGTCTGCGATTGAGTCAAGCCGCCCTGCAATGTCTTGACGACCGGCAAGTGCTTGAGTCCGGATCTGAGTTGCTCGCAAAACGCACTCGGCTTTGTCAGTACTCAGGTTGACCGGCCATCGGCTGTCCGATGCCTCCTTGGGTCCCAGGCCGCACTCGAGATTGCGTGCGCGTACCCATCTGCGCTGCTCATCCAGAAGGTTCGACCGATCCTCCGCAGACAGCCTGCCTTGAGCGCTGGCAAATGCAGCGTTGAGCGCGGCGTCCTGAGCGCTTAGGGATGCCCCCGCTGCCGTTTCGTCAGCGCGGGCGTATGAACAGCAAAGCGACTGGATCGAGACGGCGATAGCCAAGGATGTGGATACAAACAGTCGATTCATGCTTGCTTCGTCGCTTTTGAACGGAGGGACGCGCCTCAGAGGTGAACGAGAAAGCGTTCAACTCGCGCGATCGAGTTCTGCAACGCTAACACTCTCCAGAGGTTACCAGCCCAGCGACAGGCGCGCGAGTCGAGAGTTGTCCACGGCCGCGACGGCGGGGATCGGCTGCTCCTGGCCGAGAGCGTGCGTACGCGCCGGAGCCAAGCACTGACAGGTGAACAACCGACTGCCCCAGGCTGGCGGGGCTCGGCGGCGGCGTGCAGGCGCAGTCAAGCCTCCGGATCGTCCCCGAGTTCGCGGACCTCCTGCGCGCACCGGCAGGCGACGGCGAACTTCCCGGCCCATTCGATGGCGTCCTCGCGCGTCGGCACCTGGATGATCGAGAACCCACCGATCACTGCTTTGGTCTCCGGCGACGGCCCATCGACGACCACACCATCGGTGCCGACGATGCTCGCTCGCTGCCGCTGCACCCCACCGCCATGGATCCAGACGCCAGCGTCCTTGGCTTCCCGGACCACCGCGTGCGCCGCCTCGCTCACGGCGGGCAAATCGTCATCCGGAATGTGGGCCATCGAGCCATCGTCGAACGAGATCAGGTAACGCGTCATCGTGTTGCTCCTTGTCCGGCGAAGCGCTCACGCTTCGACGATGACCTCGAAGCCGCCGAAGATCATGCGCTGGCCGTCGAAGGGCATGTTCGCGGGGTCATGGTTCATGCGTGGGTCTTCCATCGCCTTCTTCATGCCTTCGTCGCGCACCTTGCGCGACGGCCAGACGATCCACGAGAACACCACTGTCTCGTCGGGCTTGCGCTGCACGGCCATCGGGAACGACGTCACCTTGCCCTCCGGCACGTCGTCACCCCAGCACTCGACGACCTCGAGCGCACCATGGTCCCTGAACACGGCCGAGGAGTCCTGCGCCACTTGGCGAAACGCTTCGCGCTTGGCGGTAGGCACGGCGATCACAAATCCATCCACATAGTTCATCGCGGGTTCTCCGGTTGCTTGCGCGGCTCGCTGCCACGTCCTAGACGACGAACGGCGCCGCCGGATTTCGACAGAAGCGAAGGGCGAAGGTTCAAACGTGCTTCCGCCCGCATCCTGCCACTCCCAGCAGGCGTTTCGCGCGTCCGTGCTCCAATCGCGCATGGTCACGATCAAACTGAAAAAGCCCGGCGGCGCCGGCGCGCCCTCGCCCACCCATGACCGCCCGCCTGTGCGCGGCGTAGGCGCCGGCGCCAAGGGCGCGCGCCCGACGCTGGCACAGGCCCAGGCGCAGCGCGCCGAGCGCGAAGCGAGGTATCAGGAGCAACTGCGACAACGCTTCGGCGACCGGCCACCCGAGGCCTTCGTGCGCCGCGGCGAAGCACCGCCGCAGCCCGCAGCGCGGCGCGGCACGGATCGCTTCGCGCCGCCTGCACCGCACGGCGCGCCACGACAAGCGCCACAGCGTCAACAAGCGCAGCGCGAGCAACCGCAGCGCAACGAACCTCGCGGTCAGCCGCCACGCCAGCAGGCGCAACGCCCGCAGCTGCAGCATCAGCCGCCGTCGCGCCCGCAACCGCCGCGCTACGAGCCGCGGCCCGATCCGCGCCGCCAGACGCGCCCTGCCCGCCCGCGCGACGATGACGACGATGACTTCATGCCGGCCGAGCACGCCCCCGGCAGCATGCGCCTGTCCAAGCGCATGAGCGAGCTGGGCATCGCCTCGCGCCGCGAGGCCGATGAGTGGATCGCCCTGGGCTACGTGCGCGTCGACGACCAGATCGTCAAGCAGCTCGGCTCGCGAGTGCAGGCCCACCAGCGCATCACGATCGATGCGAAGGCCAAGTTCCAGCAGGCGCAGCGCGTCACGGTGCTGGTGAACAAGCCGGTCGGGTATGTCAGCGGTCAGGCCGAGGATGGCTACGAGCCGGCCGTCGTGCTCGTCACGCCCGTGAACCAGTGGCGCGACGATCGCTCCGGCACGCGCTTCCTGCGCGAGCACCTGAAGAGCCTGGTGCCCGCGGGGCGGCTCGACATCGATTCGGTCGGCCTGCTGATCCTGACGCAGGACGGCCGCATCGCCAAACAACTGATCGGCGAGGACAGCGACATCGAGAAGGAATACCTCGTGCGCGTCGCGATGCCTGATAGCAAGCGCCTGCCCGACGCGAGCCTGGCGCTGCTGCGCCACGGCCTCGAGCTCGACGGCGAGGCACTGCACCCGGCGCATGTCGAGTGGGTCAACGACGACCAGCTGCGCTTCGTGCTGACGCAAGGCAAGAAGCGCCAGATCCGCCGCATGTGCGAAGCCGTGGGGCTGCAGGTGCTGGGCCTGAAGCGCGTGCGCATCGGTGCCGTGATGTTGGGCGACCTGCCGCCCGGCCAGTGGCGCTACCTGCGCGCCGATGAAAGCTTCAGCGCCCCGTGACACGCGCCGTGCCTGTTTCCGCCGAAGACCGCTCCCGCATGACCCCCGCCGTGGTGGTCATGACCCTCACGCTGCTGCTCGGCATCCAACCCATCTCCACCGACCTGTACCTGCCGGCGCTGCCCACGCTGCAGCGCGAGCTCGGCGCAAGCCTCGGCGCCGCGCAGCTCACGCTGTCGGCGCTGATCATCTGCTTCGGCTTCGGCCAGCTCGTCTGCGGCCCGCTCGCCGACCGCTTCGGCCGCCGGCCGGTGCTGCTGGTCGGCATGGCGCTGTACAGCGTCGCGAGCGTGCTCGGCGCCGCGTCGCAGAGCATCGAGGCGTTGATCGTCTGGCGCACGCTGCAGGGCGCGACGATGGCCGCCGCGGTGACCTGCGGCCGCTCGATCGTGCGCGACCTGTTCCAGCCGGCCGAGGGGGCGCGCGTGATGTCGCGTGCGCTCGGCGGCCTGGGCGTGATCGCGATGCTCGCGCCGATGCTCGGCGGCCTGCTGGTGCAGACGCTGAGCTGGCATGCCGCGCTGCTGATGCCCGCGCTGTTCGGGGCCGGCACGCTGGCCTTCCTCGCGCTGCGATTCGAGGAGACGCTGACGATGCCGAGCCCGCAGGCCACGCAGCCCGCACGTGTGTGGCGCAACTGGAGCGACGTGCTCTCGAACCCGACCTTCCGCGCCTGGACCGCGCTGCTGTGCTGCAGCTGGGGCGGCCTCTTCTTCGTGCTCGCGGGTTCGTCGTTCGTGTTCATCAACGTGCTGGGCACCTCGCGCGTGGCGTACGGCGCCATCCTCGCGACCAGCTCGGCCGCCTACATCGCCGGCACCGTGTTGTGTCGGCGCCTGCTGCTGAAGTACGGGCTGCGCGGCGCGGTGAAGCGCGGTGCCTGGCTGTCGCTCGCCGGTGGCGTGAGCATGGCGGCGCTGAGTCTGGCCGGCGTGCAGGCGGTGTGGGCGATCATGCTGCCGCAGCTGCTGTTCGCCGCCGGCCACGGCATCCATCAGCCGTGCGGGCAATCCGGTGTCGTCGGGCCGTTCCCGGAGAAGGCCGGCACTGCGGCGTCGGTGTCGGGCTTCGCGATGATGGCCACGGCGTTCGCTATCGGGCTGTGGCTCGGTCGCGCGCCGGGGCACACGGTGTTCCCGGTCACGCTGGGGGTGGCCGCCTGCAGCATCGCCGTGGCGCTGGTCGCGTGGACGCTCGTGCAGAGGCACGGTGATCCCGCCGCCACGCGGGCCGCCGCTGTGGAGGCACCGGCATGACGGCGCTGCGCTGCTTGTGCCTCGCTGGCCCGACAGCCAGCGGCAAGACCGCCGCGGCATTGGCGATCGCCGCCGCGTGGCAGCAGAGCCGCCCCGTCGAGATCGTCAGCGTCGACTCCGCCCTCGTCTACATCGGCATGGACATCGGCACCGCGAAACCGAGTGCTGCGGAGCGCGCGCTCGTGCCGCACCACCTGATCGACCTGATCGATCCGGCACAGGCCTACTCGGCCGCGCGCTTCGTCACCGATGCCACGCAGTTGATCACCGAGATCAACGCGCGCGGCCGCCTGCCGTTGCTGGTCGGCGGCACGATGCTGTACTTCAAGGCCCTGTTCGAAGGGCTGGACGCGATGCCCGCCGCCGACCGCGGCGTGCGTGCCGCACTGGCCGAACAGTTGGAGCGCGATGGCCTGCATGCGCTGTACCGCGAGCTGCAACGCGTCGACCCGGTCACGGCCGCGCGCCTGAAGCCCGCGGATCAGCAGCGCATCTCGCGCGCCCTCGAGGTGTTCCGCGTCAGCGGGCAGCCGCTGTCGTCGTTCCACACCGAGAAGCCCGAGCGCGCACTGCCGCCGCTGATCTCGCTCGAACCCGACGACCGCGCGTGGCTGCATCAACGCATCGAAGCGCGCTTCCATCAGATGCTCGACGAAGGCCTGGTCGATGAAGTGCGCCACCTCGGCGAGCGCGGCGACCTGAACGCGGACATGCCCTCGATGCGCTGCGTCGGCTACCGCCAGACCTGGGAGGCGCTGGTGGCGGACGACCTGAGCGACTTGCCCGAGCGCGGTGTCGCCGCCACGCGCCAGCTCGCGAAGCGCCAGCTGACGTGGTTGCGCGGCATGCCACAGCGGCATCGCGTGGCCTGCGACGCCGACGGCGCGATCGACGCCGTCGTCGCGCTCGGTACGCAGCTCGCTGAAGCGCTGCCTCCCGCATGACTGTGTTGCTCGAGGTCGAATCGCTCGCCAAGCGCTATGGCGAGGCAACGATCTTCAGCAACGTCGACCTGCAGGTCGCACGCGGCGAGTTCGTCGCGATCCTCGGTGAATCGGGCGTCGGCAAGTCGACGCTGCTGAACTGCATCGCCGGTCTCGACGCGGTGGCCGAGGGGCGCGTGCGCCTCGATGGCGTCGACATCACCACGCTGCCCGAGCCGCAGCAGGCGCTGTTCCGGCGCGAGCACCTCGGCTTCGTGTTCCAGGCTTTTCACGTGCTGCCGCACCTGAGCGTGGCGCACAACGTCGGGCTGCCGCTGCTGCTGCAGCACCGCCCCGACGCCGCACGCGTGGCCGCGGTGCTCGACGCGGTCGGTCTGGCCGGGCTCGGCGCGCGCCTGCCCGAGACCTTGTCCGGCGGCCAGCTGCAGCGCGTCGCGATCGCGCGTGCGCTGGTCCACAAGCCGCAGTTGATCCTCGCCGATGAGCCCACCGGCAACCTCGACCCGGCCACCGCCGAGCGCGTGATGGACCTGCTCTCGGCCCAGGTGCGCGCCGAGGGCGCGGCGTGCGTGCTGGTGACGCATTCGCGCGCCGCGGCTGCGCGTGCGGACCGCGTGCTGACGCTGACCGCGGGCGGGATGACCGCGGCAGCGGGCCGAGCGCCGGGCCGCTCCCAAGCCGGCCCGCACCCCCCCGGGGGGTGGACCGACGTACCCGACGGTCCGGGGGCGCCATGATCGCGTTGCTGCGTCAGCTGTCGTGGCCCGAGTTTCGCCATCACCCGTGGCGCAACGGTGCGGCGCTGCTCGCGGTGATGCTCGGCGTGGCGCTCGCGTTCTCGGTGCAGCTGATCAACCAGTCGGCACTGAGCGAGTTCAGCTCAGCCGTGAGCGCGGTCAATGGCGCGCCCGACTTCGAGCTGCGCGCGCAACGCGACGGCTTCGACGAGATGCTGTACGAGCGCGTGGCCCGGCACCCGCAGGTCGCGATCGCGAGCCCGGTGATCGAGATCGACACGGTCGCGTTCGACGCCCGCAACGAACGCGTGGCGCTGAAGATCGTCGGGCTCGACGCGCTGGTCGCCGCGCCGCTGTCACCCGCGCTGATGCCGCGCCCGCGCGACGCTGCCGATCGCTTCGCGCTGCTCGCGCCCGAGGCGATCTTCCTGAACGCGCAGGCCCAGCAGCGCCTCGGCGATGCGGTGCGCGTGCAGACGCCGAGCGGCGTGGCCGACCTGCGCGTGCAAGGCAGCATCGCCGCCCCCGGCTCGGCGCTCGCGGTGATGGACATCGCCGGTGCGCAGACGAGCTTCGGCTGGCTCGGCCGCCTGAGCCGCATCGATGTGCGGCTGCGCCCCGGTGCCGACCGCGCGACCGTGCTGCGCGAGCTCGCGCTGCCGGCCGGCGTGCGCGCCGCGGCGCCTGGCGAGGCCGCGCAACGCGTCTCGAACATCTCGCGCGCCTACCGCGTCAACCTCACGGTGCTGGCACTCGTCGCGCTGTTCACCGGTGCGTTCCTGGTGTTCTCGATCCTGTCGCTGTCGGTCGCCAAACGCCTGCCGCAACTCGCGCTGCTCGGTGTGCTGGGCCTGAGCGCACGCGAGCGGCTGAGGCTCATCGTCGCCGAGTCCGCATTGCTCGGCCTGGCCGGCAGCATGCTGGGCATCGCGCTCGGCACGGCGCTGGCCGCGCTCGCGCTGCGCCTGCTGTCGGGGGATCTGGGCGGTGGCTACTTTCCCGGTGTCGCGCCGAGCCTGCAGTTCGACGCAGGGGCTGCGCTGGTCTATGGCGGCCTCGGCGTGTTCGCTGCGGTGGTCGGCGGCTGGCTGCCCGCGCGCGCGGCACAGCGGCTCGCGCCGGCCCAGGCGCTCAAGGGCTTGAGCGCGGGCCAGGGCGATGCGATGCCGGCGTGGTTCGGCCCGCTGCTGCTGCTCGTCGGCGTGCTGCTCGCGCTGCTGCCGCCGATCGCCGAGATCCCGCTCGCCGCCTATGCCTCGGTGGCCTGCCTGATGCTCGGTGGCATCGCCTGCGTGCCGTCGGCCGTCGCCGCGCTGCTCACCGGCATCGCGCCGCCGACGAACGCGCTCGCACTGCTGGCCGTCGAACGCGCGCGCCACCAGCGCCACACCGCGACGATCGCCGTCGCCGGCGTGGTCGCAAGCCTGAGCCTCGCAGTCGCGCTCACCGTGATGGTCGCGAGCTTTCGCGACTCGGTGATGCAGTGGCTGGGCACCGTGCTGCCGGCCGATCTGTACGTGCGCGCCGGCGTGTCGAGCGATGTGATCACGCTGCCCGCGGCGTTGCCGCAGCGGGCCGCAGCGATCCATGGTGTCGAGCGAACGGCGGCGCAGCGCGTCACGCGCGTCGAGCTCGATCCGGCGCGACCTGCGGTCGTGCTGATCGCCCGCAGCATCGACGATCCGGCGAAGTCGCTGCCGCTCGTTGGCGAACTGGTGCCGCTGCCCGCGGGCGCGATCGCCGTGTTCGTCAGCGAGGCCATGGTGAGCCTGTACGGCGCCGCACCGGGCACGCAGCTCACGCTGCCGATCCCGAGTGGCCAGAACACGCGCGTGTTCGTGCGCGGCGTCTGGCGCGACTATGCGCGCCAGCACGGCGCCATCGCGATGGCAGCAGTCGACTACCAGCGGCTCACCGGCGACGTGCGCGTCAACGACCTCGCGCTGTGGCTGCAGCCCGGCACCGATCTGGCCGCGGTGCAGCGCGAGTTGCGCACGCTCGCCAGCGAGCTCGGCCTCGACGGCGAGCTGCTCGAGTTCGCCTCGGTGAGCGAGATCCGCACGACCTCGCTGCGCATCTTCGACCGCAGCTTCGCGGTGACCTACTGGCTGCAGGCGGTGGCGATCGCGATCGGC
>JBDTVC010000162.1:0-11058 GCA_040007475.1 Burkholderiales bacterium
GCCGCTCTTCGGGGAAGAAGTTGATGATCCGGTCGAGCGCCTGGTTGGCGCTGTTCGCGTGCAGCGTGGCCAGACAGAGGTGCCCGGTCTCGGCGAACGCCACCGCGTGCTCCATCGTCTCGCGGTCGCGGATCTCGCCCATCAGGATGACATCGGGCGCCTGGCGCAGCGTGTTCTTCAGCGCCTGCTCCCAGCCGTCGGTGTCGATGCCGACCTCGCGCTGCGTGATGATGCAGTTCTTGTGCGGGTGCACGAACTCGACCGGGTCCTCGATCGTGATGATGTGGCCGAAGGTGTTCTCGTTGCGGTAGTCGACCATCGCGGCAAGCGATGTGCTCTTGCCGGAGCCGGTCGCGCCGACGAAGATCACCAGCCCGCGCTTGGTCACCGCCACGTCCTTCAGCACACGCGGGAGGTTCAGGCTGTCGATCGTCGGCAGTGTCTGCGGGATCGTGCGCATCACCATGCCAATGTTGCCCTGCTGCACGAAGGCGTTGACGCGGAAGCGCCCGATGCCCTGCGGCGAGATCGCGAAGTTGCACTCCTTGGTGCGCTCGAACTCGGCGGCTTGCTTGTCGTTCATCACTGCGCGCGTCAGCGCCAGCGTGTGCTGACCGGTGAGCGGCTGTGGCGAGACCTTGGTGACCTTGCCGTCGACCTTGATCGCGGGCGGGAAGTCTGCCGTCAGGAACAAGTCGGAGCCATTGCGCGACACCATCAGCCGCAGCAGGTCGTTGACGAATTTCGATGCCTGGTCGCGTTCCATGATGTTCCTCGAGCCCTTGTGTCAATCAACCAGGGAAGTTCTCGGGGAACTTCGCCTTCGCGCGCGCTTCGGGCGGCGAAATCACGTTGCGGCGCACCAGCTCGGCCAGGTTCTGATCGAGCGTCTGCATGCCCACCGAGTTGCCGGTCTGGATCGCCGAATACATCTGCGCGATCTTGGATTCGCGGATCAGGTTCCGGATCGCCGCGGTGCCCAGCATGATCTCGTGCGCGGCCACGCGGCCCGAGCCGTCCTTGACCTTGCACAGCGTCTGCGAGATCACGCCGATCAGCGACTCGGACAACATCGCGCGGACCATTTCCTTTTCGGCCGCCGGGAACACGTCGACCACGCGGTCGATGGTCTTGGCGGCGCTCGAGGTGTGCAGCGTGCCGAACACCAGGTGGCCCGTTTCCGCTGCGGTGAGCGCGAGGCGGATCGTTTCCAGGTCGCGCAACTCGCCGACGAGGATCGCGTCCGGGTCTTCGCGCAGCGCCGAGCGCAGCGCGTTGTTGAAGCTCAGCGTGTGCGGGCCGACCTCGCGCTGGTTGATCAGGCACTTCTTCGATTCGTGCACGAACTCGATCGGGTCTTCGACCGTCAGCACGTGGCCGAACTCGTTCTCGTTCAGGTGGTTCACCATCGCCGCGAGCGTGGTCGACTTGCCCGAACCGGTCGGCCCGGTCACGAGCACGAGGCCGCGCGGCTTCAGCGAGAGTTCGGCAAAGATCTTCGGGCAGTTGAGCTGCTCCAGCGTCAGGATCTTCGAGGGAATCGTCCGGAACACGGCGCCAGCGCCGCGGTTCTGGTTGAAGGCGTTGACGCGAAAGCGCGCCAGGCCCTGGATCTCGAACGAGAAGTCGCACTCCAGTACTTCTTCGTAGGCCTTGCGCTGGGAGTCGTTCATGATGTCGTACACCATGCCGTGGACCTGCTTGTGGTCCAGCGGATCGACGTTGATGCGGCGCACGTCGCCATGCACCCGGATCATCGGCGGCAGGCCGGACGAGAGGTGCAAGTCGGATGCCTTGTTCTTGACCGAAAACGCCAGCAGTTGGGTGATGTCCATGGATCGCGGGTTGGGTTGGCGCCGGGCGCGGTCCGCACAGCAGTGCTGCGGGATACTCGGCACATTATGGCGATGATCGCAGACAACATACAACAAGTGCGCGCACGCATCGCGCAAGCATGTGCAAGCGCCGCGCGGCCCGTGCGAAGCGTCACGTTGCTCACCGTCAGCAAGACCTTCGGCGCCGACGCGGTGCGCGAGGCATTCGCCGCCGGCGAGCGCTGCTTCGGCGAGAACTACGTGCAGGAAGGCATCGACAAGATCGCCGCGCTCGACGACCTGCGCGCGCAAGTCGAGTGGCACCTGATCGGGCCGCTGCAATCGAACAAGACCCGCGTGGTGGCCGAGCACTTCGACTGGGTGCACTCGGTCGACCGGCTGAAGATCGCGCAGCGCCTGAACGAGCAGCGCCCGACCGGGCTGCCGCCGCTGAACGTGTGCCTGCAGGTCAACATCAGTGGCGAGGCCAGCAAGAGCGGCTTGCGGCCCGACGAGGTGCCGGCCGTCGCGCATGGTGTCGCGGCACTGCCACGGCTGCGACTGCGTGGCTTGATGGCGATCCCGGAGCCGGCTCCCACCATGCAGGCGCAACGCGCCCCGCATCGCGCACTTCACGAGTTGCTGCGGTCACTTCAAGCGCAGGGCCTCGCACTCGACACGCTGTCTATCGGCATGAGCGACGACCTCGAAGCCGCGATCGCCGAAGGCGCGACGATCGTGCGCATCGGCAGCGCGATCTTCGGCCGGCGGCCTGCCGTCAGCCCAGCAGCGACAGGGTCATGAACGTGCTGTTCGGATCCCCGACGTACGAACCGAACGGCCCGACCTCGGTGAAACCGGCACTCGCGTAGAGGCTGCGCGCCGGTGCGAACCCGGCCTGAGAGCCCGTCTCCAGGCTCAGGCGCTCGTAACCGCGCGACCGCGCGGCCTCGATGATGTGCATCAGCAGCCCGCGCCCTGCGCCAGTGCGGCGGTGCGCCTCGGGCGTGCGCATCGACTTCACCTCGCCGTGGGTTTGGCTCAGTTCCATCAGCGCGCCACAGCCGAGCAGAAACGCGCCCTCCCAGGCTGTCCAGAACGTGATCTCGGGGCGGCGCAGCGCGTCGAGGTCCAGCGCGTGCACGCTCTCCGGCGGCGAGAGCGCGTGCATGCTGCGCAGGTGCTCGTTCAGCAAGGTGTGGATCTGCGGGCGGGTCAGGTCGTCGATCTCGATCTTCATCGTGGCACCAGGGGGTGGGACGCCCGGCGCGGCGAATCGACGGCGATCACGACCGCATAGCGCGCCGGCCGGCGGGTCGGGTTGCGGAACTCGACCGGCCCGTCGATGCGCATCGCAAGGCAATCGCCCGCTTCGAGCCGATGGGTGTGGCCGCCGTGCGTCAACGTCATGGCGCCTTCCAGCAGCCACACCTGCTCGTCGATGGGTGCGGCCGGGGTCGCGCCCTCGAGCACGACCCGCTTGCCGGGCGGGAACACGACCTCCACGATGCGCAACGGCGACGGGTGATCCGGCGGGGAGACGTTGCGCCGCACGTAGCCCGACGCCGGATCGCGCCACTCCGGCTGCTCGGCACGCCGGACCAGCGGCCCGGGCGCGGCCCGCGGCGCGTCGAACAGCGAGCTCAGCGGCACGCCGAGGCCGGAGGCGAGCTTCTCCAGCACCACCGCCGTGGCGCTCGTCTCGGCGCGCTCGATCAGCGAGATCATCGAGCGGCTCACATCGCAGCGCGTCGCGAGCGCATCGAGCGACAACCCGCTGGCCGTGCGCAGCTCGGCGACGCGGCGGGCGATGCGGGCGTTGATGGACTGGC
Organism: Burkholderiales bacterium; assembly: GCA_040007475.1. GTDB lineage: Bacteria > Pseudomonadota > Gammaproteobacteria > Burkholderiales > Burkholderiaceae_C > LMDS01. The sequence continues at coordinate 3,647 of JBDTVC010000162.1, forward strand.
TCTCCTTCATACTGGATGCAGTTTCCAATATGATGGATGGCCCGTCAAGCGGGCCTCAGATCGGCAGCGCCGTCGTGTTCTTCACTTCTTCCATCACCGCATACGTGCGCGTCTCGCGAACGCCGGGCAGCGCCCAGATCACCGAGCCGACAAAGCCGCGGTAGGCCTGCATGTCGGCCACACGTGTCTTGATCAGGTAGTCGAAGCCGCCGGCCACCAGATGACACTCGAGGATCTCGGGCCGCACCTGCACGGCGGCCTTGAAGATGCCCATCGCGTCATGCGTGGTGCGGTCCAGCACGACCTCGATGAACACCAGCAGCCCGGCGCCGAGCTTGTCAGGATTCAGCCGCGCCTCGTAGCCCAGGATGAAGCCGTCACGCGTGAGCCGCTTCACGCGTTCGAGCGCAGCGGTCGGCGAGAGGTGCACGGTCTCGGCCAGCTTCAGGTTGGACATGCGCCCGTCGTGCTGCAGCGCGCGCAGAATCTTCGCGTCGGTCTTGTCGAGATCGAGGGGTGCCATGGATTTTTCGCTACCGAGCTGCGCCGTTTCGGAGATTAATTCTGACCTGGCATCGATAACCTAGCAATCTATCCCAAGCGAAAGGTCTTCGATGCCTGCCACCGCCACCCGACTCCCTCACCCCTACCGTGACGAGCTGGCCGTGCTCGAAGGGCTGTTGAACGGCCTGGCCGGCGCGACCGACTGGCCCGCTGCCGTTCGCTTGGCGCAGCCGTGGGTGCAGGCCGTGCGCGACAGGCCCGCGCCGTTCTGGGCGATGGAATCGCTGCTGCGCGAATACCCGATTTCCAGTGCCGAAGGCCTGGCGCTGATGCGGCTGGCCGAGGCCCTGCTGCGCGTACCGGACGCCGAGACGGCGATCGCACTGACCGCCGACCAGCTCGGCAAGGCCGACTTCGATGCCAGGGGCCACGAGGGTGTTGACGGCCGGTCCGGGGGCGGCCCGCACAAGATGCTGGCCAGCATCTCGGCGAGCGCGATCGCGATGTCGAAGAAGTTCCTGCCCGAGAGCGACGGCGACGGCGGCCTGTTCAAGCGGCTGGGCGCGCACACGGTGGTCGCTGCCACGGTCCGTGCGATCCAGTTGCTCGGACGACAGTTCGTGCTGGGCCGCTCGATCACCGAGGCGATGAACGAGGCCGCCTCCGCCCGAAAGGCGCAGAGCGGCCTGCGCTTCAGCTACGACATGCTCGGCGAAGGCGCGCGCACCGAGGCCGATGCGCAGCGCTACCTCGCCTCCTATCTGAACGCGATCCACGCGATCGCTGCGGCGAAGAACACCGGCGGTCCAGAGGCGGCGGACGGCATCTCGATCAAGCTCAGCGCGCTGTTCTCGCGCTACGAGGACGCGCAACGCGGGCGTGTGTTCGACGAGCTGCTGCCACGCGTCTGGCAACTGATCGAACCGGCGGCGCGCGCCGGCATCAACCTGACGATCGACGCCGAAGAGAGCGATCGGCTCGAACTCTCCCTCGATGTGTTCGAGGCACTCGCCCAGCGCATTGCCGCCGACTTACCGCTGTGGGGCGGCTTCGGCCTGGCGGTGCAGGCGTACCAGACGCGCGCTTTGCAGGTCGTCGAAGAGGTTGCGCGCATTGCGCGCGCGAACGGGCTGCGCTTCATGGTGCGCCTCGTGAAGGGCGCGTACTGGGACGGCGAGATCAAGCGCGCGCAGGAGCAGGGGCTGAGCGGCTACCCGGTCTTCACGCACAAGCACCACACCGACATCTCCTACCTCGCGTGCGCCCGCGCGCTGATCGCGAATGCCGATGTGATCTATCCGCAATTCGCGACACACAACGCCGGCACCATCGCCGCCATCATCGGCATGGCCAAGGCGAAGAGCGCCGCCTACGAGATGCAGCGCCTGCACGGCATGGGCGAGGGCGTGTACCGCGAGGTGATGCGCGACAGCAAGATCCCGGTGCGCGTCTACGCGCCGGTCGGCGAGCACCGCGACCTGCTCGCGTACCTGGTGCGCCGCCTGCTGGAAAACGGCGCCAACTCGTCGTTCGTCCATCAACTGTCGGACGAGGCCGTCGATGTCGACGCGCTGCTCGCCTCGCCGCTGGTGCCCGCCGCCCACGCCGGCATCGCGCCGCCGTCGGCGCTGTATGCGGCGAGCGGCCGCATCAACTCGAGGGGCGTCGATCTCGCGTGCATCGCCGATCGCGCGCCACTCGACCGTGCCGTCGAATCGACCGAGGTGCCGACCGTCCCCGAAGCCAACCCCGCACAAGTCGAAGCCGCGATGGCGCGCCTGCAGCACGGCTTTGCCGCATGGAACGCCACCCCACTCGCCGACCGCGCCGCCGTGCTGCGCCGCGCCGCCGCTGCGCTCGACGCGCGCCTGCCCGAGTTCTGCGGCCTGCTCGTGAAGGAGGCGCACAAGACCCTGGGCGACTGCGTCGCCGAAGTCCGCGAGGCAGTCGACTTCTGCCGCTATTACGCCGACCAGGCCGAAGCGCGCCTGGCCACGCAAACGCTGCCCGGCCCGACCGGCGAGAGCAACGCGCTGCACCTCCACGGCCGCGGCGTGTTCGTCTGCATCAGCCCATGGAACTTCCCGCTCGCGATCTTCGCGGGCCAGGTCGCCGCCGCGCTCGTCGCCGGCAACACGGTCGCGGCCAAGCCCGCGGAGCAGACGCCGGCCGTCGCGCACCGCTTCGTCGAACTGCTGTTCCAGGCGGGCGTGCCGAACGTTGCACTCGCCTTGCTCCACGGCCCGGGCGAGACGGTCGGCGCAGCGCTCGTTGCCGATGCGCGCACGGCCGGCGTGTGCTTCACGGGGTCCACCGCCGTCGCCCGAATCATCAACCGCACGCTCGCGCTGAAGGACGGGCCGATCGTGCCGCTGATCGCCGAGACCGGCGGCATCAATGCCATGGTCGTCGACAGCAGCGCACTGCCCGAGCAGGTCGTCGACGCGGTCGTGCAGAGCGCGTTCCGCTCGGCCGGCCAGCGCTGCTCGGCGCTGCGGCTGCTGTGCGTGCACGAAGGCATTGCCGACAGCGTGATCGAGATGATCCGCGGCGCCCTGAAGGAATTGAACGTGGGCGACCCGGCGCTGCTCGCGACCGATGTCGGGCCGGTGATCGATGCCGAGGCCTTCGCCGGCATCGGCGCCCACATTGCACGTCTGCGAACGCAGGCCACGCTGATCGGCGAGTCGCCGGTCGCATCGAGCTTCCCGCGGCTGATCGCACCGATCGCGTTCGAGCTGCCGAGCGTGGCCGACGTGAAGCAGGAGATCTTCGGCCCGGTGCTGCACATCGTGCGCTGGAGTGGCGACGTGCAGTCGGTGATCGCGCAGATCAACGCACTCGGCTACGGCCTCACGCTCGGCATCCAGACCCGCATCGACTCACGCGCGCTGCGCCTCGCGGCAGCAGCACGCATCGGCAACGTCTACGTGAACCGCAACATGATCGGTGCCGTCGTCGGCGTGCAGCCTTTCGGCGGTGAAGGCCTCTCCGGCACGGGCCCGAAGGCTGGCGGCCCGCACTACCTGTATCGCTTCTGCGCCGAGCAGACGCTGACGATCAACACCGCCGCGGCCGGAGGCAACGCGGCACTGCTCGCCGGGATTCACTGAGGCCGCAGGTTGCGGCACCCCGGCGTCTTGCCGCGGTAACCGCGGGCGCTCACGGCGTGAAAGTCACCGCGCGACAATGGCGGAACCTTCCACACGCATCCCATCTTCCTTCGAGCATCGACCCATGGACATGATCGCATTCATCGGCGGCGGCAACATGGCCAGCGCCATCATCGGCGGGCTGGTCAAGAGCGGGCGCGCGGCCGGCTCGATCGTCGTGATCGACCCCGGCGCGGCGCAGCGCGACAAGCTGCAGGCCGAGTTCGGCGTGCACACGCTCGCAGCGGCCGACGCCTCGCTCGCGCAGGCCGCGATGCTCGTGTGGGCCGTCAAGCCGCAGCTCTTCGTCGAGGCTGCGGCGCCCTGCGCGGCGCACGTGGGCAAGGCCTTGCACCTCAGCGTGATGGCCGGCATCCGCAGCGACTCGATCGCCCGCGCGACCGGCGCGGCGCGCATCGTGCGCACGATGCCGAACACGCCGGCCCTGGTCGGCCAGGGCATGACCGGGCTGTTCGCGCGCGATGCGGTGAGCGCCGCGGACCGCGCGCAGGTCGAGGCCGTGCTCGCGCCGACCGGCCAGCTGCTGTGGGTCGCGCGCGAGGAAGACCTCGATGCCGTCACCGCGATCTCGGGCTCGGGGCCGGCGTACGTCTTCTACGTCGTCGAGGCGATGATGGAAGCCGCCGTGCAGATGGGGCTCAGCGCCGAGCAGGGCAAGCAGCTCGCACTCGGCACCTTCGCCGGGTCGACCGCATTGGCACAAGCCTCGTCCGAGTCGCCCGCGGTGCTGCGCGAGCGCGTCACCTCCAAGGGCGGCACGACTTTCGCGGCGCTCACCTCGCTGGAGGCGAGCGGCGTGAAGGCGGCGTTCGTGACCGCGCTGAAGGCGGCACAGCAGCGCGCACGCGAACTCGGCGACGAGTTCGGCCGCTAGGCATACAACACCGCCATCGCGGTGATCGCCTCGGCGAGTCGCTGGCGCAGCGCAGCGGGCCTGAGCACTTCCGCGTCGGGCCCCAGCCGCAGCAGCTGCCCGGCCGCATGCTCGATCGTCTCGATCGGGATCGTGACGCGCTGCCAGCCGGCCTCGGCATCGTCGCGCGCACTCCGGTCCGCCGCATCGGCGAGCGCCTGGCCGAGATTGCGCAACACCTTCATGCCGCGCGGCGTGACGCGCAGCAGCGCGGTGTCGCGGTACAGCTCCGCCTCGAAACGCTTCGTCGACTCGGCCCAGTACGCCGTGAGGTCGAAGGCCTTCGGCCGCACGAAGCGCTCGTCGCTCACCGCGAGCTCCAGGATGTTCGACAGCCGGTAGGTGCGCGCCTGCTTCTTGCCGCCGATCGCGACGACGTACCAGATGCCCGCCTTGAGCACGAGCCCGAGTGGATCGAGCCGACGGCGGCTCACGCCGCTCCAGCTCTCGTAGCGCACATCGAGCTGGTGCTCACCCCACACGGCTTGCGCGATCGCGGGCAGGTGATCCGTCGCCGCCGGTCCGCGGTACCAGTCGATCGGGTCGACATGGAAGCGCGAGCTGACGCGGCGCGCGTCCTCGCGCCAGCCGTCGGGCAGCGCGGCGAGCAGCTTGAGCTGGGCCGACGCCATCGCCTCGCCCAGCCCGAGCTCGGCGGCCGGACCGGGCAGCCCGCCGAGGAACATTGCCTGCGCCTCCGGCGCCGTCAGACCGTCGACGCGCGTGCGCCAGCCGGCCTGGAGCTGAAAGCCGCCCTGGCGCCCCCGGTCGGCCCAGATCGGCACGCCGGAGGCGCTGAGCTCGTCCACGTCGCGATAGACCGTGCGCACCGAGACCTCGAGCTCGTCGGCCAGCACCTGCGCACTCAGCCGGCCACGGCTTTGCAGGAGCATCAGGATCGACAGCAGGCGGCTCGCTCGCATGCCGGCAGTGTCGCGTAAAAGACTGACATCCGTTGGCAGGATTGATGCTCGACCATGGCGCCTCATCCCAACCCGGAGGCCGTCATGACACCCATCCCACCCATCGTCGAGCTGCGCCAGTACACCCTGCACCCGGGCCAGTTCGACGTGCTGATCGAGCTGTTCGAGCGCGAACTCATCGAGCCGCACGAAGCACTCGGCGTGCACGTCGTCGGCATCTTCCGCGACCTGGACGCACCGGACCGCTTCGTGTGGCTGCGCGGCTTCGACGACATGGCCAGCCGCCCCGCAGCGCTCGCCGCGTTCTACGACGGGCCGGCTTGGCAACGCCATCGCACGGCGGCCAACGCGACCATGATCGACAGCGACGACGTGCTGCTGCTGAATCCGGCCACGCCACATGCGCAAGCCGGCGCGGCCGGCCTCGTTTCGATCACGATCTGCCCGCTGCGCGCCTCGGCCGGCGACTTGCTCGATGGCTTCGAACGCGAGCTGCGTGCGTCGTGGGTCGTGGCCGGCGCGTCGTGGGTCATCGGCTTCGTCACCGACCCGACGCCGAACAACTACCCGCGCCTGCCGGTGCGCGAGGGCGAGTCGGTCATCGTGTGGCTCAGCGGCTTCGCGGACGCGGCCGCGCAGTCACGGCACGCGGATCACCTCGCCGCGTCACCCGAATGGCGCGCCTGGTGCGCACAACTTGCCGCAGCACCTCAGACGCTGCGACTCGCCCCGACCGCACGCTCGTCCATCGCGCCCGAGTTCATCGGCCGGCCCCACGACTTCGACTTTCTCGTCGGCCGCTGGCACGTGCGCAACCGGCGCCTCAAACAGCGCCACGTCGGCAGCGATGACTGGGACGAGTTCCCGGGCATCGAGCAGGCGTGGTCGCATCTGGGCGGCATCGTCTCGGTCGACCAGATCGAATTCCCGACCCGCGGCTTCAGCGGGGGCACGGTGCGAACGCTCGACCTGAGCACTCAGCGGTGGTCGATCTACTGGATCAACAGCCGCACCGGCCGGCTCGAACCCCCGGTGCAGGGCGGCTTCAGCGGCGACCGCGGCGAGTTCTCCGGCGACGACGATGACGAGGGCCGGCCGGTGAAGGTCCGCTTCCTGTGGGAACGCCTCGGGCCGGATGCGGCGCGCTGGTCGCAGGCCTTCTCGCTCGATGGCCACGTGTGGGAGACGAACTGGATCATGGAAATGCAGCGCGCCGACTGATCCCATGCAAACCCTGCATAGGGTCACGTTGCCCAGGGCATCGCGCGGGCCTAAAGTCTCAGGCCCGTGCCACGAACACCGTGACCTCTCAAGAGACAACCATGAGCCACCTCTCCTACGTCAGCCAGAAGGGCGACACCGCCTGGGACACCTACATCTCGCAGGTTGACCGTGTATTGCCCTATCTCGGCAACCTCGCGCGCTGGTCTGAAACGCTGAAGCGGCCGAAGCGCGCGCTGATCGTCGACGTGCCGATCGAGCTCGACAACGGCGAGGTCGCCCACTTCGAGGGCTACCGCGTGCAGCACAACCTGAGCCGCGGCCCGGGCAAGGGCGGCGTGCGTTTCCACCCGGACGTGACGCTCGAAGAGGTGATGGCCCTGAGCGCGTGGATGACCGTGAAGTGCGCCGCGGTCAACCTGCCGTACGGCGGCGCCAAGGGCGGCATCCGCGTCGATCCGAAGAAGCTCTCGCTGAAGGAGCTCGAGCGCATGACGCGCCGCTACACCAGCGAGATCGGCATCATCATCGGCCCGCAGCGCGACATCCCCGCACCCGACGTGAACACCAACGGGCAGATCATGGCCTGGATGATGGACACCTACTCGATGAACACCGGCACGACCGCCACCGGCGTCGTTACCGGCAAGCCGCTGCACCTGGGCGGCTCGCTGGGCC
>JBDTVC010000163.1:0-11023 GCA_040007475.1 Burkholderiales bacterium
CGCGGGACCAGCGCCGGGCCGCTCCCAAGCGGGCCCGCATCCCCTCGGGGGATCGGGCGACGTACCCGTCGGCCGAGGGGTTGTCATGATGGCCTTGCTCGAAGTCAGCGACCTCGGTGTCGAATTCGGAGCGTTCCGTGCGGTCGACAACGTCAGCCTGCATGTGGATGCCGGCGAGGTGCTCGGCATCGTTGGCGAGTCAGGCTCGGGCAAGAGCGTGACCGCGCTCGCGCTGATGGGCCTGATCGACGAGCCGGGCCGTGTGCACGCGCAGCGCATGAGCTTCGACGGCCGCGATCTTCTGAAGATGCCCTTGAAGGAGCGGCGCAGCCTGCTCGGCAAGGACATCGCGATGATCTTCCAGGATCCGATGGCGAGCCTGAATCCGTGCTTCACGGTCGAGTTCCAGCTCGTCGAGACGCTGCGGTTGCACGAAGGCGGCTCGCGCAAGGCCCTGCGCGCACGCGCGCTGGAGCTGCTGAAGCAGGTCGAGATCCCGGATGCGCAAGCGCGCCTGTCGGCCTACCCTCATCAGCTCTCCGGCGGCATGAGCCAGCGCGTGATGGTCGCGATGGCGATCGCCTGCAACCCGCGCCTGCTGATCGCCGATGAGCCCACGACGGCGCTTGACGTGACGATCCAGGCCCAGATGCTGGCGCTGCTGATCCGCCTGCAGCGCGAGCGCGGCATGGCGCTGGTGCTGATCACGCACGACCTCGGCGTCGTGGCCGAGGTCGCGCAGCGCGTGCTCGTGATGTACGCCGGCCAGGTCGTCGAGACCGCGCGCGTGCCGGAGCTCTTCGACGCGCCGCGCCACCCGTACACCGAGGCCTTGTTGTCCGCACTGCCCGAGCACAACATCGGCCAGCGCCGGCTGCGCTCGATGGGCGGCGTGGTGCCGGGCGCGTTCGACCGGCCGGGCGGCTGCCTGCTGTCTCCGCGCTGCGCCTATGTGCAGCCGCGCTGCCGCGACGAGCGGCCGGGACTCGACGGCGATGCTGGTGCACAGGCGCGCTGCTTCTATCCGCTCAACAGAGTCGCCTCATGAGTCAGCCTGCCGTGGTCCTCGAATCGCAGTCGCTCGCGAAGCACTACGCGGTCTCGACCGGCTTCCTGAAACCGAAGGCGCTGGCCCGCGCGCTCGACGGCGTGTCGTTCACGTTGCAAGCGGGCCAGACGCTCGCGGTCGTCGGCGAATCGGGTTGCGGCAAGAGCACGCTGGCGCGCCAGCTGACGATGATCGAGGCGCCGACCTCCGGCGCCTTGCTGCTCGCCGGCGCCGATGTGACGCGCGCCGATGCCACGCTCAAGAAGCAGCTCCGACAGCAGGTGCAGATGGTGTTCCAGAACCCGTTCGCGAGTTTGAACCCGCGCAAGAAGATCGGCCATGCGCTCGAGGAACCGCTGGCGATCAACACCGATCTGAGCAAGGCCACGCGGGGCGAGAAGGCACGCGCGATGATGGCGCGCGTCGGCCTGCGGCCCGAGCACTACGAGCGCTACCCGCACATGTTCTCCGGCGGCCAGCGCCAGCGCATCGCGATCGCGCGCGCGCTGATGCTGCAACCGAAGATCGTCGTGCTCGACGAGCCGGTGTCGGCACTGGACGTGTCGATCCAGGCCCAGGTGCTGAACCTGCTGATGGACCTGCAGGACGAAACGCATGTCGCCTACGTCTTCATCTCGCACAACCTTGCCGTCGTCGAGCTGATCGCCGACGAGGTGCTGGTGATGTACCTCGGCAAGGTCGTCGAGCGCGCGCCGAAGAAGCTGCTGTTCGCGGCACCTCGCCACCCTTATACGCAGGCGCTGCTCGCCAGCACACCACGCATCGACGCCAAGGCGCGCCAGCAGCGCCAGGTGCTCAGCGGCGAGTTGCCCTCCCCGCTGGCGCCGCCGCCGGGTTGCGCATTTCACAGGCGCTGCCCGCACGCGATCGATCGCTGCCGGATCGAGGTACCGGTCCTTGAGGAAGCCGGTGGCGGCCAGCGCGTCGCCTGCCTGCGCTGGCAGGAACTCAGCGCCGCGGCTTAGAACCCCCGAGGAACGGAAACCACGAGCGCGGCTCGGCGCGCGCCGCCGGGCCCCCGCGTGTGACACGCAACGCCGAGACGAGGTACAGGCCGTTGAGCAGACGCTTGGCGCGCTCCAGACTCATGCCCGGCCAGCCGGCGATCGTGCGCAAGGACACCGTTTCGTTGAGCAAGGCCTCGGCCGCCGAGCTGACAGCGCCCGTCGCGGCGATGCCCTCTTCGGACAGGCGGCGTGTCGCACGATAGGCTGCGGCACCCGAGATCTCGTTCAGCAGATCCGATCGGCCGCCGTGCAAGGCCAGCGCCCACAGGAACTGAGACAGCGGGTGATAGTGCGCCAAGTTGCCGATGCGGTCCTGCTTCACGTCGCCGGGCGGGCGCAGGCCTGGGGGCTCGGTGGTCAGCACGGTCATGCGCCCCAGTCCCACGCCCTTGGCGGCCAGCAGATCGCGTGGCGAGTGGTAGGTGCCCTGCGAGGGGAACAGCGTGATCGGCCAGACCATCCCGTCGAGCTGCATGCAGACCAGCGCGGCCTCGTGGTGGCGCATACAGGCAGCCACGACCTCAAGCGCGTCGGCTTCATCGCCGGCGTTTTCGAGACGGCGCAGATCCGCCATCAGCGTCGTGGGGAGAAGCGTCGGGCCGTCCAGCCGGGCGAACGCGCTCGTGCCAGTCTGCAGCCGGTATTGCTCGAAGCTGCTGATCCGCCACAGCGTGGAGTCGTTGAAGTCGTTCATGGCTGAATCCTCACCCAGACCCTCGATCATGTCTGTTCGCAATCGTGACAGACAAGCACGCGTCCTGCCCACAGCATGGCGCGCCAAGCCGGTTGCGGCGACAATTCTGCGCATGACTTCCCACGACTTGCAAGCCACTATCGCGCACATGGGGGCAGCTGCCCGCGCGGCGTCGGCCCGCATGGCGGCGGCGCCGACCGCCGCCAAGAACAGGGCGCTGACCGCTCTCGCGCGGCGCCTGCGCACCGAGGCGGGCGCGCTGGCCGCCGCGAACGCACTGGATGTGAGCGCCGCGCAGGCCGCCGGCGTGGCCGCGCCGCTGGTGGACCGGCTCAAGCTCACCGACACGATCATCGAGACCGTGGCCCAGGGCTGCGAACAGATCGCCGCGATGCCCGACCCGATCGGCGAGATCACCGGGCTGCGTTATCGCCCCAGTGGCATCCAGGTCGGCCAGATGCGCGTGCCGCTGGGCGTGTTCGGCATGATCTACGAGAGCCGGCCGAACGTGACGATCGAGGCCGCGTCGCTCGCGATCAAGAGCGGCAACGCCGCGATCCTGCGTGGCGGCTCGGAGGCGATCCACTCGAACCTCGCACTGTGGAAGCTGGTGCAGGCCGCGCTGGCTGACGCCGGCCTGCCGCCCGACGCGGTGCAGCTCGTGCAGACCACCGACCGCGCCGCGGTGGGCTTCCTGATCGCGTCGCCCGAGGCCGTGGACGTGATCATCCCGCGCGGCGGCAAGGGTCTGATCGAGCGCATCAGCCGCGAGGCCAAGGTGCCGGTGATCAAGCACCTGGACGGCAACTGCCACGTTTACGTCGACGCGAGCGCCGACCTCGAGCTCGCGCTGCGCGTGACCGACAACGCGAAGACGCAGAAGTACAGCCCGTGCAACGCCGCCGAATCGTTGCTGGTGCATGCAGCGATCGCGCCGGCGTTCCTGCCGCGCATCGGCGCGCTGTTCGCGGCCAAGGGCGTGGAGATGCGCGGCGACGCGGCCTCGCTTGCAGTGCTGAACGCCGTGCCGCTGGCGAAGCTCGCTGCGGCGTCCGAGCAGGACTGGTCCGAGGAATACCTCGCGCCCATCATCAGCGTCAAGATCGTCGCCGGCCTCGACGAAGCGATCGCACACATCAACCGCTACGGCTCGCACCACACCGACGCGATCCTGACCGAAACGCACACGCACGCGATGCGCTTCCTGCGCGAGGTCGATTCGGCCAGCGTGATCGTCAACGCCTCCACCCGTTTCGCCGATGGCTTCGAGTACGGGCTGGGCGCCGAGATCGGCATCAGCACCGACAAGTTCCACGCCCGCGGGCCGGTCGGGCTCGAAGGCCTGACGTCGATGAAGTGGGTGGTGTTGGGGCAGGGCGAAGTCCGCGAATGAGCGCGCCGGGCGCCGTCGATCCGCGCCGTGCCCTGGTGCTGTTCTCGGGCGGGCAGGATTCCACGGCCTGCCTCGCGTGGGCCCTGACGCGCTTTGAGCACGTCGAGACGATCGGCTTCGACTACCACCAGCGCCACAGCGTCGAGCTCGAATGCCGGCTGCATGTGCGCTCGGCGTTGTACACCGCGTTCCCGCAATGGGCGCATCGCCTCGGCGACGATCACCTGATCGATCTGTCTCTGCTCGGCCAGATCTCCGACACCGCGCTGACCGATGCGCGCGAGATCGAGATGACATCGCAGGGTCTGCCCAACACGTTCGTGCCCGGCCGCAACCTGCTGTTCTTCACCTTCGCCGCGACGGTGGCCTACCGCCGCGGCCTGAACGTGCTGGTCGGCGGCATGTGCGAGACCGACTTCTCCGGCTACCCGGACTGCCGCGACAACACGCTGAAGGCACTGCAGGTCGCGCTGAGTCTGGGGATCGCGGCGCCGATGACGATCGAGACGCCGCTGATGTGGCTGGACAAGGCGCAGACCTGGGCGCTCACCGATCAGCTCGGCGGCGACGCGCTGAACGACATCGTCGTCGAGCACACCCACACCTGCTACCTCGGCGACCGCGACAAGCGCCACGCCTGGGGTTACGGCTGCGGCCTGTGCCCGGCCTGCGACCTGCGGCGCAAGGGTTACCGGGCCTGGCTGGCGAGTTAGGTCGATTCAACCAATCCAGCGCGCGAGCGCTGTCGCGCCCGGGGGCGTGAGCGTCAAGGCGCGTGAGCCGGTCGTGCGGCGCAGCCAGCCGTGATCGACGGCGTGATCCAGCAGCGCGACCGCCAGGCCGCCGGCCAGGTGGTCGCGCCGCTCGGACCAGTCGACGCAGGCATAGGCATAGCGCTTCGCATTGGCGGGTGGGAGGGCCACGCCCATCTGCTGCAGGTCGTCGCGGCCCGCGTCGCTGAGCGCGAACTGGCCGTCATGCGCAACCAGCGTGCCGCGCGACAGCATGCCCTCGAACAACGCCACGCCGAGTTCCCCGGCGAGGTGGCTGTAGCAGGTGCGTGCGGCCTTCAGCGGCTTGTACGCGCCCTGCTCCCACTTGCTGGCCGACGCGCCGCGTTCGGCCACGAGCGACAGCGCTTCGAGCGCGTGCGCGATCTCGGCATCGGCCAGGCGCAGGTAGCGGTGCCGGCCCTGCACGCGCAGCACGACGAGCTCGCTGTCGAGCAGCTTCGTGATGTGCGTGCTCGCGGTCTGCGCGCTGACACCGGCGGCCGCCGCGAGTTCGCCGGCCGCCAGGTACTGCCCGCCCATCAGCGCCGCGAGCATGCGCGCGCGTGTCGGGTCGCCGATCATCGCGGCGATGCGGGCGAAGCGGGGTTCGGGGGCGACCATGGGCTCAACCTTGCCACAAGCGCAAACCACCGCGGATCGCGAGGGTCAGGCCGAGCAGCAGCAACCCGCTGAAGAACATCGTCTTGAACGTCTCCGCCTTCACGCGCGAGCGCAGCCACTGCCCGGCACCCATGCCCAGCAGCGCCGGCAGCACCGCCACGGCCGAGCCGAACAGCGCCGTCGTGTGCAGGGCGCCGTCAACGCCGAGACTCGCGCCGAGCGCGATCGTCGCGACCAGGAACGACAGCCCGAGCGCGCGCACGAGTTCGTCCTTCTCCAGCCCGAGCGCCTGCAGATACGGCACCGCGGGGATCACGAACACACCGGTCGCGGCCGTCACCAGGCCGGTCGCGACCCCGATCAGCGGGCCGAGCCAGGCCTCGTGTGCGGCGCGCACCCGCAGGCGCCAGTGCAACAGCCCCAGCGCCGCGTAGACGGCCAGCGCGGCACCGAGCGCTGCGCTGGTCCATCCGTTGCCGCCGAGCCAGCCCGCACCGATCGCGACGCCGGCGCACACGCCGAGCAGCATCGGCGCCAGCCGCCGCGCCAGCGCGACGAACCCCGGCCCGCCGATCTGCCACAGGTTCGTGATCAGCGACGGCACGACCAGCAGCGCCGCCGCCTGCGCCGGCAGCATCGCGAGGCTGAGCAGCCCCATCGTGATGGTCGGCAGGCCGAGGCCGACGACGCCTTTGACGAAACCGCCGAGTGTGAAGACGGCGGCGATGAGGAACCACAGGGGCGTTGACATGGGGCAGGCAGGTGGAGAAACAGCGAACGAATCATCGATCCGAAACCACTCGCGACACTTCGGGCTGGCTCGAAGGATTCACCGCCGTATAGAGTGCGCGGCAATGGACACCTCCCAATTCGTGTGGGGCGCCGTCGGCGCGATGCTGCTGTTCTGGATCGTCGGCGCGTACAACCGCCTGGTCCGGCTGCGCGGCAGCATCGTGCGTCGCTTCCCGCCGATAGACGAGCAGTTCACACTGCGCCACGGCCTGCTGCAGCAGCAGATCGATGCGCTGACGCCGGTGCTGCCCAGCGCCGCGGCGCGCATCGAGGTGTTGCGGGCGGCGTGCCGGCAGGTCGAGGCGGCATGTGCGCATGCACGCCAGCGCCCGGGCGCGGTCGGCGCCGTCACGAGCCTGCGGCTGGCAGACGACATCCTCGCCGAGGCCCGCGCGCGGCTGCCGGTGCAGAGCGTGGCCGGCGTCGACCTGAGCGAGCTGAACGCCCGGATCACTGCGAGCGACGCGACGCTCGCGTTCGCGCGACGCCAGTTCAACGAGGCGGTGATGGTGTACAACGCGGCGGTGAGACAGTTTCCGACCTTGTTGATCGTGGGTTTGTTCGGCTTTCGCAGCGCGGGCACCCTGTGACCGTCACCACCATCGCGAACCATGACTGAATCCGAACAGGCCGCCGTCACGCAGCTCGAGCGCCTGAACGGCCCGCTGGAGTTGCACGCGGCCATCCTCGCGCTGTTGCTGCCGCCAGGCAGCAGGCGTGCAGTGCGCGCCTGGAAGGACGAGTGCGGCGCGATGCCCGGTGCCGCGCACAGCCGCAAGTCCGCCGGCCAGCTGACCGGCGCGACGCGGCTGCCCTGCTTCGAGATGCTGGTGTCGCGCATGCGCGGCCGCCCGCTGGTCGAGCGCCAGGCGCTGCTCGAAGCCACCCGCCGCGTGATGGGCGCGCGCGGCATCCAGCGGCCGATCGACCGGCTGCACTGGCTCGCGATGCGCCAGCGCCTGGGCGAAAGCACCGCCGCCGAGACGCACACCGCCGCCACGGCCGAGCTGTCGCAGCTGCCGCAGAGCGATGTCTCGGCGATCGCGAGTTTCAGCGCATTCCTCGCGCGCATGGTGCCGAACGAAGCGGCCGAGCTGGAAGACGCGGCGCCGACCCAGGCCGGCTTCGCGTGGTACGCCCGCGTGATGGCACCGTGGGAGAAGCACGCCACGGTGCCGCCCTGCGATCCGCCCGACACCGCCCGCTTCGTCGATGCCTTGCAGGAGTTGCAGTTGGTGGCCTGGATGCAGCGCCCGACACTCGTCCGCGGCTGGGTGGCGGCAGCCATCACGCACAGCACCCACGGGAAGCTGAGCGACGTCGCCGCCGATGCACTTCGCTTGAGCTGCTCGCTGCTGGACTCGCCGCTGCCGCCGGAGCTCGCGCGGCACTACGGCGAGCACGTCGCCGCG
This sequence comes from Burkholderiales bacterium, assembly GCA_040007475.1. Classification (GTDB taxonomy): domain Bacteria; phylum Pseudomonadota; class Gammaproteobacteria; order Burkholderiales; family Burkholderiaceae_C; genus LMDS01. The sequence continues at coordinate 7,762 of JBDTVC010000163.1, forward strand.
CCATGACGAAGCAGCCGCGGCGCTTGCTCATCGCGGCCCTGCTGCTGGCCGCGACAGTGGGCAGCTTCGCGCAGGACGCACAGCGCCTGCGCGCGCGCAGCCTGGCCGCAACCTGTGCCCCCTGCCACGGCACCGACGGCCACGCCGTCGACTCGGGCGCCGTGCCCGGCCTGGCCGGGATGCCGGCCGGTTACCTGGCCGAGCAGATGCACGCGTTCAAGAGCGGCGCGCGCAGCGGTTCGGTGATGCCGCAGCTCGCCAAAGGCTTCAGCGACGCGCAGATCGGTGAGCTCGCTGCCTGGTTCGCCCAGGCACCGAAGGCAAAGTGATCCCCACGATGAAACGCCGCGATCTGCTGAAGCTTGCCGGCGCGGGCGGCGCCCTGGGTCTGAGCGGCTGCGCGTCGACCGGCACGGTCAACACGATCGGCAAGCCCGACACGGCACACGTGCTGGTCGTCGGCGGCGGCTACGGCGGCGCGACGGCCGCCAAGTACGTGAGGCTGCTCTCGGAGCATCGGATCGAGGTGGTGCTGGTCGAACCCGACGCGGCCTTCGTCTCGTGCCCGCTGTCGAATCTGGTGCTCAATGGCGCCCGCGTGATGAGCGACATCACGCGCCCCTACACCAGCCTCACGGCGCAGCACGGCGTGCGCGTCGTGCACGACATGGTGGCCAGCATCGACGCAACCACACGCGTTGCGGTGCTCGCGTCGGGCGGCAAGATCCGCTACGACAAGCTCGTGCTGTCGCCCGGCGTCGAGATGATGTGGGATGGCGTCACCGGCCTGCGTGCCGCGAGCCAGCAGGGCCGCATCCTTCAGGCCTGGAAGGCCGGGCCCGAGACCGCGGCGCTGCGGCGCCAACTCGAGGCGATGCCCGATGGCGGCGTGTTCGCGATCGCGATCCCCGAGGCGCCGTACCGCTGCCCGCCGGGGCCGTACGAGCGCGCGAGCCTGGTGGCCGCGTACTTCAAGGCCGCGAAACCGCGGTCCAAGGTGCTGATCCTCGACGCGAACGAGGACGTGACGAGCAAGGGTGCCCTGTTCAAGCGCGCGTGGGCCGAGTCGTATGCGGGCCTGCTCGAGTACCGGCCGCAGCACAAGGCGACCGGTGTCGACGCCGCGACCAACACTGTCAAATTCGAGATCCAGGACGACGTGCGTGCCGATGTGCTGAACGTGCTGCCGCCGATGCGCGCCGGCGCGATCGCGGTGCAGACGGGTCTGGCGAACTCGAACGCGCGCTGGTGCAACGTGCAGTGGCTGAACTTCGAGTCGACCGCGGCGCGGCATGTGCATGTCATCGGCGACGCGATCCAGGTCGCCTCGCTGATGCCCAAGAGCGGCCACATGGCCAACAGCCACGCCAAGGTCGCGGCCGCTGCGATCGTCGCCGAGCTGAACGGCTGGGAACCCGATCCGGCGCCGATGCTCACCAACACCTGCTACAGCTTCGTCGATGCGAAGCGGGTGGTGCATGTGGCGAGCGTGCACGCCTATGCAGCAGCCGAGAGCACGTTCAAGCCGGTCCCCGGATCGGGTGGCCTGTCGCCGGCCGCGAACGAGATGGAAGCAGGCTACGCCTTCGGCTGGGCCCGCACGATCTGGGCCGACATGCTGATGTGATGGGACCCCTCGCCCGGCGAAACCGCCGGGTGATCCCCCGAGGGGATACGGGCCGGCTTGGCCGGGCCACGAAGGGGCCCCTACTTGGCCCATGCCCGGCGCTCGGCCCGTTCGCGCTGCGAGGCATCGTCGAGCGGCCACGCACCACACTGGCGCAAACCCTCGCTGACAGCGGCGTGCCCGCGGCCTACGATGACCGGACCGCAAATGCGCAGCAGCGCGTTGGCCCCGGACGGCATCCTCCCTACAGGCACGAGCGCGCGGAAAGGGATTGCTTGCAAGCGACCGATCTCCACGCCCCCGAGTACTTCCACAAGGTCGTCGACTGCCAGTGGGCCTGCCCCGCCCACACCCCCGTCCCCGAATACATCCGACTGATCGCGGCGGGCCGCTACACCGATGCCTACATGGTCAACTGGGCATCGAACGTGTTCCCCGGCATCCTCGGCCGCACCTGCGACCGCCCCTGTGAACCGGCCTGCCGGCGCGGCCGCGTCGAGGAGGCGCAGGCCGAGAAGCCCGAGCCGGTCGCGATCTGCCGCCTGAAGCGCGTCACCGCCGACTTCAAGGACGACGACATCTCCCAGCACCTGCCGAAAGTGCCGCAGCATAAGAACGGCAAGCGCGTCGCGTGCGTCGGCGCGGGGCCGGCGGCTCTCACGGTGGCGCGCGATCTCGCGCCGCTGGGTTATGCGGTGACCGTCTTCGATGGCGACAGACAAGCCGGCGGCATGATCCGCTCGCAGATCCCGCGCTTTCGCCTGCCCGAGGAAGTGATCGACGAAGAGACCGGCTACGTGCTGAACCTCGGCGTCGAGTTTCGCGGCGGCACGCGCATCGATTCGATGAAGGCACTGCTCGATCAGGGCTTCGATGCGGTGTTCGTCGGCTCCGGCGCGCCACGCGGGCGCGACCTGGCGATCCCCGGTCGCACCGAGGCCGCGGCGCACATCCACATCGGCATCGACTGGCTGTCGTCGGTCTCGTTCGGCCATGTCACGACGATCGCCAAACGCGTGATCGTGCTCGGCGGCGGCAACACCGCGATGGATTGCTGCCGCAGCGCGAAGCGCCTCGGCGGCGATGACGTGAAGGTGATCGTGCGGTCGCCCTTCGACGAGATGCGCGCCTCGCCATGGGAGAAGGAAGACGCGGCGCACGAGAGCATCCCGATCCACGACTGCCTGGTGCCGATCGCGTTCCTGCACGACGGCAAGGGCCGCCTCACCGGCATGAGCTTCGACAAGGTGCGCGCGCAGCGCGACGCGGGCGGCAAGCGCCAGCTCGTCTCTACGGATGAGCCGCCGCAGGTGTTCGAGTGCGACGCGGTGCTGGTCGCGGTCGGGCAGGAGAACGCGTTCCCGTGGATCGAACGCGACGCCGGCATCGCGTTCAACGAGCACGGCATGCCGGTGCTCGACGCCATCACGCTGCAGGCGAGCCGGCCGAACGTGTTCTTCGGCGGCGATGCGGCGCTCGGCCCGAAGAACATCATCTGGGCCGTCGCGCAGGGTCATGCCGCCGCGATCTCGATCGACAAGTTCCTGCACGGTGAGGATGTGAATCAGCGTCCCGCGCCCGGCGTGACGCTGGTGTCGCAGAAGATGGGCATCCACGAGTGGACCTACGACAACG
>JBDTVC010000164.1:0-10994 GCA_040007475.1 Burkholderiales bacterium
ACCCATCGCGAGTACACGTCGGCCGTGTCGATGAAATTCAGGCCGGCGTCGACCCAGGCGTCGAGCAGCTTGAACGAGGTGGCTTCGTCGGCCGTCCAGCCGAAGACATTGCCGCCGAGGCAAATCTTCGACACCTTCAGGCCGGAGCGGCCGAGTGCGCGTGTGTTCATTTGTTTCTCGCGTGGCATGTGGCGAAGATACTTTGAATCGGGCCCATTTAGGGGTGGTCAACCCAGTCGATGGCGGCTATACCCCCAGCATGCAGACCGCCTGTTCCACCCAAGCCGCCGAGTTCGACAGCCCGCCCGCCGAACTGTCTGCGCAAGCATACGGCCAACTCCGTGCCCTGGCGCGCGCGCGCCTGCGCAGCGGCGGCCGCGAGACCTTGCTCGACACCACCGCGCTCGTTCACGAAGCCTACCTGCGCATTGCCGGCGTCGAGATGAACTCGTCGGAGCAGCGCAGCTTCATGGCCTATGCGAGCCGCACGATGCGCTCGGTGATCGTCGATTTCGTGCGCAAGCGCCAGGCCGAGTGCCGCGGCGGCGACATGCTCATCGTCACGCTCACCGGCGCCCTGGCAGAACCGCAGCCCGCGGCGGCCGACGACATCATGCGCGTGCACGAAGCGCTCGAAGAACTCGCCGGGGTCGACGCGCGCCTCGCGCAGGTCGTCGAGATGCGCTACTTCGCGGGCCTCTCCGAACCCGAGATCGCGCTCGCGCTCGACATCTCCGAGCGCACCGTGCGGCGCGACTGGGAGAAGGCGCGCTTGCTGCTGTCGCGCGTTCTCGCGGACTGAAGGCACGATGCGCCCGGGGCTGGGCATCGATGCGCCGACCTGGTCGCGGGTCAGCCCCTTGCTCGACGAAGCGCTCGACCTGCAGCCGCAAGACCGTGCCGCCTGGCTCGAAGCCCTGCCCTCGCATGCAGCCGATCTGAAAGCCACACTGCGGGACCTGCTGGCTCGCGCTGAAGGCGTGGAAACCGACGCGCTGCTGGCCACGCTGCCCAGACTTGAAGCGGACGGTACCCACGAGGCCACCGGCGGCGAGGGCACGGCGGGTGCCCACGCTGCCGGCGACACGGTCGGCCCGTACCGGCTGGTGGGCCAACTCGGCGTCGGCGGCATGGGCGTGGTGTGGCTCGCCGATCGCGCCGACGGGCTGATGCAGCGCAGCGTCGCGCTCAAGCTGCCACACGGGCCCTTCCGCGGCGACCTGGCCGTGCGCATCGCCCGCGAGCGCGAGATTCTCGCCACACTCGATCACACGCACATCGCGCGCCTCTACGACGCCGGCGTCGCTGCCGACGGGCAACCCTACCTCGCGCTCGAACTCGTCGACGGGCAGCGGATCGACGTCTACTGCAAGGCACAGCGCCTCGGCGTCGTGGCGCGGCTGCACTTGTTCCTGCAGGGGGCACGTGCCGTGGCCCATGCGCATTCGCTGCTTGTGGTTCACCGCGACATCAAGCCTTCGAACCTGCTCGTCGATGCGCAGGGCCAGGTCAAGCTGCTCGACTTCGGCATCGCCAAGCTGCTGGCCGAAGGCCTGAGCGACACGCCCGAACTCACGCAGCAAGGCACGCGCGCTCTGACGCCCGACTACGCCTCGCCCGAGCAGATCGCCGGGCAGCCGGTCGGCACGCGTTCCGACGTCTACGGTCTGGGTGTGCTGCTGTTCGAGCTGCTGACTGGCGCGCGCCCGTATCGGCTCAAGCGCAGCACCCGGGCTGCGCTCGAAGAGGCGATCCTGTTGGCCGAAGCGCCGCGGCCGAGCGACGCCGCGGCCGACGCCGAACTGCGGCGCGCGCTGCGTGGCGATCTCGACACCATCGTGCTGAAGGCGCTGAAGAAGCCGGTCGCCGAGCGTTACGCCTCGGTCGAAGCGATGGTCGACGACATCGAGCGCCACCTGTCGAGCCGGCCGGTGCTGGCCCGGCCCGACAGCGTGTGGTACCGCAGCCGCAAGTTCATCGTGCGCAACCGCATCGCCGTCGGCACTGCGGCGCTCATGCTGTTCACGATCTGCTTCGGCGCCGGCGCGGCGCTCTGGCAGGCGCGCGTCGCGGTGGCGGAGCGGCAACGGGCGGAAGACGTGAAGAACTTCGTTGCCGCGATTTTCCGCGAGGCGAGCCCCTACGACGGCAGCGGCAGCAAGGAACTGACGGCGATCGATCTGCTCAAGCAGGCCGACAAGAAGCTCGAGGCGGCACTCGCCGGCCAGACCGGCGCGCGCATCGAACTCTCGAACATGATCGGTGAGAGCCTGCTCGCGCTCGGTGACGTGGCGGCTGCCGAAACCGTGATCGCGCGTACTGTCGCCGAAGCCGAGCGCGCCTTGCCGCCCACACACGAACAGACCGTGCGTGCCTTGATGCTGCGCTCGCAGGTGCACCGTTTGCGCGGGCTGCCACAACAAGCACGCGCCGATCTCGACCGCGTGTTGCCGGCATTGCGCCAGCGTGCCGGCACAGGTGACGGTGGCGGCAGCAGCGCAGCCGCTGATCTCACCACCGCGCTCGCACACCGCACGTTGACGGCGATCGAACTTGGAACCTACCTTGAGGCCGAACAGTTCGCAGTCGAAGGTGTAGCGCTGGCGGAGGCGCGCCTGGGCGAACGCGACCCGCAGCGCGTGGCGAGCGCGGTGTTGCTCGCGCTCGCGTACCGCTACACGCGCAAGTTCGATCTGGCGCTCTCGAGCGGCGAACGCGCCTACCGGCAGGCGATCGAAGTGCATGGCGCGGCCCCACCGCACCCGCGTGTGATCGAAGCGCGCGGCGTCTACGCGCGTGCGCTGGGCGACACGGGCGATCTGGTGCGTGGCATCGCGATGCTCGAGGCCACCGTGGCCGACACGCGCAAGCTGCTGGGTGCCCGGAACCTGCAGGCCGGCATCTTCGTGCAGAACCTCGTCGACGAGCAGGTCGAGCTCGGCGAGCTCGACCGCGCCGACGCCAATGCCGTCGAAGCGCTCGGCATCATCAGCGAAAATTTCGCGCCCGATTCGGTGAGCCATGCGCTCACCGTGCACGCGCTGGCGTTGGCCCACCTGGCAAGGCGCAACGTGGCCGCGCTGGCCGAAGCGAAGCGTGCGGCCGACACGCTCGACCGCGTGGTCGGCCCCTCTCACGAAGGCGCGCTGGTGGCGCGCACGTCGGTGGCGCTGGCCTTGATCGACGCAGGCCAGGCCGACGCCGCGTCGCGCGAGATCGAAGCGGTGGCGGCGCGTGCATCCGCGGTCGCGCCCTCGAACGCCTTGATGGCGCGCCTCGCGCGCGCGCGTGGCACTGCCGCGCGGCTGCGCGGCGACCTGCCGCTGGCGCTGCAATACCTGCAGCCGCTCGCCGAGTCGAGCGAGCCCGCGCCCAAGTGGCAGCGCGAGCGCATGCGCGCCTGGTCGCAGATCGGCTGGGTGCAGCTCGAGCAAGCCGAACCTGCGAAGGCGGTGGTGTCGTTCGAACGTGCGTTGAAAGAGTTCGCGCGGCTCGAAACGCAGCCCACGCCAGCGCGTGCCGACGCGCTGCTGGGGCTCGGCCGGGCCCACTTCGCGCGGGGCGACGCGGCCTCGGGCCTGCCGCTGCTGGAGCAGGCCGACGCGTTCTGGCGCGCCTTCGACGCGGACAGCCGCGCTGCCGCCGAGGCGGCCGCCTGGCTCGCGCGCGCCCGGGTTGCGCGCCGCGGCTGAAGTTTCTGCGGCCCGCGTGGCCGGATTGCCCGCAGCAACGCGTCTTGACAGGGTAGGGAACGGAATCGAAGCGGCATCCGGCCGCATCGATCTGATGTCCTTGCCGGATGAACATCGACCTTCGCACCGACCCCGAAAGCCTCTGCGTTGAAGCGCGTGGCAAGCGCCGCGGCCCCTACCTTGCCGCGCGCAACGATCCGCTCGGCCTGACCGCACGCGAGCGCTGCGTGTTCGGGCTGCTGCATCAGGGCCTGAGCAACCGCGCCATCGCAAAACGCCTGTGTCGATCGGAGCGCACGGTCGAACACCACGTCTCGACCCTGTTCTCGAAGCTGGGCGTCGCTTCGCGCAGCGAATTCAGAAATCACCCGGCTCCGAAAAATGGGTAGAGCGATCGCGTCCGGATTCGACGCCCTCTCGAAAGTAGTTCGGTGCGGCAAACGAATGTTTCGCCAGCCGACACGACAACGCAACCCTCCATTCACTCAAAGGAAGTCGATCATGAACTCACTCACCACCCGGCGCCTTTCCCGCGGCATCGCCAGCACTTTTGCCGCTGCCGGCATCGCCGCCGCCATTGGAACTCCGCTCAACGGCCTCGCTGCCACGCCCAACCAACTCGGCACACCGAACGACGGCATGATCTGCCGCGGTGGCTACACACCCATCTTCAACGGCACGAGCCTGAAGTGCTCGAAGGTCGATACCCCTAACCTCGCGGTGGCCCTAATCTGCGATGACCCGCAGTTTCCGAAGTATGTGGTTCGCGGCTCCGCTGGGGGCACGCCCAACGGCCTGGACGTTTGCACCAAGAACAAGAACGACCCCGGCTTCGTCGCCATCACTGCCACCAGCGACATCAGCACTCTGGTCAAGACGAAGGACTATGTGTTCGCGAAGGCAGACCTGGCCCAGATCGCGGTGAAGACCGCCGCGCGGGCTCAGGCCGAGGCCACCGCACTCGGCCTCCCCGTCAACGAGGTGGAGGCCGAGGGCACCGAGCCTGTGACCAATACGACCGCCGGGGGCAGCGACGACAAGTCGAATGTGACCCTGACGTTCTTCACCTTCCCGATCAAAACCTTGGGCATCGTCATCGGCACGCCGGGGCCGTTGACCTCGACGACGCCTTTCGCTTCGACACCTTTCGTTCCGCGTGCGCTTCCGCGCTAGCCAGGCGCAGCCGGTGGCTTCGGCCACCGGCTGCTGCCCCACCTGCCGCCAGTCAAAGGGAGCCCACCCGTGTTGATGCAAAGACTTGTCGCCGCCACCGTCGCGCTCGCGCTGTGCGCGTGCGCTGCACCGCCGAAGCGGCCGACGTTCGAAACCCAGCCCGCAGGGGCTGGCCCCAAAGCCGTGCCGCAGCGCAACCTCACGCACTTCGCCGACGGTCTGCGCTGCATGGACGAGATGTTGTACCGCTTCGGCGTGCGCGACGTGAGCGTGATGATCGAAGAGCTGCAGGATCAGTCGCGCCGCCTCGGTGTCGGCACGCGCGACATGATGGTCTCGGCCTTCGCCGACATGACGCGCAGAAGCCGTGGTGTGCGGCTCGTGACCTTCGGGCAGGACAACCAGAACATCGTGCAACTGCTATCGCTGGCCCAGCGCATCAATGAATTCAAGGTCGTGCCGCAGTACGACATCCGCGGCTCGATCACGCAGTTCGACGAAGACGTGACGCGCGAGCAGGCCGGGCTCGGTGCCTCGATCGTCTCGGCGCTCACGGGCCCACTGTTCGGCGTGCGCTTCAACCGCACGCAGCAGTCGTCGGTGATGGGTTTCGACGCCAGTGTCATCTCGACCGCCGACCTGAGCCTGATGCCAGGCGTGAACTCGAAGAACACCGTTGTCGTCAGCCGCGACGAAACCAGCGCCGGCGACGGCTTGGCGCAAATCAGCAACAGCAGCCTGTCGTTCAACTTTTTCGTCGGCCGCAACGAAGGGGTTGCGCAGGCGCTGCGCAACATGGTCGAGCTCTCGACCATCGAGCTCACCGGCAAGCTGCTGCGGCTGCCGTACTGGGCCTGCCTGAACCTCGACGTGAAGCACCCCGAAGTGCAGCGCGAGATGGAAGACTGGTACCTCTCGATGCAGGGCAGCGCCGAAGTCGCACGCTTCTTCCAGGAGCAGCTGCGTTTTCGCAAGTTCTACGACGGCCCGGCCGACGGCAAGCCCAACGCGGCGTACAGCGCTGCGCTGGCGGCCTATCGGCAAGCCGTGGGCACGGGCATGGCGGGCGAGCCAGACTTCGCGGTGTGGCAGGCGTTTCTGTTAAGCGCGATTCCCGTGCCGCCGAAGCAGCCGTTCGCCGCTGAGAAGGCCGCGGGCAGCTCTGGCGGCGCGGCGGGTGGCAGCCCGATTGCACTGTCGGTCCAGGTCACGAAGACGCGCTACCGCACGGGCGACCCGGTCGAGCTGTCGGTCAGCGTTGCTCAGCCAGCCTACGTGTACTGCTACGTGCAGAGCCCATCGAGCGGCAAGATCCAACGCATTTTCCCGAACCGTTTTGCGCGCGACCCGCGGGTAGAAGCGAACACGCCGCTGCTGATTCCGGGAGAGCAGGGCTTCAAGGTGCCTGCTGGCGGCGATGGCGCGAAGCAGCAGACCCTTGGCTGCCTTGCCACCGAGCGCGAGGTCTACAACGATCTGCCGCCGCAGCTTCGCTGGGGCGATTTCGAAGACATCAAGCTCGGAACCTTCGAAGCGATCCGCGACGCGTTCCAGCTCGTGGCCAAGGCACCGGTCGCCCTCGAAGGCGCCATCATCGAAGTGGTGGCGCCGTGATGGACGCTTGCGCGTGGCCTGCGTCGCCTGGCGGCCCGCCTGCCGAGCCAACCGGTGCGCCGGTCACCAGCCCGGCGCCGCAGATTCTTGGCGCGCTGATGTTCCGCGTTGCGATGCGCGACCAAGCCGCGTTCAGGCAGCTCTACGACGCCACCTCACGCTGCCTGCTCGGCATCATCGTGCGCCTGCTGCGCGAGCGCGCGTGGGCCGAAGAGGTGCTGCAGGAGGCTTACGTCAGCATCTGGAACGCGGCGCCGAACTATTCGGCCGTCAAGTCGCAGCCGATGACCTGGCTGATGACGATCGCCCGCCACAAGGCGCTCGATGCCCTGCGCAGCACACAGAGCGAACGGGCCCACGTGCAACGGCCGGTGCTGAATGGCGACGACGATGAGGGCGACGGCCTGCCGGACCTGGCCGACGAGCGCCTCGGCCCGCTCGACCAGATGCTGCAGTCGCGTGAGGCGGAGCGGCTGCGCCACTGCCTGCAGGCGCTGGAGTCTTCGCAGCGGCAGGCCATCGCACTCGCCTTCTACGACGGCCTGACGCACGTGGAGCTGGCGGCGCGCATGCGCCAGCCGCTTGGCACCGTCAAGGCCTGGGTGCGGCGCGGGCTCGAAAGGCTCAAGCCATGCCTGGGATCGATGAGCCGAGGCGACGGACCATGAACTACCGCCGCTGGTTCGACCGCCTCGCGGCGGAGTACGTGCTCGGCAGCTTGCACGGCCGCGCCCGTGCCCGCTTCGCCACGCTGCTGCGCAATGACGCCGAGCTTCAGGCGCACGTCGCGTTCTGGGAGCGTGCGTTGATGCCGATGGCGCTGGTGCTGTCGGCCGCGCCGTCGCCTCACACCTGGAACGCCATCGCCGCGCGCGTCGCGCCGCGCCCGCCAACGCCGCGGCCAGGCTGGGTCGAACGCTGGTTCGGCCTGCGTTCGTTCGCGCCGCTGGCGGCTGGCCTGTTCGTGGGCGTGGCGGCCACCTTGTTCGCACCGCGGCTGCTCGACACCGAGCCGGCCGGTCTGGCCGAGACCCAGCTGCCCGACAGTTATGTCGGCGTGCTCGCTGGCGCGAACGGCCGCGCCGGCCTGATCGTGTCGAGCCGGCGCCACGGCAAGGTGCTCGACCTGAAGCAGGTTCAGCCGGTCAGCGTCGACGCCGGCCGCACGCTCTACCTGTGGGTCATCGAAGCGAACGGCAGCGCGCACGGCGTCGGCCCGGTGCCGCAAGGGGCGTTCGTGCAGGTGGCGCTCGCGCAGACCTCAGAGCAGTTGTTCGCCAAGGCCGCCGAACTGGCGGTGTCGACGGAAGCGGCCGGTGCCATGCCCGCGTCACCCAGCGGGCCGTTCATCTACCGCGGCCTGTGCGGAAAGCTGTGGCGCGTTCCCGCTGCCAAAAGATAGGTACCGAGCTGACTGATGAATTGCGTCCAGCAACACGCTCACTCCGAATATCCAAAGGCGGCACCACTTCATTCAACGCTGCCGTTCTTCAACCCCTTCACTCCAACCAAGGACACACCATGAACACGACCTTCAAGCTCATCGCGGCCTCGGTGGCGCTGGCAGCCAGCCTCGCCGCCGGCCACGCCTCGGCTCAGCGACCCGAAAATCTCGCCGGCACCACCTGGACGCTGCAGACCAACCGCGACGCGGTGCAACTGGTCATCACCACGCAGGGTGGGTCAGGCGCTCCGGGGGCGCTGACCTGCCGGCACATCAACGGCGACATCGGCAACGTGGCGCACGTGAAGGGCTGGTACTGCCCTGCCACTGGCCGCATCCACTTCCAGCACAAGAACCTCGGCTCCGGCAACGCGGAGCGCATCTTCACCGGCAATGTGTCGGACGACGTGATCGGCCAGCCGCTCCACATGGCCGGAACGATGACCGTGCTCGACGCCGTCTTCGGCGACTTGGGCGAATACAACTTCTCGGCGAAGCGCTAGCGTGAACAGCGCCCGCTGCTCCACGAAACCGCGGCCCGCGATTCGGGATCTGCGCGAGCGTGTGATCCAGACGCTCTGGTTCGAACTGCTCGGGCTGGCGCTCGTGGCGCCGCTGTTCGCGTATTTCTCGGGTGTGTCGGCGGGCGACTCATTCGCGCTGCTGCTGGCGCTGGCGATCGTGGTCACGTTCTGGTCGGGGCTTTACAACAGTGCCTTCGATCTGGCTGAGCTGCACCTGGCGGGCCGCGTGGCCAGCGAACGGCCTCATCGCTGGCGCGTGCTGCACACGGTCGGGCTCGAAACGAGCGCCATCGTGCTGACCTGGCCGCTGGTGGTGGCTTTCACAACGCTCGGCTGGCGCGAAGCGCTGCTCGCCGACATCGGGCTGACCCTGGCTTACATCGCCTACGGTTATGTCTTTCACATCGCCTTCGACCGGCTGCGTCCGGTTCAAGGTGAACCACGGAGCCTCCGATGAACACGCCGCATGCGCGCGATGCCGATGCCTTCGATGCACGTCGACACCGAGCGCTCTTCAAATCGCATTCCGAGGGAGCTTTTCATGATTGACCTTATGCGTGTTCTTCAATGCCTGGCCGCATCTGCTTGCCTCGTGCTGACCGCGTGCGGCGGCGGCGGTGGCGACGATGGTGATGCTGGAGGCGGTGCACCCACGGCAGGCACGGTGGTCGGCGCCGCGGTCGGCGCGGTCGCCGGGCCGAGCGGCGCTTCAGTGGTGATACCGCCCGGCGCGCTCGCCGCCGACACCACGATCAGGATCGAGCAAACATCGAACGGCGCACCCGTCTTGCCCGGTGGGTTTGTGGTTGCTGGCCAGACCTTCGCCTTCACCCCGCACGGCACCACCTTCGCCGTGCCCGTGACGATGACCCTGCCGTTCGACCCGGCCCTGGTACCCGCCGGCAGCAAGCCGACGCTCTACAAGACCAATGCGCAGAACCAGTGGGAGCAAGTCTCGGGTGCGACCGTCGATGCCGGCAAGGTCAGCGCTCAGGTCACTGGCTTTTCTTTCGGCACCGCGGGCGTGGAGCGCCTGCCGCCCCTTCGTTCCTGGTCATTTTTCATCGATGCGACGGGTGAGCGCGTCTCGCGCGACGATTTCAACATGCCTCCCTGGGTGAAGGTGGAAGACGGACTGAGCTTCGGCCCGGAGATCCCGTTTTTTGTCGACATCGGCATCGACGACGACGACAAGGAAACCCGGCTCGACGTGTCTTCCAGTGTCGAGGGCGTCACCTTCTGGGCCAGCGCCGAAGACGTGGGCGATGCAGGCCTCACGCAGACCCAGGCCTTCATCAAGATGGCGCCCAACGCCACCCTGCAGTTCGTCATCACCGACGCCAGCCTGCAGGCGGTCGACTTCAACCACGTCCCGACCGCCGACGAGTGCCCGCGTGGACTGCAGGTGCTTACCTGCCATCCCTTGTCGGCGCGCATCGATTTTTTTGCGCGGGCTTTCGGCGCCGATAGCGAACTGCTGCGCGACGCGGCCGGCAAACCCTTGCTCGAGAAGGTGGGCCGCGCCACCCTCGAGGGCCGGGCCGGGCTGTGGGCATTTGACGCCAAGCCCAATTCGTTCTTCGATGCCGCCTGGAGCGAGCTGAACTTTCTGTTCACGACCGACGCGCGTGGCAACCCGAAAGCGCGGTTGACGAAGGAGATCGTGATCGACGTCGACCTGTCGTCCATCAAGGTCGGCACGAAGTTCTATGTGGAGTCGAACGTGTTCGCCAGCGCCGTCAACAAGAGGGGGCGCGAATCGGCGATCGGGGCCTATGTGCGCGACCCGGCTCGATCTGGTGGAGGCGCTGTGAACAGCACCGGCTTGCAACTCGCCAACGACACTGTGCCACCACCGCCGCCGCCAGGCCTGACCGCGCCGGTGCCGTGCATCGCCGGGCCCGATCCGGCGGCTGGTGTGCTGCAGTTCAGCGCCGCCACCTACGAGATGCTGGAAGACCGATTTGCCGGGCGGCGGGGCATTCAGGTGACCCGCACACAAGGAAGCAGCGGCTCCATCAGCGCCACCTTCACCACCGCCGCCGGTGGCACGGCCGTACCTGGTGTTCACTACAAGCCGAAGACCATCACGGTGAAGTTCGCAGATGGCGACACGGCGTCGCGTTTTGTCGAACTCGACATCCTGACCAACGCCGACATCGAGGACGACCGCACCGTCAAGCTCGTGCTCTCTGAACCCGGCGGTTGCGCCACGCTCGGCGCGCTGTCGAGCAGCGTGTTGACGATCCTCGACGACGACCGGCCGGCTCCGCCGCCCCCGCCCAGTGGCCTGGACACGAGCTTCGACTTCGACGGCAAGGCCAGCACCACGGCCTTCGGTGGCGACCGTTCCGCAATGGCCCTTCAGGCCGACGGCAAGATCGTCATGGTCGGCGGCACCTTCGTCGACTTCGTGCTCGCGCGCTTCAACGCCGACGGCAGCCTCGACACCGGCTTCGGCATCGACGGCAAGGTCACGACCGATATGGGCAGCGGCCTGCGCACCGAAGAAGCGCTGGCGGTCGCGATCCAGCCCGATGGCAAGAT
>JBDTVC010000165.1:0-10955 GCA_040007475.1 Burkholderiales bacterium
CGCTCTTCGAGGACGTCTACGACTACTGCGAGAAGATGGAGCTGAACGTCGACACACTGATCCACGAAGTCGGCGCGGGCCAGATGGAGATCAACTTCTTCCATGCCCATCCGCTCGGGTTGGCCGACGAAGTGTTCTTCTTCAAGCGCACCTTGCGCGAGGCGGCGATGCGCCACGACATGTTCGCCACCTTCATGGCCAAGCCGATCGCCGGCGAGCCGGGCAGCGCGATGCACGTGCACCAGAGCATCGTCAACAAGCTCACCGGCAAGAACATCTTCAGCAATGAAGACGGCTCGCCGAGCAAGGAGTTCTACTGGTACATCGGAGGCTTGCAGAAGTACACGCCGGCGGCCATGGCGCTCTACGCGCCCTACGTCAACTCGTACCGCCGGCTGGTGCGCGGCAAGGCGGCGCCGATCAACATCGAGTGGGGCACCGACAACCGGACGGTCGGCATCCGTTCGCCAGTTGCGAACGCAGCCTCGCGTCGCGTCGAAAACCGCGTGATCGGCTCCGACGCGAACCCCTACGTCGCACTGGCCGCAACGCTGGCCTGCGGTTACCTCGGCATGAAGAACAGGATCGAGCCGGCGCCCGAGTGCAAGGGTGACGCCTACCTGTCCGCGTTCGGGCTGCCGCGATCGCTGAGCGAGGCACTCGGCTCGCTCGCCGACGAGAAGGACCTGCACGACGTGCTCGGCAAGGAGTTCATCACCGTGTACTCCGAGGTCAAGGAGATCGAGCATGACGAGTTCATGAAGGTGATCTCGCCGTGGGAGCGCGAGCATCTGCTGCTGCACGTCTGAACCCGGAGAAACCCATGAACGCCATCCTGAAGAACACCCCGACGACGCGCACGACGCAGCAGTGGCAGGCCGCCGACGCTGCCCACTACCTGCACCCGTTCACCGACTTCAAGTCACTCGCGAGCAAGGGCTCGCGCGTCATCACCAAGGCCGACAACATCTACCTGTGGGACAGCGACGGCCACAAGATCCTCGACGCGATGTCGGGCCTGTGGTGCGTCAACGTCGGCTATGGCCGCAAGGAGCTGATCGACGCGGCGACAAGGCAGATGACCGAGCTGCCCTTCTACAACAGCTTCTTCCAGACCGCGACGCCGCCGGCGATCGAGCTGGCCGAGCTGCTCGCCGACGTGACGCCGCCGCAGTTCCAGCACGTCTTCTACTCGGGCTCGGGCTCGGAGGGCAACGACACCGTCGTGCGCATGGTGCGCCGCTACTGGGATGTGCTCGGCCAGCCCGAGCGAACGGTGATCATCAGCCGCAACAACGCGTACCACGGCTCGACGATGGCCGGCGCCTCGCTTGGCGGCATGAGCGGCATGCACGCGCAGGGCGGGCTGCCGATCCCGGGCATCACGCACATCGAGCAGCCGTTCTGGTTCGAGCTCGGTCAGGGCTTGAGCCGCGACGAGTTCGGGCTCAAGGCCGCGGGCTGGCTCGAGGCCAAGATCCTCGAGATCGGCGCCGACAAGGTCGCCGCCTTCATCGGCGAGCCGGTGCAAGGCGCCGGTGGCGTGATCGTGCCGCCCGAGACCTACTGGCCCGAGATCCAGCGCATCTGTGACAAGTACGGCGTGTTGCTCGTCTCGGACGAAGTCATCTGCGGCTTCGGCCGCACCGGCCACTGGTTCGGCTGCGAGCGTTTCGGCTTCAAGCCCGACCTGATGACCTTCGCGAAGGGCGTGACCTCGGGCTACATCCCGCTCGGCGGCGTGATGGTCGGCGAGCGCGTCGCCAAGGTGATGATCGATCAAGGCGGCGAGTTCAACCACGGCTACACCTACTCCGGCCACCCGGTCGCCTGTGCCGTGGCCGTTGCCAACATCCGGCTGTTGCAGCGCGACGGCATCGTCGCCAGGGTGCACGACGACACCGGTCCCTACCTGGCGCAGCAGTTCGCGACGCTGGCCGATCACCCGCTCGTCGGCGAGGTGCAGACCTGCGGTCTGATGGGCGCGGTGCAGCTCGTGAAGGACAAGGCCAAGGGCGCGCCGTTCGACGGTGCGCTCGAAGTCGGCATGACCTGCCGTGGTCACTGCTTCGGCAACGGGCTGATCATGCGCGCCGTCGGCGACCGCATGATCGTCGCGCCGCCGCTGGTGATCACGCGTGCGCAGATCGACGAGATGATGGCGCTGATCCGCCGCTGCCTCGACCTGACCCTCGGCGACGCCACACGCAACGGCTGGCTCTGAGCACGTGGCACGGGGTTTGCCTGTAGCAGCCACTGTGCATTCGCTGGCTAGACTGCCCGCGGATCAAACCGAATTCGCTCTCACTCTTCTGACAAGGACACGATCATGAAACGGATGTTCAACGCGCTGCTCTCCCTGGCCTCGATCACGGCAGCGTCCGCGCTGCTCTTCGCCGGACCGGCGCGAGCGCAGGAAGAAGAGAAGGTGCTGAACATCTACAACTGGTCCGACTACATCGCCGACGACACGATCGCCAACTTCGAGAAGGAGACCGGCATCAAGGTCCGCTACGACGTATTCGACAGCAACGAGATCCTGCACGCCAAGCTGGTGGCGGGCAAGACCGGCTACGACATCGTCGTGCCCTCGTCGTACTGGGCCAAGATCCAGGCCGACGGTGGCCTGCTGCGCAAGCTCGACAAGGCACAGCTGCCCAACCTGAAGAACATGGACCCGATCGTGCAGGCGCAGCTCGCCGCGCTCGACCCGGGCAACCAGTACCTCGTCAACTGGCTGTGGGGCTACACCACGGTGGGCATCAACGTTGACAAGGTCAAGGCTGCGCTGGGCAGCATGCCGATGCCCGCCAATGCGTGGGATCTGGTCTTCAAGCCCGAGTACATCTCCAAGCTCAAGTCCTGCGGCGTTTCCTTCCTCGATTCGCCGACCGACATCATCCCGGCCGCCCTGCACTACCTCGGCAAGCCGGCGTTCAGCCGCAATCAGGCCGACTACAGCGGCGTCGCGCCACTGTTGAAGTCGATCCGCCCGAACGTCACGCTGTTCAGCTCGTCGGGCTACATCAACGACATGGCCAGCGGCTCGATCTGCGTGGCGCTCGGCTGGTCCGGCGACATCAACATCGCCAAGCAGCGCGCGCTCGACGGCAAGACCGGCCAGAAGATCGAAGCACTGATCCCCAGCGTCGGCGGCGTGCTGTTCTTCGACACGATGGCGATCCCGACCGATGCGCCCCACCCCAACAACGCACTGAAGTGGATCAACTACATCGCCCGCCCCGAAGTCGCTGCCGGCCTGACCAACAAGGTGTTCTACGCGAATCCGAACAAGGAATCCAGGAAGTTCGTGAAGCCGGAGATCGCGAACAACCCGACCGTGTTCGTCAGCGATGCCGACATGAAGAAGATGGCCGTGCCCGACGCGCTGAACAACGACATCCGGCGCACGATGACGCGCCTGTACACCTCGTTCAAGACCGGCCTCTGAGCGCCGCGATGGCTGCGAGCGACACCACCACGGCGAAAGCCGCCGCCTCGTACCTGCAGATCCAGGACGTGGTCAAGGACTTCAGCGGCTACAAGGCCGTGAACAACGTCAGCCTCGACATCGCCAAGGGCGAGATCTTCGCGCTGCTCGGCTCGTCGGGCTGTGGCAAGACGACGCTGCTGCGAATGCTGGCGGGCTTCGAGACGCCGACCAGCGGCCGCATCATCCTGAACGGCCAGGATCTGGCCGGCATGCCGCCGTACGAGCGGCCGATCAACATGATGTTCCAGTCCTACGCGCTGTTCCCGCACCTGACGGTGTGGGACAACATCGCGTTCGGGCTGCGGCGCGATGCGATGCCGGCCGACAAGGTCGCCGAGCGCGTCGAAGCGATGTTGAAGCTGGTGCAGCTCGGCAAGTATGCCAAGCGCAAGCCGCACCAGCTCTCGGGCGGCCAGCAGCAACGCGTCGCGCTCGCGCGCAGCCTCGCGAAGCGCCCGCAGCTGATGCTGCTCGACGAGCCGCTCGGCGCGCTCGACAAGAAACTGCGCGAAGAGACCCAGATCGAGCTCGTCAACATCATCGAGGAGGTCGGCGTGACCTGCGTGATGGTCACGCACGACCAGGAAGAGGCGATGACGATGGCCTCGCGCATCGCGGTGATGAGCGAGGGCCGCATCCTGCAGGTCGGCCCGCCGAGCGAGATCTACGAGACGCCGGCCACGCGCTTCGTCGCCGACTTCATCGGCAACGTCAACCTGATGGACGGCACGCTGGCCACCGACGAACCAGATCACGTCGTGATCCAGTGCACCGACTGCACGCACTACGTCGGCCACGGCATCACCGGCAACGAAGGCATGAGCCTGAGCGTGGCCGTGCGGCCCGAGAAGATCGCACTGCAGCGCGAGATGCCCGCTGACGGGAACGCCCCGCACAACCGCGTGCAGGGCACGGTCAAGGACATGGCCTACTTCGGTGCCTTCACCGTCTACCACCTCTCGCTCGCGAGCGGCGCGACGCTGAAGATCAGCCAGAGCAACGCGACCCGCCACCGCGACGACCAGCTGACCTGGGGCGACACGGCCTGGGCCTCGTGGTCGGCGACGGCGCAAGTGGTGTTGACGCAATGAGCGCCGCCGGGCCGTTCCCAAGGCGCCCGCTCCCCCTCGGGGGGACCGGCACGCAGTGCCGCAGGGGGCAACAATGAACTCGCTCACCGCCTGGTTCCGGCGCGGCCGCAACGCGGTCATCGGCGTGCCGTTCGTGTGGCTCGTCGTGTTCTTCCTCGTGCCGTTTCTGGTGGTGCTGAAGATCAGCGTCTCCGAGATGGGCAACGTCAGCGTCAACGACATCCTGACCGTCAAGGACGGCGCCGTGCAGCTCACGCTGCGCGGCAACACCTACTACTCGCTGACGCAGGACGATCTCTACTGGAAGACCTACTGGTCCAGCATCAAGTACGCCGCGATCACGACCTTCTTCTGCCTCGCGATCGGCTACCCGTTCTCGTACTTCATGGCGCGCGCGAAGGCGACGATCCAGCCGGCGCTGCTGATGCTCGTGATGCTGCCGTTCTGGACGTCGTTCCTGCTGCGCGTCTACGCGTGGAAGGGCCTGCTGGACGAGAACGGCTGGGTCTGGCACGTGGTGACCGCGCTGCACCTCGACCAGACGCTCGCTTACTTCGAGATCATCGCTGCACCCGGCAAGCTGATGAACACGCCGTTCTCGCTCGTGATCGGCATGGTCTACACCTACCTGCCGTTCATGATCCTGCCGCTGTATTCCAACCTCGCGAAGATGGACCTGCGCCTGCTCGAGGCCGCATCCGATCTGGGCGCCACGCCCTTGAAGGCGTTCTGGCTCATCACCGTGCCGCTGTCCAAGGCCGGCATCATCGCCGGCTCGATGCTGGTTTTCATCCCCTGCGTCGGCGAGTTCGTGATCCCCGAGCTGCTCGGCGGCCCGCAGACGCTGATGATCGGCCGCGTGCTCTGGGACGAGTTTTTCAGCAACAACGACTGGCCGATGGCCTCGACCGTCGCCGTCGTGATGATCCTCCTGATCATCGTGCCGCTCGCGGTCTTCAACCGCTACCAGGCCGAAGCGCAGGAGAACGCGAAATGAGCGGCACGTCGATCGCGAAGAAGGCCACGCCCTTCAGCGCCGGCTTCGCGCGCGGCTTCGGTCGTGGCTGGCTGGGTGCGACCTACGTGTTCCTCTACCTGCCGATCGTCGCGCTCATCGTCTACTCGTTCAACGACTCGCCGATCCCGAACCTCTGGAAGGGCTTCACGCTGAAGTGGTACGTCAAGCTCGCCAGTGACGCCGAGATGCTCGGCGGGCTGTGGCTGTCGCTGAAGATCGCGTTCTTCACGGCGACAAGCTCGCTGGTGCTGGGGACGCTGGCCGCGTTCGCGCTCGTCAAGTACCGCCGCTTCACCGGCCGCACGCTGTTCAGCGGCATGGTGAATGCGCCGCTCGTGATGCCCGAGGTCATCATCGGCCTGTCACTGCTGCTGATGCTGGTCTCGGTGCAGAAGGCGCTCGGCTTCCCCGAGCGTGGCGCGATGACGATCTGGTTCGGCCACCTGCTGCTCGGCATGGCGTACGCCACCGTTGTCGTGCAGGCGCGGCTGCAGGGCCTGAACCCGCAGCTCGAAGAGGCCGCGATGGACCTCGGCGCCAAGCCGTTCCAGGTGTTCACGCTCGTCACGCTGCCGATGATCGCGCAGGCACTGATGTCGGCCTGGCTGCTGACCTTCACGCTCTCGCTCGACGATGTCGTGCTCTCGGCCTTTCTCAACGGCCCCGGGTCGACGACGATGCCGCTGGTGATCTTCTCGCGCGCGCGCCTGGGCCTGAACCCCAGTGTGAACGCGGTCGCTACCGTGATCATCACGATCGTTGCGATCGGCACCGTCGTCGCCAGTTACCTCATCGCCCGCGCCGAGCGCGAGCGCGCCAATGCCATCGCGCAGGCACAGCGCGACGATGGCTGAACCCACAACCACAGGAGCAGACCTCATGAATCTCTGGAAGCCCGCCGCATTGGCCCTCGCCCTCGCCGCCGCCTACCCTGGCGCCTCGTTCGCGCAGTCGAATGACGAGTTGTTGAAGGAACTGAAGGCATTGAAGGACCGCGTCGGCGAGCTCGAGAAGAAGCTCGGCGAGAAGCCCGCCGATGGCGACAAGCAATGGGGCATGACGCCCGCGCAGCAGCAGGATCTGAGCCGCGTCGGCGTCAAGACCGAAGGTCTCGAGGACGCGATCGAGTCGCAGGGCCTGAAAGGCTTGAAGATCAGCGGCTTCTTCGACCCGGCCTACATCTTCAACCAGCGCCAGCACCGCGCCGGCTTCCAGTTCCTGAACCGCGTCTCGGACGACGGCTACAACTACGACAACAGCTACTTCGGCACCGCGGCGATCGACTTCCAGAAGGAAATGGAAGGCGGCACCAAGTGGCGCCTGACGCTGATGCCCAACCGCGGCGCCGGCTCGATCGCCGACTCCAGTGGCAACAGCATCGTCCACGAAGCCTCGGTGTCAGTCCCGCTCGGCGACCTGCAGACGCGCCTGATCGCCGGGCAGATCCCCGACTGGTCGGGCTACGAGTACACGCAACCGACGACCACCAAGCTCGTCACTCGCGGCCTGCTGCTCGACTTCACTGAACCGACTGCGTACACCGGTGCCGGCATGGAGATCATCCGCGGCAAGTGGGACGTGAAGGCGGTGCTCGCCAACTACAACACCACCAAGCAGCCGGCCGATCGCAAGGCACCGGTGATCGCGTACCGTGTCGACTACTCGAAGGGCGAGTTCAACGGCTTCGGTTTTGCGGGCGTGCACGGCAAGGCCGCAAACTTTAGTGCCGCCGCGGCGGCTGCCGACCCCAGCGGCTCGGCGCCAGACAGCCGCCTGGATCTGTTCGAGTTCGATGCCTACTTCACCCGCGGCGATCTGACGCTGCAGGGCCAGGTCGGCTTCGGCCGGCAGAAGAACGCGTCGATCGTTCCGGCCTCGGACGGCACGCTGCGCGATTCTCAGTGGTGGGGTGTCTCGGCATTGGCGGCCTACAAGTTCATCCCGCGCTGGGAGGCGGTTGCCCGCTTCGACTACATCGACAACCACAAGAACGGCGGCGGCCTGCTGCAGTACTCGAGCGAAGACGGCCGCAATGGCATCGGGCCGGACGGCAACCTCGGCTGCACGACGACCGGCTGGGTCGACGGCTGCGACAAGGGTGCGAACCGCTATGCGCTGGCCCTGGGCGTCAACTACCTGCTGACGCCCAACACCACGCTGAAAGCCGAGTACCGCATGGACCGCGCCAACCTGCCGGTCTTCCTCGACACGAAGGACGGCAGCTTCCGCAAGAGCAACTCGCTGCTCGGCGCTTCGGTCGTCGTGTCGTTCTGATGGCTGCGATCGACTGGCACGTGCGGGCCGCCGCCTTGCGGTTCGACGGCCGCGCGCTCATCAACGGCGAGCGCACGGCAGCGCTCGCTGGCGAGACCTTCGATTGCACGTCGCCGATCGACGGGCGCGTGCTGACGCCGGTCGCACGCGGCCGCGCCGCCGATGTCGATGCCGCGGTCTCGGCCGCGCGCGCGGCGTTCGGCGACCGTCGCTGGTCGGGCCAGTCGCCTGCTGCGCGCAAGAAGGTGATGCAGCGCTTCGCCGAGAAGATCCTCGCCGCACGCGAGGAACTCGCGCTGCTCGAAACGCTCGACATGGGCAAGCCGATCCAGTACAGCCTCGCGGTCGACGTGGGCGCCGCCGCGCGTTGCATCGCCTGGTACGGCGAGGCGATCGACAAGGTCTACGACGAGATCGCGCCCACCGCAGACAGCGCACTCGCGCTGATCACGCGCGAGCCGATGGGCGTGATCGGTGCCGTCGTGCCCTGGAACTACCCGATGATCATGGCCGCGTGGAAGCTCGGGCCGGCGCTGGCCACCGGCAACAGCGTGGTGCTCAAGCCGAGCGAGAAGTCACCGCTGACGGCGCTCCGCCTGGCCGAACTCGCGCTCGATGCCGGCCTGCCGCCAGGCGTGTTCAACGTCGTTCCCGGCTACGGCCACGAGGCGGGCGAAGCGCTTGCGCTGCACATGGATGTGGACGCGATCGGCTTCACCGGCAGCACGCGCGTGGGCCGCAAGATGCTCGAGTACGCGGGCCGCAGCAACTTGAAGCGCGTCTACAACGAGCTCGGCGGCAAGTCGGCCTTCGTCGTGTTCGATGACTTCGCCGATGTCGCACGCGCTGCGAAGACGGCCGCCGGCAGCCTGTTCTTCAATCAGGGCGAGAGCTGCAATGCGCCGTCGCGCGTGTTCGTGCATGAGCGGGTCGCCGACGAGTTCACCGCGATCATCAAAGCCGAAGCCCCCAAGTACCAGCCCGGCGATCCGCTGGGCGGCACGGCGGAGCTCGGCGCGCTGGTCGACCAGACGCAGATGGAAGCCGTGCTCGGCTACATCGAGGCCGGTCGTGGCGAAGGCGCGCGTCTCCTCTCAGGCGGCCAGCGCGTGCGGCGCGAGACCGGCGGCTACTACGTGGAGCCCACGGTGTTCGATGGCGTGACGAACCAGATGAAGATCGCGCGCGAAGAGATCTTCGGGCCGGTGCTGTCGGTGATCCGCTTCAAGGACGAGGCCGATGCCGTGCGACAAGCCAACGACAGCCCCTACGGCCTGCAGGCGAGCGTCTGGAGCGACAACATCAACCGCGCCCACCGCGTCGCCCGCGCGCTGCATGCGGGCACCGTGCACGTCAACCAGTACGACGAAGACGACATCACCGTGCCCTTCGGCGGCTTCAAGCAGAGCGGCAATGGCCGCGACAAGTCGCTGCACGCGTTCGACAAGTACACCGAGCTGAAGACGACCTGGATCCGCATTGACAGCTGATCTCCAACAGCGGCTCGCTGACCAGGGCGTGCACACTTTGCTCGTCCAGTTCACCGATGTGCACGGCGTGGCCAAGGGCAAGTGGGTGCCGCTGGAGCACCTCGATGACGTGATGAAGGTCGGCGCCGGTTTCGCCGGCCCGTCGATCGCCGGGACGGGGCTGGGCCGCAGCGGCGCGCGTTCCGAGTACTACGCGCGTGGTGATGCGACCACCGCGCAGGCCCTGCCCTGGATGCCCGGCTACGCACGCATCGTCGGCGACGGGTTCGTCGACGGCGCCCCGTTCGACGCCTGCCCGCGACAGGTGCTCAGGCGGGCCGTGGCGCGCCTGGCCGAGAAGGGTTGGACGCTGCAGACCGGCATCGAACCCGAGTTCTTCCTGCTGCAGCAAGATGCCACCGGCTGGCACCCGTTCGACACGTGCGACCGGCTCGACAAGCCCAGCTACGACCTCAAGAGCCTGCCGCGCCAGGCGCCGTTCCTGCGCGCGCTGCACACGGCGCTGCAGGGCTGCGGGCTCGACGTGCTGCAGCTCGACCATGAGGACGCGCACGGCCAGTACGAGGTCAACTTCCGGCACGCCGACGCGCTCGCGAGTGCCGACCACCTGATGCTGTTCAAGCAGGCGGCCCACGCGATCGCCGAATTGCACGGTGCGGTGTTCTCGATGATGCCCAAGCCGTTCGCGAACCAGCCGGGCAGCGGGCTGCACTTTCACGTGTCGCTGTGGGAGGGTGCTCGCTGCCTGTTCGATGATGGCCACGGCGATCTGTCGTTGCTGGGTCGCCGGTTCATGGCCGGTGTGCTGCATCACGCAGCCCCGCTGTGCGCGCTGGCCGCGCCGACGGTCAACTCGTACAAGCGGCTTGTCGTCGGCGAATCCCTCTCGGGCACGAGCTGGGCGCCGGCCTATGTGGCGCACGGCCCGAACAACCGCACCGCGATGGTCCGCACCCTGCCCGGCCGCTTCGAGTGGCGCGTGCCCGATGCCGCGGCCAACCCGTACCTCGCGACCGCGGCGCTGATCGCCGCGGGGCTCGACGGCATCGACCGCGAGCTTGACCCCGGGCCGGCGTGCATGGACGACCTGTTCGCGTTGTCGCTGGCGGCGATCCGCGAACGTGGCATCGCGCTGCTGCCCCAATCGCTCGAGGCCGCAATCGACGCGCTGGAGGCGAGCGAATTGATGCGCCAGACGCTGGGTGCCACGCTGCACCGAGAGTTCGTGCGCCTGAAGCGCGATGAATGGATCGCCTATGCGCGCCACGTGAGCGCCTGGGAACTCGACCGCTACGCAGCGACCTTCTGAAGGATGGCAGCCACCCATTGGGTCGCGTACCTGGCGCTGAGCGCGAGCATGGCCCTGGTCGGCAGCTATGTCGGTCTGTCCAAGGTGCTCGTGCTCGTGTTCCCGATCTTCCTGCTGGCGTGGCTGCGCTTCGGCATCGGCGCCATTGCGATGGCCGGCTGGGTCAGACGCACGCCCGGGGAGGCGCGGTTGAACACGCATGATCGCTGGCTGCTGTTCTTCGAGTCCTTCTTCGGCAACTTCCTGTTCTCGATCTGCATGCTGTTCGGCGTCTCGATGA